>CAMDCW010000099.1 GCA_945890745.1 Phycisphaera mikurensis NBRC 102666
ACAACATCATCGCGGTTGAGGTCTGATGGGCAGAATGCGGGGCACACAGGTCCGGGCGCTGAAAGTGAAATGCGCCCAGGACCAGCAATCTGCGCGGTTTCTCCGCCGACCCGAATCAAGTAGCTGTTGCCGCACACCGAAGCGAACTGCACGCGGGCGCCGGTGTTTGGGCTGCAAACCACGCTGCTCGAACCGCAGCCAATCACCGTCGGTACGGCGCATGTGCCGCCATAGACCACGATGCGAAGGTCGGTGGCCGAGCCGCAGGTGTTGACCACCACATTGCCGGAGCGTTCGCCGTTGTACGAGTACCACAGGTCGGGACCGATGTTGAGGCCGGTGCTTGAGTTGCAAGTCGAAGGAACTCCGGGCGCTTCAACTGCCGCGCGCATGGTGCTGAACTCGATGGTCTCCCCAATACTTATTGGCAGGGCGCCGGCGCAGGTGTCGTTGACCGGAATCGGTGCGTTGCAGGTGACTGCTGCTTGGCGAGCGCAGTCATAGTCCCATGTGCTGCTGCAGCAGAATGGGTCGATGGCGCAGGTGGCGTTGCAGCAGGTGGCGTCATTGCAGCCGGGACTTGTATGCACTTCAAAGCACGGTCCAGCGTTGCTGGAGCAGACCGGCGAGCAGCCGAGTTGCGAAACTTCAACGCGCACGTTGTAGCTCGGAAGGGAATCGCACAGGATGTTGGCGCTGGCACCGACGGTGGGGAATGTTCCTGGTGCCACAAGGACCCAGTAGTTGCCGGGCGCAATGCATGCCGCGGCAGTAATGTCGACGCAATTCGGGGCGTTGACCTTGATCAGTGCCGCCGGAATATTCACTGGGCACGAAGCAGGAACCAGGACCGCAAACGTTGGAATAGTGGATGCAAGGTGCAGGGTGGCGCGAGCCAAGCCGTCGCCATCCGTATCAGGAATGGTGATCGAATAAATGTCACGATCGCCGTTCCATACTCCCTCGACCACGAATCCGTTCAATTGCCCGCATGCGCCGCCACCGGTGACTGTCATTGGGGTAGCGGTTTGGTCAGCGCTTTCACATGGATCATTATTGCGCGTACCACAGGTCTCCGGTTCGGTGGTGGCGTTTGCTGGACATGCCAGCGTGCACGCGCCGCAGTATTGCCCGGCCCATTGCACGCAGAATTGATCCCACGCACCCGAGCAGCACGATGGGTCAACACCGCACACCACATTGCAGCACGCGGTGTCTTCGCAGCCGGGAGTGGAGTGCAATGACGTGCAGCCACCTTGGCCTGGGAGACCGCATTGCACTGGTGGACCGGCGATGCAGTAGAAGTCAGCCTCAAAGACGCAGGTGCTATCCCAACTAAAATCGCAGCAGCTTGGATCAACTGCGCAGACAGTGCTGCAGCATGTGCCGTCGGAACACGCTCCGTTGTTGTGAGGCGTCGTGCATAGACCACTGGCAGTGGCGCCGCACAGACCAACGCAATTTGAATCAGCAGTCGCGGCGCAGCCGGCATCCCACGTCACCAGGCAGCACTCCGGGCTTAGGGCACAAACGGTGCTGCAGCAATCGCTGTCGGAGCATCCGGGCAGGGTGTGCGGGGTGAGGCAACTGTCGGTGCCGTTACCGCAGTTTTGCGCCATGCTGCATGGAGTCAAGGCCAGCGTCAGCGAAGTGGCGATGGCTACCAGTGCAGAGGAGAGAGTGTGTACGAAGTTCATCGGGGAAGTCAGGCAGTATCAGGCGGGATCAGGGCAGTATCTCGGAAGGGAGATGCTATCCAACGTTCGCAGAAGTACCGTCATCGGCTGCATCAAAGCCAGAACGAACCGATCGTCACGTGCAAGTTAACCAGTGCAGTTTCCCCACGAACCGAGCAAGATTCCCAAATCGGCACCATTCACCATGCCGCTGTTGTCAAGATCGCCGATCCCGCTCAAGCCCCAGTTTCCGAGCATGAGGCCGAGGTCGCTGCCGCCAATCACGCCATCGTGATTCAGGTCAGCGGGGCACGGCGAAACACATGGAATAGTTCCCTCAGCAATACTCAGCGTTCCGCTACCGAATCCAGCCGATCCCCATGAACCGATTCGAATCCAATAGTTTCCGCCGCACGTGAGCGTGGCTGTCATCGCGCTGAGATTGCCGCAGTAGTCATCGTTGCACGCGATGACGGAGGCGCCGCTGCTTCCTGGGCAACCGGTCCACAGTTCAAGACGTGTGTCAAAGGTGGCGCCAGCGCAAGTAGAGAAGGTGGCGGCGCCGTTAAACGCGGGAGTAAACGAGAACCACACGTCATTAAAGAATCCGTCGCCCAGGCAGCCACCCGATGGAGCAGTGGGGGCGTTGCTTACTGCCAGTGTGTTATCAAATGCGTTGGCGCCTGTGTTTGCGATGGTTGCCGTTGCGCAGGTGTCATTTGGGGTTCCGCCGCTACTACCTCCGCAGGAAACGTTGAGTGTTCCCGTACCGCCCGTGGCGTGTCCGCCAACACGAATGAGGTACTCCGAACCGCTCGCAACGGTCATGGTCATGCGGCTGGTGAGGAGGGTGCAGCCGGTACTGTCGTCATTGCAGGCGATGAGTGTGCCACCACAGGCGGTGTACGCCGCAAGCCGAGTATCAAAGGTTGCTGAAGTGCAGGTACTGACCACCACTTGGCCGCTGCACGTCGCCACATAGCGGTACCAGATGTCCTTGACGATGGGTAGTCCGTAGCCTTCATCGCAGAGCGGATCAAGCGGCGGATCACTATCGGTGGCTGCGTCGGTATTGAACGCCGTAGCTCCATTGGTGATAGTGATGGCGCCCGAGCAATTGTCATTTGCTGGCTGTGGAACGACGGTGAATGTCACCGTGCCGGTGCCAGTGGAGTCATATCCACCAAGGCGTACACGCATGGGCGTTTGACCATCGGAAAGAATATCGATGCGGCTAGTGAATCCATCACAACCGGCGTAGTCATCGTTGCAAGCGAGTGTTGACCCGTCGCAACTGTCGTAGGCGGCCAGTCGCGTGTCGAAGCTGGCGGTCCCGCACGTGGTGATCCGGGCGACACCTGCGCTCGGCGTCCACGAATACCAGACGTCGCGGGTGATGCCCGTGCCGGTGCCTTCGTCACACAGTGGATCCATCGGTTGTGGCGAGTTGGTTGCCAGGCGAGTATCAAAGGTCAGCGCAGCACCGAGCGCTGGTACGACCTGCGCAGTGGCGCATTCATCATTACTTGGTGGGGTGGCATCGCATGGACTGGCGTTGAGTACCAGTACATATTCATTGGATTCGCCCGTGCCGCAAGGGAATCCGGAGAACACCGTGGTAGCAACCAGCAGGCGATAGGTGCCGGCCGCAACGCAAGCGGTTGCAGTGCCCGGACACGATGCTGCATCCGGGTTGCTTGACGCAAGCACCGTTGGAGAGCAGACATCGTCCAAGAGGAACACCCGTCCGGGGCCCTTTGAATAAAGCTCAAGTGCGATGGTGGAGCCAGCAGCGACGGTGAATTGGTAGAAATCAGTATCGCGAGCGTCGCCATCCGCCCAGTAGGTTCCGCGCACGCGGGCGCCGACGGAGATCGTTTGTACGGGAGTGCCTTCGCTGTTGCAACCGCCGTTCAGGTCAGCGCCGCACGGCTCTGCTTCGGTGATGTTGGACGGAGGTAGGGTGCACACCCCCGCACCGCATGAAGTGCACAGGAGGCTCGCGCGAACAGCGCAGGTGGAGTCCCAACTGCCGTCGCTGGAACAGCAGTAGGGATCTTCATTGCACACCAAGCCGCAGCAGGCAGAGTCTGAGCAGAATGGCGTGGCGGCTGCAATGCAGCAATCATTGGTGCTGGTTCCGCATGCGGGTGGAGGCGGGGCGTTCGGGGTGATTTGCAGTTGTCCGGCGCCGGCGCTGGTGACATCAAATCCACCGACGGCAATCTTGTAGGTGGTGCCGGCGATGGCCGCAAACTGAAGTTTGCTAGTGAAGGTATCGCAGCCTGTGGAATCGTCGTTGCAGGCAAAGACGCTTGCGGTGCTGCACGAAGCAAACACAGCAAGCCGAGTATCAAACGCAGCCAATCCGCAGGTAGAAAGTTCGAGATTTCCTGATGATGTTGCCAGGTAGGAGAACCAACGAACGCGGTGCATGATGTCGTCGCCCGCGGATCCGAGTTCACAGAGTCCGGCGAGGTTGATGCTCTCGGTGGAGGCCACGGTGTTAAACGCGTTGAGTCCACTGGCCGCGGTGATGGCAGTGGCGCATGTGCCGCCACCGGTATCAGTTGATCCGTCCGAGGCGATGTTCACGCTGCCCACGCCTGCAGTACTTGATCCAAATCCACCGATCGCAATGTAATAGGAGGTGCCCGCGAGTGCGGGGAAAGAAACTTTTGAGGCCCAAGCCTGACCAGTGGTGATCGTGCAACCGGCAGTGTCATCGTTGCATGCGATGACTGACGCCAAGTTGGAGCAATTGGTGAACACAGCGATCTTGGAATCAAACGTCACCGAGCCGCACGTGCGCGCGATGTAGGTGCCGGTTGCAGGTGCTACAAACCGAACCCACGTGGTGTTGTAGATGATGTCAGTTCCAATGGCTGAGATATCGCAGATGCCAGTGAGATTGATATGGTTGCCGGCAGTAGTGGTAATGGCTGTGTCACCGAGTGATGCAGTGAGCGGTGCGGCACACGTTTGCGCACCGGCATGTTGCCCAAGCAGCGGCGCCAACACAATCGCCGCCGCGATGGCTGCAAGGCGCGCCGACGTCGATACGGTGAGGGGGGTCATCTCGCGGCGATCCTGTGTGTGCACTGGCGATTCATGCGGGCCGTGCCCGGGGTACGGTGGAACCATGGGCTACTTTGACCATTGTCCGTGTTAAGTGTGACGCAATCGTGTCTTGTTTCATACGGTCAATCAAGGCATTTGCCCTCGGAAATCCTGAACTTATTGCACTCATACTTGGCATGTGAGTGAATAGTTCAAACTTTGCCTGTGTTTGGTGTTCTCGGCGGCCGGATCTATGCCGGGGCGACTGGCGGCCGGACGGCCGGGCGTTAGACTTCTAGGACCCTGAGGATGGCTTGCCGGCCGCCGTGGCAGCAGCACAAGCCTCTGGGAAGACCTGACTTTGAGAGCACACCCCATGTCCGTGACCATTGGTTCCCACGCGCCAGCCTTCAAACTTCCCGCACGCCCTGGACACGAAATCGATGTCGGCAACGTGATCGGCCACCAGAAGGTGGTGCTGCTCTTCATCCCTTTGGCGTTCAGTCCCGTGTGCACCACCGAGTTCTGCACCTTCCGCGATGATTGGTCCAATTGGTCCAAGCTTGGCTGCGCGGTGTATGGCATTTCCGTTGATAGCCCGTTTGTCACCGACAAGTTCAAGCAAGAACTCTCCATTCCCTTTGACATCCTCTCTGACTTCAACAAGGAAGTGAGCCGCACCTACGGAGCGCTCTATGAGAACCTGATGGGCTTGAAGGGTGTTGGCAAGCGCGCTGCGTTCGTCATCAATGCGGCGGGCAAAGTGGTGTACGCAAAGGTCAATGATGAAGCGGGGCAGCAGGTGGACTTTGCGGCCATTCAGAGCGCGGTGGAATCATGCTGAAAGACGTCTGCTATCGATGCATGACTTCAGCGCTCGTGGCCACCACCGTGCTGGCAACCGTGTTGTCGAGTGGATGTTCGGTGTTTGCGCCGCCGCATTCTTCGGGTGGAATTTTGGTCATTGAAGTTCCTGCGGACAGTGGGCCGGATGCAGTCGAAGCTGATCGTTCCACCCGTGAGGGTGAAATGAAGGTTGGTGATCGCCTGGAAGTCCGACTCGGCGCGTATGCGGGAACGGGTTTCGCATGGTCGCTCGCAGGCCCAGTTCCGGGCAACATGCAGATGACCACGGGTGACCCCGCTGGCAAGGTTGAGCCAGTGGCTGGTACGAAGGCCCGACCCGGTGGCGCCACCATGTCGACCTTTGGGATGACCGCGGTGGCTCAGGGCGACGCCAAGATGCGCTTTGTTCTGATGCGGCCGTGGGAAACCGACGGCAAACGCGAAGTTGCGCGCACCGTTGAGGTGGAAGTGGTTGTGAAGAACGCTCCCAATTCTGACGTACAAGCCACTGATCCGTTCAAGTGAGTTTCATGATGTGCAGACTGCTTGAATTGGCATATTTGATGCCGATTCAAGCAGTCTGTCGCATCTGCGGGACTCCTCGGCGGTAAGGGTGGCATGCTGGCTGCGTGTGCAGGAATCATCCTTGTGGGTATGGCTATGGTGGCGCCGCCGCAGCGTGTTGACGATGCCGCGGATGCCATGATTGCTGAACGTGCACACGACATCTTGGTGTCGCGATGTCTTCGTTGTCATGGCGGGGTGCGTGAGCAGGCGGGATTGAATTTGGCGTGGCGGGATCGCGCGCTGCAAACTCGTACCAAGGGACCGCCTGCCATCATTCCTGGTAACGCTGCGGCAAGCGCGCTCCTCACGCGTGTGCTGCATGATGATCCAGAATTGCGAATGCCAGCAGAGGGGCCAGCGCTCTCGGCGGATGAAGTGGCAACGCTGCGCGCGTGGATCGATGCGGGCGCTGTGTACCCGGTGCTCTGGTCGTTGCGACCGATTGAAGAGCAGATGCCGGCGCCTGCTCCGGAGTCACTGTGGAACACTCATGGAATTGATCGGGCGGTATCGCTTCGACTTGCCAGTGCTGGTATCCCGCTGCCGTCGGAGGCTGCGCCAGAGTCATTGGTTCGCCGAGCCGCGCTGGACATCACTGGCCTTCCGCCTGACGCCGCGCTGGTGTCGGCATACGTTGCAGATCCGAGCCCGGCGCAGTGGGAGCGCACCGTGGATGCACTCTTGGCATCACCAGCATTCGGGGAACGATGGGCGCGCGTTTGGCTTGATCTTGCTCGCTATGCAGACACCAAGGGCTATGAGAAGGACGCGCGCCGTGACGTGTGGCGCTTTCGGGATTGGCTCATTGACGCTTGGAATAGCGACATGCCCTATGACCAATTCACGGAGCGAGTCATCGCTGGTGATTTGCTGCCCGGCGCTACTGAGAATGACCGGATTGCCACCACCTTTCATCGGCTCACACTCACGAATGATGAGGGTGGAACAGACAATGAGGAGTTTCGTGTCGCAGCAGTGATGGACCGTAGCGTCACCACGTGGCTTGCATGGATGGGTACATCGATGCAGTGTGTGCAGTGTCATGCACATCCGTACGACACCATCGATCACCGCGATTACTACGCAGCGCTCGCGTATTTCAATCAAACCGCCGACGCGGATCGCGACGACGACAGCCCGCTGTTGCATGTTGCGTGGGAACGGGGCACTACCACTGTTCCAGTGATGCAGGAATTGCCGGCCAGTGAACAGCGTGCAACGAACGTGTTTACGCGCGGCAATTGGCGCGCACTTGGCGATGCTGTGGCTCCAAGTACGCCCGCATGTTTCCCGCCGCAGGGAACGCAGCGTTCGGATCGCCTTGGTTTGGCACAGTGGATCATGGATCCAGCCAATCCGCGGGCGGCGCGCGTGGAAGCGAATCGCATCTGGGAGACCATCTTTGGACGCGGACTGGTGGAGACGTTGGAGGACTTTGGTGAAGCGGGGACGCGTCCGTCGGACGTGGTGCTGCTTGATTTCGTGGCAAGTCGACTGCAAAAGCTGGGTTGGTCGCGCAAGGCGCTGATCGGTGAAATCGTCAAGTCGCGCACGTACCGCGTGTCCGCGCAACCTTCGGACGCGGCGCTGCGCATTGACCCAGACAACCGGATGATGTCCCGAGCGCCGCGCTTTCGCCTTGAAGCAGAAGCGATTCGCGATCAATCATTAGCGGTGGCAGGACTTCTTGATCGCACGATGCACGGGCCGCCAGTGTTTCCACACCAGCCCGATGGCACGTGGATGGTGGTGTACAGCGGTGATGGATGGACCACGAGCGAGGGTGGCGATCGCTACCGTCGCGCTATCTACACCTTCTGGCGTCGATCAAGCCCGCATCCTTCGCTCATGAATTTCGACGCTGTTTCACGGGAAACATGCACGGTGCGAAGGATCCGCACCAATACGCCACTTGCGGCGCTGGCGGCGATGAATGACCCAACGTTCGTGGAGGCTGCTGCAGCATTTGCGCAACGGGCGATCAATGCAACGCCGGGAGCCAGTGATACGGAACGAGCGCGCTGGATGTTGTCCGCCGCGCTGGTGCGCACCCCGCGCCACGAAGAGTGTGCGCGGTTAGCGCAGCTTGTAGCAGGTGAGCGGGCGGCCGCCACTACCGCAACACAGCCAGCGTCTGAACTTTCGGTATGGTCTGCTGCAGCAGCCACAATCATGAATCTTGATGAGTTTCTTTCGCGAACCTGACCTCGATCCATGTCGCACCACCACCCCCGTCCCCGCATGGTTGCCACGCCCGCCGAATACATGGCGGAGCTGCAAGCGATGACGCGGCGGCAATTCTTAGGAAATTCAGCATGGGGAATTGGCGGAGTTGCGCTGGCCGCCATGCTGGGCAGTGAGAAAAGTGCACATGCGAATACGGTGTCGTTGCCGCCCGCGGGCTCGGCGATCGATCCACTGATGGTGCGTGCACCGCACTTTGCAGCACGTGCCAAGCGGGTGATCTTTATTCATCTTGCGGGCGCCCCAAGCCAGCACGAACTCTTCGATTGGAAGCCAGCGCTGGTGCGGCACCATGGTCAGCCGTGCCCCGATGAACTACTGAAGGGGGAGCACTTTGCTTTCATCAAAGGTCATCCAACACTGCTTGGAACCCCCTATAAATTTGCACGACACGGACGCAGTGGGCAGGAGTTGAGCGAATTGATCCCGCACCTTGCATCTGTGGCAGATGACCTGTGCATTGTGAAGAGTTGTACCACCGACCAATTCAATCATGCGCCGGCGCAGTTGTTGTTGCACACTGGCGACCCGCGATTTGGCGGTGCTTCCATGGGTTCTTGGTTGACGTACGGATTGGGCAGCGAAGCCTCGGAGTTACCTGGATTTGTGGTGCTCGTTTCCGGTGACAAAACCCCGGATGCCGGCAAGAGCGTATGGGGAAGCGGATTTCTTCCCGGTGCGTTTCAGGGCGTGCAATGCCGAGCTTCCGGCGACCCGGTCCTCTATGTCAAGAATCCCGAAGGCGTCGATCGCGCCGCACGGCGTCGCATGCTTGATGCGCTGCAAGACTTGAACTCCATGGCGGTTGCGAGTGCTGCTGATCCAGAGACGGATGCGCGTATCGCGCAGTATGAGCTTGCGTTTCGGATGCAGGCGAGTGTTCCGGATGCCATGGACATTTCGCATGAGGATGCGGCAACACTGGAGGCGTACGGCGCCACGCCAGGGAAAGCAAGCTTTGCGAACAACTGCTTACTCGCGCGCCGTCTGTCAGAACGCGGCGTTCGCTTTGTACAGCTCTTTGATTGGGGTTGGGATGCACACGGAACCAGTGCCACTGATGACATACTCACCCAGCTTCCCAAGAAGTGCCAAGAGTCTGATCGTCCCGTGGCGGCGCTCATCAATGATCTGCGACAACGCGGCTTGCTTGATGAAACGCTGATTGTGTGGGGCGGCGAGTTTGGCCGAACGCCGATGGCAGAGTTCCGTGACGGGAAGAAAGATTTCTTCGGCCGCGATCATCACCCGCATTGCTTTACGGTGCTCCTTGCGGGGGGAGGGTGCAATGCCGGCACCACCTACGGCGAGACGGACGATTTGGGCTGCCGCGTGGTGCGCGATCCGGTGCCAGTGAAGGACCTGCAGGCAACCATTCTGCATCTCCTTGGCCTTGATCACCGCCGCCTTGCGTACCGGCATGCCGGGCTGGAGCGCCACCTGACCGGAGTCACGCCGGACGCCCGGGTTCACTCGGGATTGATTGCCTAAGAGGCAGCAATTGCACCGGTGTTCGTGATACAATCCCGCTCTCTCTGCGGGAGTAGCTCAATGGCAGAGCAGCTGCCTTCCAAGCAGCAGGTTGCGGGTTCGAGTCCCGTCTCCCGCTTTCAACAGCACCGACCGTCATGGTCGGGAATTGACCCCTCGACGTGAATTACCGCCGCAAGAAGCGCTCTCAGGAACACGAAGCAGCCGATCACAATCACGGCGGGGCTTCACCGCGTGAGCCGTTTGATCACCCATTGGTCTCTAAAGCGGTGGCCGAGGTGATTACCACGCCCGAGGCGTTGGCGGTACTGATCGCCGACATTCGTTCGCATCCGGTGGTCGCGTACGACACGGAATTCATTGGCGAAGAGAGTTTCTATCCCAAGCTGTGCTTGGTGCAGGTGGCAACACCCACTGCGCTTGCATTGGTCGATCCGCTGCCCTTTGAGGCTGCTGGTCATGACTTGGGCGAGTTCTTCCGTTCGATCGCTGAGCCGGGCCGCACCATTCTTGTCCACAGCGGCGATACCGATATTGACATACTCCGTCGCGGAGCAGGTATTGAGCCGAGCGAGGTGTTCGACACGCAGGTCGCTGCTGCGCTCGCGTGGATGCCATGGCCGTCAAGCCTGGGCACCGTGCTAGAGACGCTGACTGGTTACCGACTTGGCAAGGCTCATACGTTTACCAATTGGGACGCCCGACCACTCACGCCCGCTCAGCTTGGTTACGCGGCGGACGATGTGCGCTACATGCACTTGATTTGGCACATGC
>CAMDCW010000100.1 GCA_945890745.1 Phycisphaera mikurensis NBRC 102666
CACTCGCGTACAAACTGCGGACTCCATGCCCGAACGCGACCCACGTGGTACCGATTGATGAGGACGCGCTTTGTTGCCAGCGTCATGAATACGCTGACTGGTAGCCACAGCGCCGCAAGCACCATGAGTGCCAGCGGCGTGAGCCACACCGCATGCGCCACGCCGATGGCAGTCACGAGCGCAGGAAGTGCATGGAACAGCAGTAGGTACGCGGCACACGCGGGCGGAACGAAGCCAAGTGCAACGATGAGCACTTGACCAATGGATCCGAGCAATGCAGTGCCGTGTTTGTTCTCTGGACTCGCGTTGTTTAATGTGCCGTTTGTTGGCTGCAAATCACGCTGATTCGTGTTGCCATCGGCCACACGCGGCTGATCGAATCCCTGGCGCTGAATCACGCGTGCCAGCCCAGCCGCGGTTGGCTCTGCGTAGATGTCCCGTACACCGCTACTGACTGCGCATCCACGGCGCAGGCGGAGCAGGCAATCCACGGCACGCAGCGAATCGCCGCCGAGGTCAGTGAAGAAGTTCGCGCTTGGTGCGGGCGCGTTGCTCATTCCAAGTGATGCTGCAAATGCAGCGCACACGCGTTCTTCGATGGAGCGCGAATGATCCCCACACACCGAATCCCAATGTTCAACCATACTTGGATCAATGGATTGAAAGCCGTCAGCAAGTGCCGCAGCCATCGCGCGTCGATCAATCTTTCCACTGACGAGTGTTGGTATTGAATCCACCGCGCGCACATGTGCTGGCACCATGTAGATGGGCAATCGTTCGCGCACCCACGCGCTGAGCGTGCTAGTAAGCATTTCGCTCTCTGTGGCGGAGCGAGTGTTTAGCACAACACATGCGCCGAGCTTGGCATGTGCGCCATCGCCAACCACTGCGCATGCCGCATGAGTAACGCTGGGGTGTTCCATCAGGCACGCTTCGATCGCTGGAAGTTCCACGCGGTATCCGCGCAATTTCACTTGCCCATCAGCGCGGTCGAGATACTCAAGGTCGCCGTTCGCCCGTGCGCGCACTCGATCACCGGTTCGGTAGATGCGTCCAAGCGTTACATGCTCAACGAAGCGTTCTGCCGTCGTTTCATGGAGATTTCGATACCCGCGCGCTAAGCCAATGCCGCGCATCCACAGTTCGCCTTCGGTTCCGTGACCGATCACCTCGCCCGCATCGTTGAGTACAAATGCCTCGTTGCCGTCAACGGCCGTACCAATGGGCACCGGGACTCCCGGTTGCATACGACCGCGCACCACCGTCACTGTGCACTCGGTTGGCCCGTAGCCATTCTCAAGCCACACATGCTGACTCCACAAGTCCGAGAGGTCTTGCGGCAGTGCTTCGCCGCCCACGTACAGAAGCCGCAGGTCGGGCAGCTCGCTGGGCGGATGTTCAACACCCATGGCGCGCAAGAGCGTTGGTGGTGGACAGAACACATTGATCCGCTCCGCACGCATCCACGGAACAAGGTCTGGCCCAGATCGAACGCGTTCGTCATCCACGGGCACCAGCGTTGCACCAACGGCTAGCGCCATCCACGTCTCTTCAATACTTGAGTCATACGCATTACTTGAGCATTGCGCCACGCGATCGCCAGGGCCAAGACCAAACCGTGCCATGTCAGAGCGCACCAAACTTGCAATACTGGCGTGCTCAATCATGACGCCCTTGGGAGCGCCGGTGGTACCGCTGGTGTAAATGAGGGAGGCGAGCGCGGTGTGGCGCGCGTGCGGAGTAGCGATTGTCGGTGATTGGTCAGCAGAGGTGCGCGCCGCCGTCGCGTGGGGTGTTGTTGCCAATCCCGCTTCGATTACAGCGTTCACGTCCAACAGCGGATGCCCGCCCGCGAGGTCGCGCAGCCGAGTAGCTCCGTTCGTGTGACAGAGCACCGCGCGTGGCTGGGCATCGGCAATGACTGAGCGGATATGCCAATCAGGAAAGGCCTCATCCACGCAGCAAAACGCGCAATTCAGCCGCGATGCAGCCAATTGTGCGGCGTACACGTCCGGCGAATCGCGCGGCAACATGATGACCACAATGGATTGCGAAGCGGGGTCGGGCGGGCCCGGTACGACATCAATGGCACACGCAATGACTGATGCACGCTCATCCAGATCACGGTAGGTCAGTTGAATGCGCGCGCGCCTACCGCGCGGCGGAATGTCAATAGCTATGCGATCGCCGTGAGCAGCGAGCGCACGCTGAAAGATTGCGTCAAGCGTTTCCATGCACCGCACGCGCCCGAAGGTGGGCTGCGACATACGGCTCGCGTTGCGCGCGTTCCGCACTGGTCAGGTGCGCGTAGCCACGGATGGCTGCGCCGCTACACGCGCGGCACGCACATGCAAAGGGCGCATCCATCGACCATTCGGTGGTGTTGTAATCAAACGTCAGTTGTTCGTCCGCTTCGATGCGGCGCAGAGCGCGCAACGTGCGTCCGTCGATCCAGCAGTTCGGTGCACAACTGTGATTGAGGAAACGCCAACGACAGCGGTGCAGGTCGTTTGCTTGCAAGACCTCAGCGAATGGATGCAAATGACTGTTTGGTCCCATCTCGATGCTGTACAGCGTTGGCGTTGCGCCGATAGTTCCATCGAGCTCGGCAAGTGCAGTGCCGGGCTCGGCCGCCTTCAGCGCAAAGAGTCCCATGCCGGTTGCTGCCGGATGGACGGTCACGCAGTCGTGTGCAACAGGTGCAATGGTCATTTATGGAGCATAATGGCATTGCGGGCCGCACCGTGCCACTGAGTGCCATCGGTCACCTGATCACTGCCAAAAAGCACACCGACCGCACCCAGTGGATGCGGTCGGTGGAAGGATCAGATCATTGCCCAACTACACGTTGAGCGTCAGTTCGGGGCGAGCGCCACGCGCTGACTTAGGGGCATGCACCCCATGCGCCGAGCAGCAGACCAAGGTCGGCACCGTTGACTACGCCGTCAATGTTCAGGTCGCCGAGGCATCCAGGAACGTCGCCGGGGCAGGCGCCCCATGCTCCAAGCAGCAGTCCAAGGTCGGCACCGTTGACAACGCCGTCCAAGTTGAGGTCGCCCAAGCATGACGGCGGTGGCTGTGTCGGACCGTCGATGACCAGCGAACCACTCACTGCGCCGGAGGTAGCGCTGTAGCTGCCAACTACCAAGTGGTAGGTCTGACCCGCCACCAAGTCTTGCGTGAGCGGAAGGCCCGTGTTCGTCGCGTTGAGCCCACTCGAGTAATTGCCAGTGCACCCAGTGGAGCATGCGCAGTTGTCATCGTTGTAGGCAATGGACGCCAGGGTGGATCCTGCGCCGGGGCACACTTGGCTGAGTGCCATCTTGGTGTCATTCACTGAGCCACACACGCTGAAGGTGTACGCACCCGTGACAGCCGGAGTGAACTTGGACCAGGCAGCGTTGTAGATAATGGTGGTCGCGGTTGCAGTGGCGTTCGTGCCGACAGTCTGGTTACCCGTGGTGGCAGCATTGTCAAACGGACTGGTACCGAATGCCACGGCCGCAGCTGCGGCGCAGTCCGGGCTTGGCGGCGGGGTCACGGTTACAACGATCGGAGAAGGCAGTACTGCGCCCGACGATGAGCCGCCGATCACAATGTAATACGTCTGCGCCGCAGTGGCATTCAGCACCACGCTTGACGACGTACCGCAGGAATTGTCGTTGCAGGTAACAACCGTTGAGCCTGCTGCACAGCCATCCAAGATCGCCATGCGCGTATCGGCACCGCTTGCGCAGGTGTCGATGGTGAACGCGCCGCTGAAGGGGGCTACAAACTTGAAGTAGTTGGCGTGGTACGCGACGAATCCGCATCCGCCAGCAACCGGCAAGTCAGTGGACGTCGTCTGGTTGAGCGGCAGGTTGTTGATGCCGGTTGACGCGACTGGGTTGAATGCAGCGCACGGGTCGTACGTCGGCGGTGGACCGCCTTGGCTTCCCGCATTGATCGGCAACCCCGCGATGTTTTCCCATGCATAGTCAACAACCGTGCGGGTCATTGAAGTTCCCGAGCTGCCAGCGGCGCCCATGGCGAATCGCATCCAGCCGTAGTGCGTCAGTCCGTCGGATGCAACAAACTTGAAGCCGATGATGTTGTCAGCGCTGTACTGCCAGTTACCAGCGGCGGAGCCGAAGGTGACTGGGGTGGTTGAAGTGTTGTATGAGCTAGTAGACGTGACTGGTGTATTGAGCGCCACGTTGCCGGCTGCGCCAGTAGTCACTCCCGGATAGCGAATCTGTCCGCCGCCGGTCGAGTTGAAGAAGTTCATGCCGCCGGTGGTCGAGTAGGGATTCACGTCCCATCCTGGAACGCCGGTGCCTGGTCCGTTACTGAGCAGGCCTGTTTCAACATTGATGTAGCAACCATCAATGTCGACGGCGCAAGCGAAGTTGATGACTCCGCTGTAGATGATGTCAGCAGACGCGCTATGCGCGGCAAGGAGCGAGGCCGAACTCGCAGCCACGGCTGCAGCAAGGAAGTGCTGGGAAAGGCGGGATCCTGATGCAGTGGCGCCCACGTTCGTGCGAGTCATGTCTGTCATCTCTGTTTCTCCGGGTAATGTGGAAGTTTCGTGACGGCAGGAAATTTAGCCCTTAATTTTCAATTTGCCAACAAATAACCGATTGATCTGGTCGCAAAGCACACCGCCCGCACCGATTTACGGTGCGGGCGGTGGAATTTCACATGATGTCACCGGCGCCGGCGAGCCGGCAGGCGGTTATGGGCAGGCGCCCCAAGCGCCCAACAGCAGGCCAAGGTCAGCGCCGTTGACTACGCCGTCAAGGTTCAAGTCGCCGAGGCATCCAGGCGTCCCGCCCGAGCATGCGCCCCACGCGCCAAGCATCAAACCAAGGTCGGCGCCGTTGACAACGCCGTCCAAGTTGAGATCGCCGATGCATGCGCCCGCTTGTGGCGGTCCATCAATCTTGAGAGTGGCAGTCACGTTTACCGTTGCGCTGAACGAGCCAGCAACGATGTAGTAAGTCTGACCCAACACCAGATCCTGCGTCAGCGGGAAGCCAGCATAGGTACCCGTTGCACCGCCGTTGGTGGCATCGATGAAGCTAGCGAGGAAACTTGTTGTGCTACCCGCTACCAGGCAACTATCGTCGTTGAACGCGAGCGTCTGGAAGGTAGTGCCGACCGACGGGCACACGGCACCGATCGCCAGCAGGGTGTCACCAGTCGCGCCGCACAGGCTGATGCTGTACGCGCCAGTGGCTCCAGCAGTGAACTTGAACCACGTCGACTTCTGGATAGTTGCGACGGTTGTGTTGGCTGCGTTTGACTGGACTACTTGCGGTGTGGTTGCGGCGGTGTCATCAAATGCGTTGTCACCAAACACGGCCACCGTTGCGCCACTGCATGCCGGAACTGCCGGAGCAATGACAACGATGTTGAGCGGGGACGTCAGGACGGTGCCTGCCGAGTCTCCGCCAGCAACGCAATAGACGGTTTGACCCGCGGTCATGCTCATTGCCGCGCTGCACGATCCGCTGCAGGCGAGTACGCCTGAACCGGCTGCGCAGCCGTCGAGAATCGCGAACCGCACGCCGCTCTGTGCGCACCCGTTGAACGAGTATGCCCCATCTACTGGCGCAACGAACTTGAAGTAGTTCGCCTTGTATGCCGTTCCGCACGAGCCGAGCGCAAGATCGGTTGCGGTTGTCGAGTTCATCCCAACATTGTTGATACCAACCGAAACCGTTGGATTGAACGATGCGCACGGGTCGTAGGCCGGCGGCGGTCCGCCTGAGCCAGCAGTGATCGCCACTCCTGCAACGGACTCATAGGAGACCGATTTGAGCGTGCGGACGCCCATCGTCGCGCCAATGGTGATGATGCCGGAGCCGTAGTGGGTCAATCCATCAGAAGCAGTGAATCGAAAGCCGAAGTAGTTGTCTGCATTGAGCTGCCAGCCGCCGGCGGTGACGCTCGACGCAGTGTTGCCATAGGTGGAAGCTGAACTGACAACCGTTCCCGATGCCACGCTTGCTACAGCAGTAGTGGTTCCGGTTTGACCGAGCCCCATGACGCAACCGCTCGGCGCCAATGCGGCGAACCAGCTCATAGCGGTGGTGGACGTTCCGTAGGGGTTAAGGTCCCAACCAGCCACCACACCAGCGGCGGTGCCGTAGGTTTGAGTCTCAACGTTAATGTATTGACCATCGATGTTGTTCGGGATGACGAGGTTGGCATCCCACGTAATCACACCGGCGTTTGCAGTACCGACCGACGCAACAGTCGTCAGTGCGGCAGCGCACGCGAGGAAATGCTTGGACAGGCGGTGGCCTGATGAAATACCGTTGTTCGTGTCGTGTCTACCGTTTTGCATCGTCGGGTCTCCAGTTGATTGGGCTCAATCCCGTGAGTGCAGGGAGAACCTTCGATTGGTTCTCGCCTACGTATTCGGAGACACTGTGCCCCGCGATATTTAGAATTTATCACCAAATTGACGATTTGCTAGCAAATAAGGATTGCGCATGCCAAAAGGCACAGCCCGCACCTTTGCGGGGTGCGGGCTGTGGAAAGATCACAACGTGTCAACGGCTCCAGCGAGCCGTTGTGCGATTAGGGGCAGGTTCCCCATTCGCCGAGCAGCAGTCCAAGGTCTGCACCGGTCACGACGCCGTCGTTATTGAGGTCACCGGTGCCGGAGAAGCCCCAGTTACCCAAGAGCAGACCCAAGTCGGCACCAAGAACAAAGCCGTCGAGGTTTATGTCACCCAAGCATGGCGGCGGACCCGATGGCCCGGTGATTTCAATGGTGAACGGCCCCGCGTTAGCAGCGTTGTAGCTACCGACCGCGAAGTAGTAGGTCACGCCTGAAACCAGGTCAAGTGAGAGGAGTGAGGTGAACGGAGCCACGCCACCGGTGCAACCATCGTCATCGCACGCGATGGTGGTGCCAGCGTCGCCACAGGTGGTGAGCGCCGCGATGCGGCAGTCGGCCGTGGTGCCAGTGTCAGCGCAGTTGCCGATGGTGAACGCGCCAGTGACTGAAGGGGTGAACTTCAGGTACTTCGGTGCATTGATCACCTGCGGAGCAAACTGGAAGGTGCAAGCACTGCCAGTCATATCCAAGTCCGGGAAGGACTGATCTGGGATGACGACGGTGATGCCGATGCTGGCGTTGATGATTTCCGACGGACTGCACGGGTCAGCTGGTGGAGCTGGCTCGCCGATGGTGATCACTTGGTTGGCTGGGATTGGGAAAGAAGCACCCGCTTCGACATAGCAACCAAGGGCGATGTAGTACGTCTGGCCCTGTGTCGCATTCCAAGACACCTTGGAGGTGAATGGAGCTGCGCCATCGGTGCAACCGTCATCATCTGCTGCGAGGAATGTGGCCGAATCGCCGCAGGCGGTCAGGACCGCGAGACGGGAGTCGGACGAATTGCCGCACATGGCAGCTTCGAACAGACCGGTGGTTGGGGCAACGAACTTCAGATAGTTCGCTGTACCGATAGCCGCGTCGCCGAATGCTGGTGTCCAGTAGCCGGTGAGATCCAAGGTGGCTGCGCCGCAGTCGACGACAACGTTGTTGGAGCCGACCTGCACCACGGTCTGGTTAGCACATGCGTCGTAGCCGCTCGTGCAGAACTGCGCGTCCATTACCACGGTGGTGGTTGCTGGGATCGCGGTGGTTGATGCATATCCGCCTACGCCGATGAAGTAGGTGACGCCGGCGTTGAGGGTGACCTGCAGGCTCGAAGGGCCAGCAATGGTTCCGCAACCGTCATCGTTGCCGAACTCCACGGCGTTGCCATCGCCACAGACGGTGCCCATGACGATCCAACTGTCGAAGTCAGCGTCAGCGCAATTGGAGAAGGTGTAGAGACCGCTCTGCGCAGGGGTGATGGTGAGGAACATGCACTTGTAGACCACCACGCCGGCCCACGTGATGTCGAGATCTGCGGCACCAGGGTTCATGGTGAGAACGTTGTCGCCCAGCACCGCGGTCGGTGGTGCGGCGCAGGCGTCGTACGGAGGGGCTGCTTCAGAGATGGTCACCAGCATGGTGGCCGGTGGTGCAGCGGTGGTGCTGTACATGCCGACGGCGATGTAGATGGTGTCACCCTGCGTTGCAGCAAAGTTGATCGACGATGCCAAACCGCAGGTGTCATCGTTGCAGGTGAGTGCACTGGCAGGATCGCCGCAGACCGTGAGGGCACCCATGACGGTGTCAGCGGTTTGCGAGCAGTTGTTTGCAGTGAAGTTGCCCGTGGATGGGGCGACGAACTTCAGGTAGTTCGCCTTGTTTGCGGCCGCTGCGAAGGTTCCGCAGGCAAGGTCAAGGTTGGCAGCGGTGGAACTCATCGGCAGCGTGTTGTCGCCGATGGTTCCGGTGGTTGCACCGGCGCATGCGTCAAACGGTGGGGGTGGGTTGCCGAAGGTGACGGTCAGCGTGCCGCTCGTGACGGCGGCGTCTTGTGCGGTGGCGCCGCCATCGTCATAGGTCTCGTAGACGAAGACTTTGAGCGAGGTGGTCCCTGCTGGAATGGTGAAGGGAGCGCCACCGAAGGTGGTTCCCGAGCCGGAGCCAGTGAAGGTTCCGCCTGCAGCGGTGGGCGATGGCTGGATGGTCCAGAAGGCGGTGGTTGAGCCCGCGACTTCGACGCGGATCTTGAACTCGCTTTGATAACTGCCGTTGATGGCGTCAAAGCTGAGGTTGTTGAAGCTCATGGCGGAAACGCCAGTAACGCCGCCGGGGACGGCGATCGTGGTGGAACTGTTGGTGGTAACGGCGATTCCGCCGTAGGTGGCCCAGCCAGACATGTCCACATCAGCGGCTGTGGCGATTCCAGTGATAGCCAAGGCTGCCAAGGCGGCGATGGGCTTCATGCGTGTTAAGAATGCGATCATGAAAGGCGGTGCTCCAATGAAAGGTGACTCGTTTCTTGCAATTTGGGGCGAACACTGCATCGTCCCGCACGATCATGGGCGTAGACCTTCCGGGGTAGCGACAGCACCCGGGAAGCGCCCATCTACATCCCAAGGTAGCGCAAGTTCAGTTCTGAACAAGTTTTTAGTGTCCGGAATGTTTTCTATCGGTGAATTACTTGACCCCAGGTGGGGAAGCAATCCGGTCGAGGGGAGCGGGGATCCGAGGTCTGGAAACAGGGGAAATTTGTACGTTTTTTTGGTCCGAGGCTAAAAATCGGTCTTTGTGACTCGGACGAACGACTCGCCGTCATACCGAAAGAGGCCGTTCGTCCCGCTCAGCCACAGGCGTCCGCTGCTGTCTTCCAGGAGGGTGAACGCGAGCGAGGTGATTTCGTCCTGCACCCTCAACTTCGTGAATGCGTTGCCGTCGTACCGATACATGGGCGATTGCTTGGCGGAGATCCACAGGTTCCCGGATCGACCTTCATGAATGCACCAGATCTCCTCGCCTTCCAGGACTCCCTGCTGTGTGAAGTTTGTGAAGTCCTTTCCATCAAACCGACTGATGCCCCCGTGAACGGTCCCGAACCAGATGTTCCCCGATCTGTCTTCGAGAATGCTGCTGACTGCGTTGTTCGGCAGTCCATCGCGCTCAGAGATGTTTGTGAGTGTCTTTCCGTCGTAGATGTACGCGCCACCATTGGTGCCGAACCACACCCGCCCTTTGCGGTCGACCGTGATGCAATGCACGAACTTCCCGCTGGTCATGCCTCGGGTCGAATCAGGCTGAGCTTCCGGAAGCGGGAAGGGGGAAAACGTCCTCCCGTCGAATCGGTAGGCGCCATTGATGGTGCCGATCCACATCACGCCGCTCGCATCAACAGCCATGCTCCAGACACCGCTGCTGATCAGTCCATGCTGCTCGCCAAAGCTCGTGAATGACTTGCCGTCAATCCGGGTGAGGCCACCGCTTGTGCCACACCAGATGTTGCCGTCCTTGTCTTCGACGATCTTCATGATCGTGACGCCCTGGCCCACATCATCCTTGATGGCGTAGTTGGTCAATGTCATTCCATCGAAGCGGAACAGGTCGCATTCGCCGCCGATCCAAAGCGTTCCGCGAGAATCCTGAAACACGGCTCGCACGACTCCGCTGATCTCCGCGGCCGGGTCGACATTGATGATGATCGTGTCTGATCTTTGCGAGGATGCACGCGGTGCGGTGCACCCGACAGTCCCCAACGCGACGCTGACGACCGAAGCAAAGATTGACGCACGCCTGTTGAGATAGCTCATGCTGAAGGTTCCCATTTGATGGTCCAGCCACGATCGCCAGGGGCGGTCAGGCGCGACTGTAGTTCGAGATCATGCTGAGAGACGGCATGGCCAGAGGAGTGAGCCTTCACCCCGACTCCTGACTTCGTGCCCCAAGGCGCAAAGCGTGGGTTTCGGCGTTTCGGGGGTGGGAAGATGTGCTTGATCGTTGGGGCGTATGGTGCACAGACGGATGTGATGGGGCCTTAGGAGGCTTCACAACGGACGGATCGTCCGCGGCGCTAACAAAGGAGCCTGCTATGAAAAGTGTTCTGATTTGGGATCTGCCGACCCGCCTCTTTCATTGGCTGCTCTCGAGCGGCTTCATCGTTGCCGCAGTTATCTCGCTTCTGCTTGGTGACGATAGCCCGCTCTTTCCGTACCACGCAATCATCGGTCTGATCATCGC
>CAMDCW010000101.1 GCA_945890745.1 Phycisphaera mikurensis NBRC 102666
CCTGCGCAAGTATGGTGAAGGGAACAGGCAGTTGGGGTCGGCATAGGGGGCCGACATGCCTACGTGCTTAAGGGGCTCGTAGAGACTGGAAGAAGATGCCCGGAAATTGACCCGAATCAAGAAACAGAATTTAGAAATCGTCACGATGATCGAGTTCGTTCACAACGGCGAATGAGCCGATTAAAGTTAGTTATTATTAGACAAATACACCTCAGAGTGCCCCAAAGTTACCGCTTGGGGAGCAATTGCTCACGCATCTGGCGATAGGTCGAGGAGAACTTGCCGCTGTCGCGGATGCCGCGCTCAATCAACTCAGTCGCCTCCCCGGCGCGTCCGGTCTTCACGAGCGCCATCACCAATGCCTGATCGCAGGCCACCAAGTCATCGGCGTTCAACTTTGAACGAGCATCCTGGAGATACGGGATGGATGCCGCCCACTCGCCCCGCAGTTGGTGCAGCCGACCAACATAACGCTCCGTCAGACCTGAGGATGAATAGCCATTCTTCAGGAGGAACTGCCCATCGGCGATGGCATCGGCTGCACTCGCTCGATCTGCTTCCGTGAGCGAGCCATGCAACTTTTCGTGGCACGCGATCAGGAAATAGACATATTCAATCTGCCATGAGGTGTAGGGCGGAACTTGCGAACATGCGATTTCATACAGGCGAGCTGCTTCCGGAATGTTCCCCTCGCGCAACATGGTGCGCGCCACCATTCCGGTGATGGGGCGCAAGCCACCAGCATGTGGCGTCATCGTTTGCCATTGGCGCACGGTGTCCGCGATGGGTACAGACATCCGCGATTCCGCTTCTTGGCACAGCGTGTTGAAACGCGTAAAGGCCTCAGCGTTTGACCGCTTCATGAATGGAATTCCAAACAGTATTCGGAGCGTGTGATGAACACGGTAGTCATCGAAACTATTTGTGCCGAGCCGCTGTGCATATGACTGCCAACTCGGAAGCGCCGCGAGCACCACCGGATCAACAGCAAGCTGTGGTGGCAGAGTGGCCATGGTCTCAGCGATTGCGCGCGCGGCCTCCGCTTGCCCGCGGACGGTGAGGTGGACATGGTCATCAGCCAATTCCCATCCAGTGGCTCCTTCGGGGCTCAACTGACGAAATCGAGCTGCAATATCACAGAGTGGCGCATTATGTGAGAGTGCTGCGCGCCGAATGGAATCCTCGGTACTACTTGTTGGGCGCCATGGCATGGTGTCAAGATCTCGAGCTGCAAGAAATGCCTCGGCGGCACGTACTCGATCACCAGCTGCAGACAATCTCTTAGCCTCTGCAAATCGCTCAGAAGCGCCACCGCCTTCGCCAAGCGGCGCCACGCCGGACTCGTTACTTGCGGTTGTACAGACAATGGTTGGTATGCCAGCAGCACTGGCAGCGTCGAGCATCTGGCCAAGATGCGCGTTCAAGTTTCGTGCCGCAGCATCACGGAGCGGCGAGTCTGCTGCAATCACAGTCTGACCAATCATCTGTTCCATCAAGGTCCGGTCCTTGTCCGCACTTCGTTGGAACACCCGATCAAAGACTTGCACAACGGCCAAGCCACGCGCAGCACGCATCCAGGGCAACGCCCAATCTGGCAGTGTGCCGGCGGAGTTGATAGATGCCGTGCCGTAAGCGCCGAAAAACTCATTGTTTCCTACATAGAACACAAAGAGATCTGGTTGTAGCGCAACAGCTTCGCTCACCATCGGAATGATGGGGAAGCTCGCCACGGCCGTTGTGCCAGTGTTGATGACCTCCACCTTGCGCCCGGGCCACGCATCGGTCAGCATGGCTTCCATGAATGCACTCATGGCGAGGTTTCGTGGCTGTGGATAGCCCTTTGCAGCGGATTCGCCGAACAGGAAAATGCGAACCGTTCCAGCCGGCTTTGGCATGACGAAACTACTTTGCTCGGCATATCCCGGACGTGTTGGATTGGCAAAGAAGTACGGAGTGCTTGCCGCTGGCTCCACCATCCACAGTTGTTGATTTGGCGCCACTTCGCCCACCATGCGGAAGAATGGCGGATATCCGCCCCAGCCGAACAGGCGAAGCCCCAACTCCACGATGGCAAGCAACACCAGTGGGATCGACATGGTGATGACGGTGAAGAGCAACTTTTTCCACATGGAAAGAGGCACACGCGCGGTCGGTGGCGATGGATGTGAAGTGCTCATGTTGGTGTCGACCATGCAGGGGTCACGCTAGAACTGTCGAGCAGGGTCATGTGGTGTGTTGCGTGGCAATGGGTGCCAACGAGTATGCCCTGCAGCACTTCGGACATCAAGGCGATCTCGGCCACACGCGCGTGCAACGAGCGCCATGGGGGTCACTACGAGGTAGTAAACAATGCCAAGTGCGACTGTTCCTATCACCGTGCCAACGATGAATACGAACGACATCCAAGCCCAATATGCCGGAAGACCAATCCTGGTTCCAGTGCCAGCGGTGACGAGCGCGAAGGCCCCGAAGATCCACATGATAGGCGCCATTCCATGGCCCACACGGAAGATGCCCCAGTCAACAAAGTAAAAGAGTGAACCCATCACGGCGAGCGCACATGCCGTTGCGACAGCCCAGTGGCGAAGCTCCTTGGGTGATGGATTCCAGTTGACCGTGATCATGTTGGGATTAAAACAGCGAGTAGATGAATGGCGCGGCATTGGTGCCGCCCAGGATGATCAGCAGTCCAGCCAGCAGCAGAACCACAATGATTGGAATGAGCATGTACGCCTTGTGTGCACGAACGAAGGCGAAGAGTTCAGTGATGAAGGACGGTCGGGACATGTTGATTGTTTCGGCAGTAAACCGGATGGTCTTTAGTCAGGCGTCAGTCAGGGCGGAAGGACCGCTTGTATTCGTCTGCACCGGCCATGGCGGGCTGGTGTTCCTTTCGCATCAGTTGATTTCCAATCACCAGTATGTCCATGTCCGTAAACATGAAGCAACGGTAGGCATCCGCTGGGTCATGGACGATGGGCTCTCCACGCACATTGAAACTGGTATTGACAAGCACTGGGCAGCCCGTCAGTCGGTCAAAGGCACTGAGGATTGCATGAAAGCGTGGGGAACGGGCGGCATCAACAGTCTGCACCCGTGCGGAATCATCAACATGAGTGATGGCTGGAACATCGCTGCGCAGCGCCTTCAGCTTTGCAAATCCAATCGCCGCGTCGTTGCCGGCAGCGGACTGCGATTGTTGGTTGGCAGTGCTGTTGCGGAGGTGGGCCGCGGCGACGGGTGCTACCAGCAGCATGTATGGGCTCTCCACGTCGAGGTCAAACCACTCGCGCTGTCGATCGGCAAGTACCGCTGGTGCGAATGGTCGGAATGACTCTCGGAACTTGATTGCAACATTCATGCGTCGCTGCATGGATGGGTCGCGCGGGTCGCCAAGGATCGATCGATGCCCAAGTGCCCGCGGTCCGAACTCTGCGCGTCCATGGAAGTGCCCGACGATTCGACCTTTGGCAAGTTCAGCGGCAATGGCTTCGGCAAGCGCACCCTCACTCAGTGTCTCTACAACAGCACCAAGCGGTGCGAGTGCATTTCGGATGTGTTCATCATTGAACTCAGGACCAAGAAATGAACCCTGCTGACTATCGCTCGGTTGTGCCTGGCGTGAATTCTTCAGATGGCCATACCAGTGCACCAGCGCCGCGCCGAGTGCACCGCCGCAGTCGCCCGCCGCAGGCTGGATCCAGAGGCGTTCGAACGGTCCTTCTCTCAGCAATCGACCGTTTGCAACGCAGTTCAATGCAACACCGCCCGCCATGCAGAGATTGCATTGTCCGGTCTGGACATGAACATGTCGCGCCATTCGAAGCACGATGTCTTCAGTCACACGCTGGATACTTGCGGCAATATCCATTTCGCGCTGAGTGATTGGGCTTTCGGGGTCACGCGGCGGTCCTCCGAACAACGCATGAAAGCGCGCACTGGTCATGGTGAGACCGTGGCAATAGTTGAAGTAGCGCTGATCAAGCCAGAACGAGCCATCATCATGCAGGTGCACGATGTGATCGAGAATGGCCTTCTCAAAGCGTGGCTCGCCGTAGGGCGCTAGTCCCATCAACTTGTACTCGCCGCTGTTGACGCGAAATCCACAGTAATAAGTGAACGCGCTGTACAGCAGTCCGGGCGAATGTGGAAACCGCATCTCCTGGTGCAGGTCAATGGTGTTCCCCTTGCCGATGCCCCAGCTTGCAGTGGTCCATTCGCCGACGCCGTCCATGGTGAGGATGGCTGCTTCTTCAAATGGGCTTGGGTAGTACGCACTTGCGGCGTGGGATTCGTGATGCGTGGCAAAGAGGATCGGACCGCTGTAGGTACCACCAAGACCAGCGTCAATCTCGCGCGGAAGGTGGAGTTTCTTCTGAAGCCATGGCGGCATGGCGGCAAGGAATGATCGAAACCCCCGCGGTGCGTAGGCCAGTGATGTCTCAAGGAGCCGCTCGAATTTCACCAGCGGTTTTTCATAGAAGACCACTGCATCAAGTTGCGATGCATCAATCCCTTCGGCGCTCAGGCAGTATTGGACAGCCTGCCTTGGAAAGCGTTCGTCGTGTTTCTGCCTGCTGAAGCGCTCTTCTTGGGCTGCAGCCACAATGACGCCATCACGCACGAGTGCAGCGGCGCTGTCATGAAAGAAGGCTGAGATTCCGAGGATGTTCATGCAATGTGTGTGCGAACGGGAGTCAAGACGCGGCGTGGGCTCGGATCGCCGGGCGCATCGGACGCGTCGGCGCCTCATTCAAACCACAGTCGCGATTCACATGCGGCGAGTGATGGTGCTCAGCGTGGCACTGAGGATATTCGCGTTGGTTCGGATCGCAGCAAGCTGCTGCTCGTTGGGAGTCCTGTCAAGCTGGATCCGGGCTAGCCCTGCCTCACCACCGGCATAGACAATATTTTCCATCTCTTCCACGTTGATCCCCGCCTGTCCGAGCGTCTCGAACACGTGGGCCAGGACGCCGGGTCGATTGACATGCCGCACCGCAAGCAGCGTGGTTGCCGGAGTAGCCACGGCACGGTTCACGCAATGCGGTACATGACCGCGCTCGGCCCACGCACGAACAACACGCACCACTTCATCGGCAACAGCGCGTTGCGCTTGCTCCGTCAGCGCACCGATGTGATGCGTTCCAATGACGCCTGGCTCTTGCGCGAGCGGATCCGTAAAGGCATCGTCCGCTCCCTCTGGCTCGTTGGCCCAGACATCAAGGCCGGCGCGCAGGCCTCGCGTACGCACCGCGTTGCTGAGAGCGGCTTGGTCAATCACGCCGCCTCGGCTGGTATTCACCAAGATGGCACCGGGCTTCAGTGCGGCAAGGAACTTCTCGTTTATCAAGTTGTCGGAGTCTTCACCGCCACCAGCGCTGACACTGACTACATCGCTGAGCTTTGCAAGATTGATGAGGCTGGCGCAGAATCCGCAACCGTGTTCGAGTGCTTTTTCTTCCGTGAGATTGCGGCTCCACGCGATCACGTCCATACCGAACGCGCGACCGATCTGTGCCACTTCCTGACCCACTTGTCCAAGTCCAACAATTCCAAGCGTGCGCCCGTGCAGTCCAACGGCGTGCGCAAATTCGCGCTGCTTCCATTGTCCTGCTCGCAGTGCCGCGGTTTGTTCGGGAATTCGGCGGTCGCATGCCAGGATCAACGCCCATGCAAGTTCCGCCACAGCGGTTGCATTGCGCCCTGGGCAGTTCGCCACAAAGATGCCCCGACGGCTCGCGGCGGCAATGTCCACATGATCAGTACTGGTTCCAGCCACCACGATCATCGCGAGGCGCGGGCTGGCTTCAATGACTTCCGCTGAAATAGGCGTGTTGCCAGTGATCAGTACATCGGGGCCGGTGTCCTTGACCGCGCGTGCCAAGGTGGCTTCGCCAAGTTCCGGATCGTTCATGACGATGCACCCGAGACCCCGCAGCGCATCGAGCCCGCTTTTGGCGAGCGCGTCACACACGAGAACCTTGGCAGGTCCGGCGAGATTGGTTGCAGACGGGCCGGGCGTAGCGAACGCTGTCATGCGTTTAGTGTAGTGCGGTGTCGCTTAGCGCTGCGATGGGCGCGGAATGAACAACCCGCAGCGGGGTGCCAATGGGCCGGTAGCGGTTGCCACATCCCGATCAGAGGTCAGGATCACTAGTGGCATCTGTCCGGCCATATGCGCGGCGATGACCTGTGCTGCTCCCGCGTGCAATTCATCGGCCGCAAGTTCGGCAAGCGCGGGAAGATACGCATCCGGGTGACGTACTTCCCAGGCACTATGAGTAGCCCCATCCGAAGCCACAAAGTGGTACGCGGGGCGCTCGTTGGTGTCGCACACGAAGAGGTAGGAAAGATCCGGTGATGCGTCGATGAAGATGAGCCCCGGCACCAGTTGGGCATCAACCACTGCCAGGTCCGCTTCGGCAGCGGAGATCGCTTCATCGGCCGCTGCGTTGGGGAAGAGGTGCACCAGGTCGCGCGTATCCGCGCCGCACACCAAGCCCATCCATCGCTTTCCGCCGTGCGCTGCTCGGTAGACAAACATGCGCGGCTGTGGATCGGCGACTAACGCACCAAGCGTGACGAGTGCATCAAGCGCTGCTCGTACGGCGGTGCCGCCCGCGGTCCCACCTAACACGTGGGCAAAGTTGGTCGCTGGCAGTGCCGACAGGTCACCAGCGGTATCGAGGGCGCAAGCCACTTCGACCGCACGGGCCTTGGGGGGGCGAAACATCGGAAGTGCAGCAATTCGCATTGAGGGTCTGAAGTCTAGTGCGGAGTGCTTCTGGACGCTGAAATTGGGTTTTTAAAGGGCACTTTGGCCATGAACAGAGAACTTTGCAGGTTTTTCCCCCTTGTGCTTCAGCCGCCCCCCGGTCCCGCCGATCCCCTCAGCGCGGACATTCTGCCGCGCACCATAGGAGAACACACATGACCAATCCACTTTCGAACCTCCGTCCTGAGATTGCCCAAAGCAACCTGATTTCCGTGCTGCAGCAGCGGAGCGCCGCGAGCGCCTCTACCGCAACCACCCACGCACACTGGATGCGTGCCGAACCACGCGACCTGCCAAGTACCGCTTCCGGTCGAGATGCCTCGATGGGCAGCGCTATGTCAGCCCTCGTCAGTGAACTGGTCGACAGCATTGATCGCGCTGATCCCTCGCAGGCCGGTCACGCGTTGCGCGTAGCGGCTCTGTCCACGATGCTTGGTTCCTCGATCGGCATGGGTGTGAAGGAACTGCGTGCACTGCGCGTTTCTGCCCTCCTGCATGATGTTGGCAAGATCTTGGTTCCCACGGAAATCCTGAGTAAAAATGGTCCATTGACTGCTAGTGAAACCACCGAAATGCGTCGGCACGTCGTCTATGGCGGCGCAATCTTGAGCCGGATTCCAGTCTTGGCGTTTGCGGCGTCGACCGCCCGCTGGCACCATGAGCGCTGGGACGGCCTTGGCTACCCGGACCGTCTTGTTGGCCATGCAATTCCGCTGTTCGCGCGCATTGTGGCGGTTGCTGACGCACTCGACGCTATGACTTCGGTCCGCGCCTACTCCCCGGCAGTCAGTCTTGAAGCGGCGTTTGAAGAACTGGATTCCGAGTCCGGAGCGCAGTTTGATCCGCTGATCGTGTCGGCGGTTGGTCCGCTGGTTGGGGCTTCGGGATTTCAGGATTCATGGGTTTCTCTTGCAAGTCACATGGAATCCATGCCCATTGCAGCCTAAATATGGGTAGTCTCCGGTCACGACGGTTGGCGTCGGACCATGCGCTCGCCGAGCGCAGTCGACAAGGATGTTGACGTACAGCCAGCTGATCGAGGTTCGTTGTATGAGCCGAAGCGTTGCAAAGGAGTGCACGCATGGTCACTATTACTCAATCTCAAGAAGCAGTAGCAACAAGCGCGCACGCGAAGTCAGCACCGGCATCGCAGTCATCGCGCGCAGTGCGGGCGCGCAAGCGACCGAGCGTGAAGCACGCTGTCGCTGACGCATCAGGCAGCACGATCGATGTGAAGGACGAATTTCTATCGCGCGTTCTTGACTTACTTTCACATCACGAACGTATGGCGCTGCGGCTTCGTCACCGAGATGGGCTGGCACCCAACGCGGTGGCGGCACGCATGCACCTTCCCGAGACCATTGTTCGTGATTTGATTGACACGGCCGAGCGCACCATTCGTGCAGCGCAGCGCCTGTTCATCGAAGCAATGGTGGAGGCAACAAACGCGGGTGCCTCGTCTCGGTCAGTTCCATTCGCCTAAGAGAATGCCAAGGTCGGAGCCGTCAGTGACTCCGCTACCGTTCAGGTCGCCCGGCCCGGGTTGCCCCCAGTTTCCGAGCAGGATGCCGAGGTCGGATCCGTTCACGTTCCCATCACAATCAATATCAGCGAGCGCGCAGGCGCTGCCCGCTTGGACATCAAGTTCAAGCCGTGCCGGCAGCGCCAATCCAAGTTGAACGTACACATTCTCCTTGGCGATAAACGCTGGAAATTGCCCGGCCTGTTGCTGTACGAACGTCAGACTTGACACCGCCAAGAGCACTCGTCCGGAATCGATGCCGGTTTGTAGATACGCCTGCACGCCGGGATCGGACACATCAAGTTCGAATCGCATGGTGGAGCCAATCGCAACCAATGAACCAGGGGCAAGCCCAGCAATCTTGCCGGTGCCGAATACCTTCGGATCAAAGCGTTGACGTGCGCTCTGCGAGACGTCAATCAGCGCGCCGTTTCCATCAACACTCGCAGCGAAGGCGTTGCGCACGCCGGGAGCCAGAAAGTTAGTGCCTGATGGCGCAAAGGCAGTGTTCTCTTGAAAGGTCTGTAGCGACCATCCATTGCGAAAGCCCACGCCGAAGCATTCGACAGGCTGACCAACATCAACATCTGCACGCCACGCTGGATCGCTCGTGGCAACGAAGCATTGCCACGGATCGGTCGTGTCGTCGTATTGGAAGATCAGGTCGTTCGCCACTTCCACCAGTAGCGTTGCGCGAGTGACGGTCAGGCCGCTGCCTTGAGCAATTGGAATCTGCGCAGCGGTGTCAAAGCCAACGAGCATTTGTCCATCACGGCTATCAAAGTCCGCGGCTCCGGGCGTGCTGCCGAAGGTGCTGATGACCGGTCGTGTCCCGGGTGTTGAATTGAATGGGTACATCCAGCGGTCGAGCGTGGGCGCCGGAAAGACTGCGTTGATCACGTCGGCGCGCGCGCCCGTGGTGGCGGCGGCGATGGTGGCGGAAACGAGAATGGCGCGAGCGACGGTGTTCACGGTGTTCATGGCAGTACAGGGAACCGAATACTATGGATGCTGAATGCAGCCGCCCAATGAATATGCCATGAAACGCGCGAATGGGACGAGGAGTTCGCCCCAGACGGTTCGAACGCTGCAATTAGCGGGATTCACACTCATAGAATTACTGGTTGTACTGGCCATTATCGGCGTCTTGGTGGCAATCATCGTTCCGGTTGCACTCGGCGCTCGTCGGGCGGCAGGGCGGATGAGCGAGGTTTCCGCGTTGCGGGGGGTCATGACGGGCTGGATTTCCTATGCCGCGGATCAGAACGGGTTTGTGCTGCCGGGCTACAAGGCGGGGTACTCGGCGCGTGATGAGAACGGGAATGCCATTCCTGCCGACGCTTACGGCGGGGACATCGAAGTTGCCAAGCGCTTTCCGTGGCGCCTCGCACCGTGGCTCGATGATGATTTCCGCCGCCTGTATGTGGGCGCTAACGCGGAGACGCTTGCCAAGTTGCAGGCTGGTGATCGAAGTCAGTACTACTACTTTGCGTCGCTGTACCCGAGCTTTGGAATGAATAGCGCGTTTGTTGGCGGCGACGATGCGCGCTTTCCAAGCGAGCCGATACTTGCCAACGGTATTGCCAATCCATTTGCGAAGTACTGCGTTACGCGGCTATCGGCGGCAAAGCGACCGCAGCAGACCATCGTATTTTCATCCGCGCGCACGGGGGCAACCAGCGATGGTTTCATCAACGAGGGTTGCTTTCGTGTTGATGCGCCTTGGTTGAATACGGCAACCTCGCGGTGGGCTCCGGAGTATGACCCGAATGATGCATTGAGCTTTGGATCGGTGAGCGCGCGTCATGGTGACGAGGTGGTCATTGGGACGATCGACGGGGGCGTTGAGCTCTTGCAGGTGGATGCGCTGCGGGACATGACCCGGTGGTGTGATGGGGCGCCGGAGCGCGAGTGGTGGATTGGCAAGTAGACCGGGTTGGGCTGTTGCAACGCGCTTGTTTACTGGCCCGCATTCGCCTTACGAGGACGGCCGCTGAGCGCGGCCCTGTCCTCTCCGGCGCTTGCGGCCAGGTGAGCGGGTTCCAGCCCCTGGATGTCAACGTGCCTTCCGTGTGCGAGCCCCCGCAGTGAGCACGGGATCCTCGGTAAGCGGCGTGTGAAACTGAGAAGTCCGGCAGTTGGACGTACGCCCCGTGGGTGCCAACCGGACGAACAGATTCGCCCGAGGCTAAGCGGAACCTTGTGGAGCG
>CAMDCW010000102.1 GCA_945890745.1 Phycisphaera mikurensis NBRC 102666
TCTGATTCACTGACCTTGGCGGTGAGTTTCATCTTGCTCAAGTCGGCAATGGTGAGGATCTTCGTTCCCGGGTTATTCATGGTGCCAACCACCACCAATTCGCCAACCTCGGCATTGAGCTGGGTAATGATGCCATCGATCGCCGCGACCACGACCGTCCTTCGGAGCGCCTCGCGCTGCTGGTCAATCTGGGCTTCGGCGGCGGCCAAGCTCTTCTCCAGTTGAACGATGGTGTTCTTCTGCGCTTGGAATTGCGCATCGAGGTCTGCGGCGCGCGTCACGGAATCTTCATAGGCCTGCCGACTGATATCACCGGCACGAAAGAGCGACTCCTGCCGTTGCGCTGTAGCGCGCGCATTCTCCAGGGTGTTCTGCGTACCGACGATGCGGGATCGCTCCGCTTCCAGGCGATACCGCTCACCATCGCGCCGGGCTTCCACACTCTGCAACGCTGCCTTGAGATCCCGGTCATCAAGACGCATGATCAGGTCGCCGGCGCGAACGCGTTCACCCTCGCGATGCGGCAATTCCACGATGCGCGCCGACACTTCCGCTGACACATCCACCTTGCGCTTGGGTTCAATGATTCCCGGTGCCGAAACCGTCTCCACCAGCACCCCCACCGATGCGGGTTCCATGCGGACCACGGTGGCCTCCGGGCCTCCGACATTGATCCACGCCCAGATGTCCTTTCCAGCGAACAGCGCCACCAACGCAACAACCAAGGTGACGGCGATCGAGACAATGAGTGCGGGTCGCATATCGAGGCTGGATCCTGTGGGACAGCGGAACGAGAGCCGTTCCGGAATACCTCAGAATCATACGCCGCGAATCAGGCGGCAGGCTCGATGGTGACGGTCAGTCCGCGAGTCTGAAACTGCTCTTGGATGAGTTCGGCACGCTCGCGATGGGTGACCATCAGCAGTGCAACCCCGGACTCATGCGCCTCCACGGTTCGCTCCACGGCATCACTGACGGTGAGACGCGCAAACTCCACCACCGAGCGAGTCACCAGCGAAAAGTCGCTGACATCGTCATTGTGGAGAAGTACCGCCCATCCTGGCATCTGCTTGCGCTGTGGAGGAGCAACTTCAGGAAGCAACGCGGTGCCTCCCTCTGAAGACTCTGACGAACCAACAATCTGACTGCTGAATTGGACGGCGCCGACGTAAGGGGTGGACATTAAGAAGAATCAAACCGGATGCTGCATGTGAAATCAAGTGCAAATTGTTGTTATCGGCGGGAATCTTGCACTACTTACCACTTAAACACCAGCTTGCCAAACTGCTCGCCTGCCTCAAGACGCGCATACGCCGCTTCGGCCGCAGCGGGCTCAAAGACCTGATCCACCGTGGCACGGAGCGCCCCGCTTTGCAGCAGGGCAATGACGCTACGGAACTCGTCCATCGAACCCATGGTGGATCCAATGATGGAGAGCTGATTCCAAAAGATGCGAGCAAGATCGGTGGTGCCATCAGCGCCCGTGGTGCATCCACACGTGACCAGTGTGCCGCCGCGAGCCAGACTCTTGATGCATGACAAATGCACGGCCTTGCCAACGCTCTCCGCCACAATGTCAACGCCGCGTCCAGCGGTTGCCTTGCGCACTTCGCGCGACCAATCGGCGCCGGTGTCGAGCACGGTGAAATTGGCGCCGAGCGTCTTGGCGCGCTCCAGCTTTGCTGCATGACGGCTGGTCACAATCGTGGTGCACCCAAAATGTCGCGCAATTCCAAGCGCAGCAAGCGCAACACCGCCACCGATACCGGGAATGAGCACCGTCATACCTGCCTGCAACCGCGCGCGCGTCACCAGCATGCGCCACGCCGTGAGGTGTGTCAGCCCAAACGCCGCTGCGTGTACCGGATCGATGTCGCCGATTTCCAAGACGTTGGTCGCCGGAGCAACAAAGTACTCCGCATGCGTACCGGGGCAATGCTCGCCGATCATGAAGATGTCCTCGCCGGACGGAGCGTGCCCCGGGCGCGGCGCCTCAGGGCGCATGATTGCCGCATTGAGAATCACTCGCTTGCCAACCCATGCCGCACCAACGCCAGCACCCACGGTGTCAACGATGCCAACGCCATCCGATCCACCGATGGTCGGCCACTGCACCTCGATACCGGGCAAGCCGCGGCCAACCCAGAGGTCCAGGTGATTGAGCGCCGAAGCCTCGGTGCGGACACGCACCTCGCCGGGAGCGGGAGTGCACTCCGATCGACCGCCTGTAAAGCGGACATTTGGGGCGACGGGGGTTCCTTGACGGAGGACTTCAATAGCGCGCATGGGGCTCGAGTGTAGGACGCGCGGAACTACGATGCACGAGAGGAAACCCCATGAAATTCACCGCCCTTCCCGCCTGTCCCCGCTTTGTTTCCTGCGCCGCCACCGTGATGGCCATCGCGTGTGCCCACTTTGCATACGCCGCGCCGCAGCAGCAGCAAATGGCCGATCGCGCTCGGCAGGTCGCTGAGCAAATGGCGCTGTGCCCGATCAAGGCAATGCCCGCATCACTTGACGCCGGTTTCGTTGCGCCACAGACCGATGTGAAGTTTGAGGCCACGCTTCTGAATACCCTTGATCGTCCGGTGAAGTGTGTCCGTAGTGCGCCCAGTTGCACATGCACCACCGTCGACATGCTTGGTAAGGAGATTCCCGCCGGCGGCACGATCAAAGTTCCGCTCTCCATGCGAACCAGCGGTGCAACGGGTGAAAAGTCTGCACAAGTAGTGCTGATGTTTGAAGGTGTGCCCGGACTGATAGAACTGAGCATCAAAGCGGAAGTGACCTATCCCGTGCGCGGTATCCAGTTAAGCGTTGGCGCCGATGGCAAGCAACGGCGTGATCCGTTCATCAATGCGTTTGACAACAAGGCCAATGTCACCGGCGAAATTACCGTGGAGTCGATTGATGGGAAGTCGTTTCGCATCATGTCGGTCGGTGGCGCAGCGCCGGTGTTTGTGGACTACAACCCAGCAGAGCAAGGCCCGCGCGAGAACTATCGCGTGCGCTACGACTTCTCCAGCCTGCCCTGCGAGCGTGTTCCCAAGTATCTAGTGATTGAAACTGATCGAGCCGATGCGCGGCTGATTGATATGCGCGTGCGCCATGAATGCACAAAAATAAGCGCGAATTTTGGCTTTGCACAGTACCGTGAGAACGTGGGCATCATCGCTCCCGGTGCAAGCAAAGTATTTGAAGTTGAGATCAAGCACGCGAACGGGGTGCGCATTGATTCCGTGACCAGTACTGATCCGCGTGTTGACGCAAAGTTGTTGGACCAGAAATCGGGCGCTGAAGATGGGCTTCTCGTGCGGGTATCCGTCACTGCGCGCGCTGATGCCGCCGGCATGGTCTTGACCCCGCTGCGTTTCGTTGGCGTTGGCCCTGATCCCAAGAGGCCCGTGCCGGCTGGGCAGCCCGCAGCCACTACGCCGCGCGAATCAGACTTTCTCATCTATCTCAAGATTGAAGCACCGATTCCACAGCTGCAGGCCAAGCCAGTCACGGATGCAACGGCCAAGGAAATTCCTGCTGCAGTGCGAGCGGCTGTCCTCGCACCCGCATCCATTCAAACGGATGCACGCGTCAATGCGGAAAAGATCACCACGCTGAGTGCTCCCAACGTTCCGTCACGCGTCATCCAACCGCTGCCCGTGATACTTCGCATCGCTGATCGCGCCGAAGACGTACCCATGGACGCGGCGCGATTCGCGGCGGCGAAGGTGGCGGTGGGTAAGGGTCTTGCGTTCATGCGCTCCGCTCAGGGGCCCAACGGCGGGTGGATGGAAAGCACTGCTGCGAAAGCGACCGATCAAAGTAAGCCGTCAACGGCCGTGCCAAACGCAGTCACGGCACTGGCACTGAAGGCGTTCGCACAGGCTGGATTCCCTGCAAAAACCGATATAAACGCGCGCAAAGCCCTGGCGTTTGTCACCGCTGGAACGCAAGTAGCGGGTGCATTTCAGCCTGACCTCGGCGGCGGATTGGCCAACTACGTGGCCAGCATGGTGCTGATGGGTCTTGCTGCGCAACAAGATCCCGCGCTCGCCATGGAGATGGAAACTGTACGAACGTGGCTTGTGAAAAATCAGTGGGACCAATCCCAAGGGATCAGCCCCAATGCGGATTGGTTTGGTGGTGCGGGATACGGAAGTCACGGACGCCCCGACCTCTCCAACACGCAACTCATGCTTGACGCATTGCACGATGCTGGCGTCTCGACCGATGACCCCGCCGTGCAACGCGCCTTGGTGTTCGTGCAACGCACTCAGAATGTCAAGAGCAACGACGCATCATGGGCGCAACACGGGAACGCTGACGGAGGCTTCGCTTACACGGCCGCCAATGGTGGCGAGAGTTTCGCAAGTGAAGTGGCAGGCGAGGGTCGATACGGTGAGAAGATGCCGCCGGAGACACGCGCACTTCGCAGTTACGGAAGCATGACCTACGCTGGCTTCAAAAGCCTGTTGTATGCCGGGCTTGCTCCCAATGATCCGCGCGTCACCGCCGCCTTTGATTGGATTCGATCGCACTGGACATTCACCGAGAACCCCGGACTCGGTTCACAGGGTCTTTACTACTACCTGCACGCCGCTGCACGCGCGCTCAACGCATCAGGAGCCATCAGCGTGACAGTGATCAGCGATCCTGCCCAGGCGGGTACGCAGGAAAAAGCCTCAGAAAAACCTGGAAACAACGGCAGTGCCCGCAATTGGCGCAATGACATGACCGATGCCCTATTGGCATCGCAACGCGCTGACGGCAGTTGGGTGAACAGCGCTGATCGCTGGCAAGAGGGGCAACCAGAACTGGTCACGTTGTACGCACTGCTAGCGCTCGAAGAAGTGCTTAAGCCGGTGACGCAGTCGCAGTAATTGTTCGTCGGGCCAGTACCGCCATCGTGGCGACCTCGGCTATGAGAACAGCGCCCAATGCTTGGTGCGCGGTGGTTGCTGCTACTTCCCAGACAGGAACCATCTCACCCCTTCGCATCAACACGGCGACCAAGGCTGCAATGCCGAGGGCAACCTGCAGTCCCACCGTGTGCATTGCTGCTTTCCCCACGCGCCGCAACGGCGGAGCTTCCACGGCACGCCCGCAGCGAATTGCCGCCACAAGCACAAGTACGAAGGCGATCACTGCCATGGTCACATGACCATGCAGCGCCCACTTAGGAAGTTGGGCGCCTTCATCACCGGTCGGAGGTATCTGCAGGTGCCGCATGGCAGCTCCGAGAAAGAGTTGCAAGGTAATGGACATGAATGCCAAGCTGGTCAGCAGCCTCATGGCGCCAGCGCCGGGCACTGCCACGCGCACTCGATCCCATGCACTGCTCACCGCAAACGCCGACACCAATGCCAATGCAAAGACAAACTGACCCAGCATGCCGTGCACAATGGCCAGCGTGGTGCTCGGGGATAGATCCGTCGCATTCATGCTCGAGGTGACTGTGCCAGTCACGCGCAAACCACCCAAGATTCCTTGGCAGACAACTAGCGCCAACAGAATGGACACTGCCGTACGGGCAAACTTGCTCGCACCGCTGCGCCACACCGTGGTGGCATACGCAAGCACGGTAGCGCCAACGAGCATTCCAAAGAGACGGTGCGCGTGCTCATAGAAGATGCCGCCCTTCATTTCACTGACCGGATAGAGCAACATGTTGTGACCGAAACTATTCGGCCAGTCCGGCACCGCTAGCCCGGCTTCATAGCCGGTGACGAGCCCGCCAATCACAATCATCACCAGAATATTGACGGTGGCAACCATGCCCATGAGCGTGACGGGCGACGGTAGCCGCCGCGCTGAGGCCCGAGCACTACCGATTCGCTCGCCGATCGAACCAAGCAGCGCGCTCGCGGCAAAGAGGCCGATGACGTAGGCGGCGGGTCGCACGGGTGAACCGCCCTGCTCATCGCGCAGAAAGGCGCCGACCACCATGAGGTTGATGGTGGCTGACACTAAACCAACTGACAGACCGCTGGCCTGACCAGGCGCAAATCGTCCGGCAAGGAAGCCGCCAAACAACACACACGCCAGCGCCCCCACAAACAATGCCTCGCCCGCCACAAAGCCGGGCTGCAGGAGCGCCAGGTAACTCAGCGTCCACATGGCTACCGTGACCACAAATCCAATGGCCAAGTTCATCGGTCGGACCCAACGCGACCACGCGATCACGAATCCACTTCCGACGACCATCAAGAGAATTAATGCAGAAATCCCCAACGGCGCAGCGGGTGCGGGCGTGACCACCGGGGTGGACGTGAGGGCGGCAGCGGCGGAATCCTGAATCGCAATCAGCATGTGCATCGGCAAGGCTCCATGGAGGGGGGATACCTATGCTATTCATCTCGACCCCCCGCGGATCGAATCCGATGCCCGCATCAATCACACCAGCACCCGAACCCGCCACGCCGGGAAGTCCCCCGCCCGCGATTCTGGGCATCGATGTTGTCCATGCCGCGCCGACACCCAGCCATGCGGTGATTTGGAGCCAACTGTCGAAGGCTCGGCTGAGCCTCCTGGTGCTGCTCACTGCCGCTGTCGGGTTCGTGGTGGCGCCCGCTGATCCACAGGGATGGTGGATGCGCCTCCTGTGGACCTGCATCGGCACCGCACTCGCGGCGGCCAGCGCTGCCATGCTCAACCAAGTGGCCGAGATGCGTCGCGATGGATTGATGCGCAGAACTGCCAAGCGACCGTTGCCAGCCGGTCATGCGCGACGAACCACCGTGTTCGTGGTTGCTGTGCTGCTTGGGTACGCGGGATGCACGGTGCTTGCCATGGGCACCACCTTGATGGCCGCTACGTTCGCTGGCGTAAACATTCTGCTCTACGTGTTGCTGTACACGCCGCTCAAGCCGCGGACCACACTCAATACATTGGTGGGCGCCGTCACCGGCGCGATTCCGCCAGTGATTGGATGGACGGCCGCTACCGGAAGTATTGCGCCCGGAGCGTGGGCACTCTTTGCCGTTCTCTTTGTATGGCAGATTCCACACTTCTTAGCGCTCGCATGGCTCTATCGCGCGGACTACACGGCCGGTGGGTTCGTGATGTTGCCTTCGCGTGATCCGGATGGCACCGCGACTGGTCAAGCGTGCCTGCTCTCGAGTTTGATGTTGGTACCGGTGTCACTCCTCGGCACCATGTCCGGCATTGCTGGCTTTGGTTACGCAGCGGTGGCCTTCGCCGCAGGTCTTTGGCTCTCATGGCTTTCGCTCCGTTTCCTGCTTGAAAGGAGCGATGCGCGCGCACGGCGGCTGTTCTTGGCAAGCCTGATCTATTTGCCCGTCCTTCTGGGCGCCCTGGTCATCGATCGCGGAAGCGTAGTGACCACTGCAACGCCCGTCGACGGAGCAGTCATTCTTGAGGTACCCGCGCAGTGAGCGATCCACATCCACTGGGATTCCCAACACTCACCCTGCGCGGCGGTGGTTGGATTCTGTTGGCGTTGCTTGCCATCAGTGGCGGATTCTTAGCGTGGGCGCTGAGTGGTGTGTTCAGTGGCGACCGTCCCATCGGAAGCGGCAACGATCCCGCGGTGTACGGATTCACACTGGAGCCACTGCACGCCGATCGCGGCGTTCTTGTGGGGAGCGGAAGCCCGCGTGACTTCCTGCCATCATTGGACGCGCCCGCCGTGATGCGAAGTGCGGACATGTTGCGATGGAACGCAGAGCACCGAACCAAGTACGTGGTGAGTAATGACCGCGTGGCGGGCGTAGTGGTGAACGGCGAGGCCCGCGCGTATCCGCTGGCTGTTCTCAACGCTCATGAAGTGATCAATGACACGCTTGGTGGCGTACCCATTGCCGTGAGTTACAGCCCGCTTACCGACAGCCTGGTGGTCTTCGATCGGCGCATCGATGGCCAAGAGCGGACCTTCCATGTCAGCGGACTGCTCTACAACAGCAACTTAGTGATGTACGACCGCGTGGCGGGGGCCGATGAACACAGTCTGCCAAGTGCAAGCCGAACCGAAGCCTCACTGTGGAGCCAACTTGGCATGCGCGCGATCGCCGGCCCCGCTGCAGCACATGACGCGCGAATCCTGCCGCTTCCTGATGCCAACATCACTTCCTGGCGCATGTGGACGGCGGTGTGGCCGGATACCACGGTGATCATGGGCGACCCCGCACAGTCGAGTCGGTACAAAGAATTCAGCTATGCGCGCTACTACCTCTCGCCCCGCGTTGACTTTCCGGTGAGTGGCTTAGTTGCTGCGGTCCGCGAACCCACCAGTGCGGCGGTGGCGATGGCAGAGGCGGCCAAGGGCGACCCACGGTCGCGAAAGACCGCCGTCATTGAAGTACGCGAAGGCGACGCGCGAGCGGTGTACTCACTCGCCGAGTTGGCAGCCAAGGCGGGCGACTCCGGTCGAGTGGCGTTCGAAGTGGGCGGACGTCAGTTTGAGGCCACGGTGCAGCCGTCACCACTTGCAGCGCTCGCGCGTGCAACCGATGGCAAGCCTGCAGTTGTGATTCCACAACTCTGGTTTGCACACGAAGCGAAGTGGTAGCGCCCGCGTGTTACGTCAGTGCTGAACAAATCCACAGCGTGGCGTACAGCACCATCCAGATGACATCTAAGGCGTGCCAATACATGGCACACAGCACCACGCCGTTGTAATCGGTGGGCGTGTACTGCCCTTCCCTGCTGCGGCGAAACACGTACACCATGGGCGGGAGTCCGCCGATGACATGCAATGCATGCACCCCGGTGAGCACATAGAAGGTCCATGCATACAAGCCACTTTCGATGGTGGCGTGACGAGTCCACAGTTCGTTCCAGGCCAGGGCCTGCACTGCAAGGAACAAGAGCGCCAGCCCAAGGGTGGCACCCATGGCGTACACCAATTGCATCTGCTGACCAAGGCGGGCGGCTCGCACCGCCAGTTGCATCGTCCAGCTAGAAATCAGCAGTACAGCACTGGAAAGAAGCAGCGCCGACGGCAGTCCTGGGGTTCCTTCCGGCATCCATTCGCGCCCGGGCGGTTGATCAAAGCGCACCACCACGTACCCAAGGATGCACGCCACAAAGATCATCGCCACCACCGCAATGAAGACCCACATGCCAAAGACCCCCGCAACGCCGCGCTCGTGCGCACTGTCGAAGGGGTCAATGAAGTTTGCGGTCTTGATAGCCATCACACACCTTGGCAGCGAATCCGCGCCGCGGCGGGCGCGTCAGTTCGTATCGCCAACGCCACCGTTGGTGGAGCGAAATTGGGCAACCGGTGCGCCCGGCGCATTGGCCTGCATGACGGTTTCCGCTTCCGGTGGATTGCCGTTGAACATGGTGGGCGAGTTCTGGTGAACATCCATGGCTGAGAAAGCCAACATGATGCCCACAAAGACAATCGACCCAATCAGTACCAGCAGATTGAACGGCCGGTCCCAGCGCAAGTGCATAAAGATCAGTGCCACGATGGTGGCCTTGACCACCGCGATGGCAAGAGCAAGCGCCAGGTTCGCCTCGCCCAGATCGATGTAGCGCACAGCGACCGTGATCACCGTGAGAACGAGCAGCGCTGCGCCAGCACCAACGAGGTACTTAATGGGAACGACATGCCCAACTTCGGGGTGAACTTCGCCAGCATGTGAACCAGCGTGCGCAACGGCAGAATGTGAGACTTGGTGTGCCATAGATGTATTCCGTCCAACTCAGTGGATGAGATAGAAGAGCGGGAAGAGGAAGATCCAGATCAAGTCGACGATGTGCCAGTACAGGCCACCAGTGTCAACTGCCGTGAAATTCTTGCTTGAGAAGTCACCACGCACGGCACGCCAAGTGAGCCAGGCGATGATGCCCATGCCTGCCACAACGTGAATTCCGTGCAAGCCAGTCATGCAGTAGTAGATGGCAAAGAAGAGGTGAGTGTTTGGAGGCAGCTTCGCATCTTCGAGGTGAGTCCCTGGGTGCGCTTCCTCAGACTTGCCAGGAGCGAGAGCCGCAGGCGCAGGCGCTGGCGCACCTGATGCGCGCGCCATGCCAGTTGGACCAACGGACGCAGATTTCACTGCGGACACATCGACCGCGGGCTTCACCGCAAGGTCAGGGATGGCAAAGAGCGTTGGATCCTTGACCACAATGGCTGCCGAAGCCACCGGAGCGGTCTTCAATGCCATCGCCTCAGCGTGACCTTCCGCGTCATGCGGAGGCACATAGAAGGAAGAGCCCCACACGAGGTTGTCATGGAACTTGTGGGTGTACTCAAAGTACTTAATGACCAAGAAGCCAATCGCTCCCATGAACGTCAATACCAAGCAGACG
>CAMDCW010000103.1 GCA_945890745.1 Phycisphaera mikurensis NBRC 102666
TAAGCGGAACCTTGTGGAGCGCAGCCGTCCGCGTCCGAGGGTCCCGCGCGCAACGGAGGGGGCGGAGGACGACTCAACTCACTTCGACCGCGCCCCAAAAATGGGGACAGGGGTGAACGGCACCTATTTAATGCGGCGCATCTCGCCTACCCAGGCGCCGTATTCAATGGCGGCTTTGCGGCGGGCCGCGGGTGATGGCCATTTGGAACGGTCTGTGCCAAAGGCCGTTTCCATCCGCCATGTCCAGTAGCGACCGCGGAGCCGGAAGCCCGTCTTGGCGCCCAAGAGGGCCAGATTCCAGATTCCGCGCAGAGCGTGCATCTGCGCAGACTATTCGCTGAGTAGGGCACCCACAATGGCCGTGGTGAAATTTCCGCGCAGCGCTTTGGCTGCATGTCGCAAATGCTTCACCACGCGCTTCTACACTCGATCCTTGCAATGGCAAAGGTTAAGACCAGCTTCGTCTGTAGTGAATGCGGCAATGTTCAACCGAAATGGATGGGCAAGTGCCCCGATTGCGGCGCATGGGATGGATTGCAACGCTTTACCGAAGCGCCGGACATCGCCTCGGGGCCAGCCCACGGCGCGCTTGAACTTCCCGCTGATGTCACCGCCACGCGCGGTAGTCGACGCGCGCAGCCGATCGCTGAAGTGAAGCCGCATGATGTTCCACGAACGTCTACAGGGATCGAAGAATTTGACCGCGTCCTCGGCGGCGGTCTCGTCCCGGGCAGCGTTGCCCTCATTGGCGGCGATCCCGGTATCGGAAAGAGCACGCTGCTCTTGCAAGCCGCTGCTGCGCTCGCGGGGCGCGGACGTCGGGTGCTCTACGCAACCAGCGAAGAGAGCGCAGCGCAAGTCAAGATGCGTGCCGATCGACTTGAGGGCAGCGCCGATGCAGTGCGCGGCCAACATTTACTCCTGCTTGCCGAGCCAAACCTGGCGGTCATCGTTGAAGAAGCACGCCGCATCGCGCCCGACCTCCTGGTGCTTGATTCCATCCAACTTGCGTACCGCGGTGATATTGATGCCATTCCAGGAAGCCTTGCGCAGTTGCGTCGTTGTTGCCTTGACCTTGTCACGCTGGCCAAAACCACTGGCACCGCGGTAGCCATCGTTGGTCATGTCACCAAGGACGGTGACCTCGCAGGTCCCAAACTTCTGGAACACCTCGTGGATGTAGTCCTCGCCTTTGAGGGCGATCGGCATCATTCCTATCGCGTGGTGCGCGCAGTAAAAAATCGCTTTGGAAGTACCCAAGAATTGGGCCTCTTTGAAATGACCGGCGCTGGTCTGATTGAAGTAGAAGAGGCAACACTCGCTCCGGAAACTTCAAGCAGTTCATCCAACGGATCGAACGCTGTTGATGACGCAAAGAGCAGGGTGCTCTCACGCCGACCAGGCAGCGTGTTCGCTCCAGTGCTTGCCGGAACACGCGTACTTCTTGCTGAAATTCAGGCACTGACCGCTACCGGATTTCTTGGCGCAGCGAAGCGTCGCGCCAGTGGTCTTGACAGTGCGCGCTTGGCCATGTTGATTGCAGTATTAGAAAAGCACGGCGGTCTGCGTCTTGGCGATCAAGATGTTTACGCATCCGCACTTGGTGGAATGCGAATCATTGAGCCAGCAGCGGATCTCGCTACTGCGCTCGCCATTGCTGGTGCTTTCTACGAACGCGGTGCAGGTGCAGCGACGGTTGCGCTCGGTGAGATTGCACTCTCTGGCGAAGTGCGCTCCGTACGACAGATCGATCAACGCGTGCAGACCGCAGTACGACGCGGAGCGCGGCTGCTCTTGGTGCCCGCCACGCAAGTGGAGAGTGCGCGTGCTGCCGCGCCTGGGGCCGAAGTGGTGGCGGTTGGGCACTTGCATGACGCCATTGAACATCTTGCTTAGGCGTGGATTCTGCGTCGCACGGCTCGGCACGTGCACGCATGCACTTCAATCGCGCCATGAGCAGGGAAATCTGCGCATTTCGTGACCATATGCCCAACTTGCATTAAAAACCACCGGCGTTCTTTCTAAGTCCCTATTCGAATGCCATTTACGCAATCTACACATTGCCCGGGTGAATTATTCAATCACCCCATGAAACACCTTTATTGACCTCCTAGGGCATATTTTGACCAAATGCCAACACGCGTCCTTTGTCCTTGCTATGATCCCCCCTTCAACTAATCGGCTTCACTTTGCCGATAGCGGTTGAGTCTCACGTCTGCCCACCGCGTTGGTGGGCGCCAAGATTTGAGAATTCGTCACTGGGTTTGTGGGTGAAATGTCAGAGCCCCGACCCGATACAAGGAGCGAACGCATATGAGTCTGACCAAGTTTGTTGGGCTCCTCGCGGGCTCGACCCTCACGCTCACGGGCGTGAGCTACGCAGCCGTCGAGGGGAACAATGACACCGCCACCCAGATTTCGGAGCTTAAGGCCGAAATCGCAGCCCTCAAAGGTAATCAGGGCGAACAGTGGCTCACCGAACAGCGCGCGGACCAGATCCGCGGCGTCGTCCAGGACGTCCTGGCCGATTCCAACACCCGCTCCAGCTTCCAGCAAGCTGGCGGCGCGACGGCCGGCTACAACAACGGCTTCTTCATCTCCAGCGCCGATGGCAACTACTCGCTGAAGATTAACGCCCTTGAGCAGGTTCGTTTCGTTTGGAACAACACCTACCAAGGCAAGACAGATGGTCCGGATGGCAACGACGCCAACCAGTGGGGCTTCGAAAACCGCCGCACGCAGGCCTTCTTCTCGGGCAACGTTGTTGACCCAAGTTGGAAGTACCTGGTCGGTATCGCGTACGACTCGCAGAGCGATCCGTATGTCAGCAATGGAACGCAGACCAACGACGCCGGGGACACGGTTGCCGGCGATCCAGCCTTCAACCTGTACTACGCGATGGTCACCAAGACCTTCGGCGACGGTTTCTCCGTCTCTGTTGGTCAGATGAACGTCCCGTTCACTGTTGAAAGCAATCTCTTCAACGCCGGTTCCACCCAAATGGGTGACTACTCGATCTTCGAGTACATGTTCGGTGCAGGCCAGCAGGTCGGCGCTATGGCGAAGATCGAGAAGGATGCATTCCGCGTTTCGGGTGGTTGGTACAACATCGTGCAGACCGACGTGTCGGGCACCGTTGGCCAGTCATGGAACAGCAATGACAACCAGAGCATTGCCATTGCATCGCGTGCTGAGTACAAGGTTGCCGGTACCTGGGATCAGTTCTCCAAGGAGAGCAGCTTCAAGGGCGAGGAGTTTGGTCTCCTCATCGGTGGCGGCGTGATTTGGCAGAACGGTCGCGCTCAGAACACTGACTCGACCTACGAATCCAATCCGCTCGGCCTCACCGCTGACGCGCAGGCAAAGTTCGGCGGGTTCAACCTGATTGGTCAGTTCCTCTGGCAGGATGGCTACCCAGGAACCGACTCGTCGTCCAGTGTTTGGGGCTTCAACGTTCAGGGTGGCGCATTCGTCACCGAAGATCTTGAAGTCTTCGGAGCATGGGCTTACGCTGACACGGCTGGCGATGGTGGAGATACCGGTTCGTTCGGAACCACCAACTACCTCCAGACCGGTGCAAACTGGTACTTCGCGAAGAACTCCATCAAGGCAACTGTCATGGGAATCATCCCATTGAACAAGGATGCTGCTGATGCGGGCAACCTCCGCGGCTTCGAGGGTGGCGTTGGTCTCGCCGACAGCGACAACAACTTCTCGCTCGTCTGCCAGCTCCAGGTCATGTTCTGATCCCTCGGGATCGACTCAACCTGCAGCCCAGCTGCGACAATGTAAAACTTCCATCGGACCCGGCTTCGGCCGGGTCCGATGTGTTTTTGCCTGACGCATCCCGCTAGCCTTCGCGCACCATGGCGAACGCCCTTGTTCTTCTCTTGGGATCCGCGCTGGGAATCATTGACCAGTCAGTCAATGCAACCCCAATCAGCGTGAGTTCCGACGTGTCCACCATGGACGCGGAACTGGCTGCCATGCGCGCCGACCTGGCAGCGCTCCGCCGTGAGCAAGGCGAAGCGTGGCTTTCGACTCAACGCGCGTCTGAGATACGGGCACTGGTGTCCGACGTGCTCGCCGACTCGTCCACGCGTACGCAGTGCGCGGAATCGGGCAGCGCGCTCGTGAGCGGATATGCCACGGACCGCGGCTTCTACCTCGGCACCGTTGACGGCGAGCAGACCGCGCGCGTGTTCGGCTTCATGCAGGTTCGCTTTGTTTGGAACCAAGGCTATGACGCCGCTGAACGTGATCCATCTTCAAATTCCGTGTGGGGCGCGGAGGTCCGTCGTGCGCAGCTCTTTGCCACCGGCAACCTGGCGGGACCATCACTCACGTGGCTGATCGGACTGGCCTTCGGGGCGGCACAGGATCCGGTGGACTTCCAAGCCGTTCGTTTGGATCCCGCATCGGTTGAAGACCCGTCGCCCACCATTAGCTACTTGAATGTCACCAAGCACCTTGGCAGTGGGTGGTACGCGCAGATCGGCAACATCTTTACCCCGTATACCTACGAAAGCCACCTATTTTGTACTGCAGAAACGCAGATGGGCGAATGCTCCATGCTGGAGTGGCTATTCACCGCCGGCTTCACCACGGGAGTCAGTCTTGGCTATGACGGAGACGCCATTCGGTGGCAGTGCTGCTACGGCGATCAGATCGGTACTGCGCCGTCATCGTGGGATTCAGCAAGTAATCAGAGCCTGGCGTTTGCAAGCCGCGTGAATTGGAAACTCTGCGGAAATTGGGAGCAGTACGCCTATGAATCCAGTTTCCGCGGTCAGGAATTCGGAACCTTTTTAGGTGCTGGAGTTCGATGGCAAAATGGTCGCGCCCAAAATCCATCCGCGACGGATGGCACCAATCCACTGGGAGTCACCGGCGATGCCACGTTCATGTTTGGTGGCGCCAACATCCTGGTTCAGGGAATCTGGGTGGACCAATGGGTCTCTCGTGATGAGGCCGCGTGGGGCGGACTGCTGCAAGGCGGTTTCTTCCTCACCGACACCCATGAAGCGTTCGGCAACTGGAATATCACCAGCACCGAAGGCACCCAGCAGTACGCCACCGTGGGCATGAACTGGTACGTGGACCATCGTGCGCTCAAGATCACGGCATTGGTGATTGCGCCGGTCGATGGCGGACAGCCGGCCCTGACCTCGGCGGTACTGCCGCCGCAGGGTCTCGGCGGGGGGTCAAACCCCAACAACAACATGAGTTTTTCGCTGCAGATTCAGGCAGCATTTTGATGGCCCACAACGCCGGCGGCGGACGGGAGCCCCTTTGCGTCGGTGGTAATCAGCCCACTTTGGGTTGATTTGCTTCTCCCGCTGCAGGGGGTGGCCTTGACCGTCCGATGAAACCACTGCGATAGGATTCGTACTTCATGGCTCGAAATGTGGGAAATCTCTTTGCCGCCTGCTCCGCCGCGATCACCATCGCCGGCGCTTCGCACGCATGGGCACAAGAGCCTGCAGTGGTGGACCCAGGTGCTGCGGGTGATGTACTTGCGCGCCCCGCTCCGGGCGTCGATGAACTGATGAAGCGGCTCGAAACCCTCGAAGACCGCAACCGCGAATTGGAAGGCCGCGTCACCGATCTCAATCGTCAACAAGGCGAAGAGTGGCTCGGTGAACAGCGTGCTGGACAGATCCGCGACATCGTTCGCGATGTGCTTGCCGACAGTGATCAACGCGCGAGCTTGCAGGGCAGTGGCATGACCGCTGGTTGGAACGATGGATTCTTCATGGCAAGTGCCGATGGAAGATTCCGCATGAACCTTGGCGGGTTCATACAGAACAGATTTACTTCAAGCACTATTCGTACTGGGTCATACAACGGCGCCAATCCCGCACAGCAAGCGGTCTTTGATCGCAAAGAAACCCGTTACGGCTTCAATGTTCCAGATCTGCAATTGTGGGCCGATGGCCATGTCTTTAGTCGCGACTTCCAGTACATGGTCAAGGCGCGGTTTTTTGAACAGGTCACCACCAACATCAATAAAGGTGATTCGGATGGGGAGTCGGCAGCGATCGGCGGCGGCCCAGATTTCAGCCAAGTTGAGTTGCTGGACGCCTGGATTCGCATCAACCTGGATGACAATTGGTCGGTGCGCACTGGTCAATACCGCTCGCCGTTCTCGCGTGGATTCTTGGTGCTTGAGCAGTATCAAATGTCGTCCGCGCGCTCGGTAGTGGACTTTCACTATGCGTTGGGCTACACGCAGGGTATTGAGCTTGAATACACCAACGATGAATTCCGCTCGCGCACTTCCATTGATAGTGGTGCGCAGGACAACATGCTGGGTGATGTGAATGCGGTGTACGGCGGCAATGGTTACAAGCTTTGGCCGTCGGGTAGCTTTGGCAGTCAGAACGCGCAGTTCTGGACACAGAGTGCGGCGTACAGCTTCACCCATCGCTTTGATTGGAAACCCGCTGGCAGTTGGGACCAATTCCGCAGTTACACCAGCCCGTCGATGGAGACCTTTGGATTCTTGACTGGCTTGGGTTTGCACTATCAGAACTCGCGTGGCTACCAAGCGAATGAAGACACCCCTGGTGTTAAGAATCCTGATTCACAGTGGTTCACCGCCACCATTGATGCGCAAGCGAATTTCGGTGGCGCCTCTGTGTACGGCGCGGTCTTCTACAACTACGTTAACGCCCCAGCGGCACTGCAGCCGACGTTTGGCGACTCGCAAGAGAATGTTCAGTATGACCTGGGCACGCTTAACATCATTGCGGCGCAACTCCAAGGCGCGTTGTACATCATGCCGAAGGCCGAGTTGTTTGCTCGTTATGAGTTTGCCTACATTGACGGCGGTACCAGCGCCATAAGCGGCATCAATCCAGAAATCGCAAATCCGGATCCGCTCAACCTGCTCACCATCGGCGTGAATTACTACCTGGATGGCCAGGATTTGAAGTGGACCACCGACCTCGGCTGGGCCATCACTGCGGTTAATCCATTGTTCTCTGACGTGAATGCCGGGTGGCGTCCTTCGCAGAGCGATGAAATTGTCTTCCGCACGCAGCTGCAGTTGATTTTCTAAGCAACACATTCCATGGCGTGGGCAGGGAATCTCTATGATTCATGCCCCATGACATTGGTTTACCGCGTCGAAGTTCGCCCCAAGTCCGGCCAGTCCGACCCCCGTGCGGATGCGGTGATTCGGCAAGCCACGGCGCTGGGACTCTCTGCCATACCAACGGCTGCGCAGCACTCCTCGGTGTACTTGCTTGCGGGAGACATCTCCGAAGCTGAAGTTGGTCGCATTGCCCATGAATTGCTTGCGGATCCGGTCACCCAACGCGCGGAGGTACAGCCTCGGGGAATGGTCACGCATCGGCTGGATGCCATGGTGGAAATTCACCCGCTTCCAGGCGTGACCGATCCAGCTGCGGAAAGTGTCGAGTCGGCCGTACAAGCGATGTTTGGAACAGCCGTACGCGTGCGGACCGGCGACCGCTATGACTTGGCCGGCATCAATCAACTTGGCGCCATGACCATCGGCGAACGCGTGCTAGCCAATCCGGTGATTCACGGCGTACATGCGGAACCGTGGCATCCCGCACACTTTCCGGCAGGTCATGGTTACACCATGCGTATTGTGGAAATTCCACTGCGCGACCTGAATGACGCAGCGCTTGAGAAGTTAAGTCGCGAGGCGCACCTGTTCCTTTCTCTGCAAGAAATGCAAGCGATCCAAGCGGAATATCGCCGCCTCGGTCGGGAGCCGCGCGAGATCGAACTGGAAACGCTGGCGCAGACTTGGAGCGAACACTGCGTACATAAGACGCTGAAGAGCACGGTCCACTATCGCGAAGCGAACCTTGGAGCCGGGCAATACTCCTTGCAATCAGGCAAGCGTTTGCCGAGCACGCTTCCTTCCGCCGCACATGTCGGCGCGCCCCATGCAGGCGCGACCCATGCGTCCGCCACACTGCGTCCAGGGCACACACCTGCAAATGATGGATCGGTGACTATCAAGAACCTCTTGAAGAGCACCGTCGCCGCCGGAACCTTTGAACTGATTGATGAGCACAACCCGGATCGCATCGATTGGTGCCTTTCCGTATTTGTAGACAACTCAGGGGTCATTGCCTTTGATGACCACCACGCGGTGTGCTTCAAATGTGAGACGCACAATCGCCCCAGCGCCATTGAACCGTACGGCGGCGCCGCTACTGGTATTGGTGGTTGCATTCGTGACATCATGGGGACAGGCCTCGGAGCCAAGCCCATTGCGGCGACCGATGTCTTCTGTGTTGCGCCGCTCGAGGGCACCGATGTTCCAGCCGGGTGCCTCCCGCCGCGGCGCATTCTGACGCAAGTGGTTGCCGGCGTACGCGACTACGGAAATCGCATGGGTATTCCCACCGTCAATGGAGCGGTGTGGTTTGACGAGCGCTACGTGGGAAATCCCTTGGTGTATTGCGGCGTGATTGGCGTCATGCCGCGCACCATGGTCAAGGGCGTCACCTTGCGCGGTGATCGGATTGTGGCCATCGGCGGTCGTACTGGGCGCGATGGCATTCATGGTGCCACCTTCTCCAGCGCCGAAGTTGAGCATGGCCACTCCAGCGAATTTAGTCATGCGGTGCAGATCGGTAATGCGATCACCGAGAAGAAGATGCTCGACGCCATGCTTGCGGCGCGCGACCAGCCGGACGGACCGCTGTACAGCGGCACCACCGATTGCGGAGCTGGTGGATTCTCAAGCGCTGTTGGAGAAATGGGCAAGGACGTCGGCGCCACTGTCAATCTTGAACGCGCCCCTGTGAAGTACGACGGCCTAAGTCCAACTGAAATTTGGATTTCTGAAGCACAGGAACGCATGGTGCTTTCCGTACCTCCCGCGAAGTTGGAACGCCTCCGCGCCGTGTGCCTCGCGCATGGGGTTGAGCTCTGCGACCTTGGTGAATTTGGCACCAATGACGGCATGATTCGCTTGTATTGGCACGGCACAGAAGTGGGCGCGCTGGACACGCATTTCCTGCATGAAGGCGTACCGATGCCAACGCGCGAAGCAGTGTGGGACGCTGCGTGGAGCGCCTCACAATTGCCAGCGCCTGGAAACGGGCGCGGTGTTGGACCGCGGCTGCTCGATACGACCTGCGCGCTGCTTTCGCATCCGAACATCGCCAGCAAGGAATGGATCATCCGGCAGTATGACCATGAAGTGCAAGGCGGCAGCGTGATTAAGCCGCTGGTTGGCGTTGGCAGCGGCGGTCCGTCAGACGCGGCTGTAGTGCACCCTGTGCCGGGTTCGCGCCGTGCACTTGCCATCAGTAATGGGCTGGCCACTGGTTGGAGTGCGGATCCGTATGCCATGACACTCGCCGCGCTTGATGAATGCGTGCGCAACATGGTGTGTGTTGGTGCTGACCCCACCCGCATGGCGGTCCTTGATAATTTCTGCTGGCCTTCCTGTGATGACCCACGCAATATGGGTTCACTGGTCCGTGCTGCCGAGGCGTGCTATGACGGCGCCATGGCGTACCGCACGCCATTTATCAGTGGCAAAGACAGTTTGAAGAATCAGTTCCGTACCCAAGATGGTCGCATCATCATGATTCCGCCGACCCTCTTGGTGTCCGGGTTTGGAATCGTGCCCGATGCAGAGCGCGCCTGCACCATGGATCTGAAGTCAGCGGAACACGTACTGGTGCTGGTTGGAACAACCGGTGCACGTATGGGCGGAAGCCACCGCGTGATGTTGGGCGCATGTGGACACCCAGACAATCGTTTGCCGGTGGTTGATCCTGCGCGCGGTGCGCGTACGGCTCGAGCCGTTGCGGCGTGCATCGCGCACGGCGCAGTGCGCTCCGCGCATGACCCGAGCGAGGGTGGATTACTGCCAGCAATCGCAGAAATGTGCTTTGCTGGTGGTCTCGGCGCGAGCATTGATCTGTCGCACGTGCCGGTCGATGCTGCTGCACATGCTGAAGTGTCGGACGAGTGCCGTGCCTTTGCCGAGGATCCGCATCGCTACATTCTTGAAGTCGATGTGGTGCATCTTCCAAAGGTCCAGGCGCATCTTGACGGGATCGCGCACGCAGTAATCGGTACGGTGACGAACAGCACCACGCTTGAAGTTGTTGG
>CAMDCW010000104.1 GCA_945890745.1 Phycisphaera mikurensis NBRC 102666
GGACGTCCGCTACCGGTGCTCGCCATCGTTTCGATCGCGCGGTTCGCCGGCGCGCCACCTTCCTTCGGGCCACCAAAGTTCAGCGCCGCGCGAGTCACCAGTTTGGTGTCCGAATCAATGGTCAATTCAATGGTCTCCGGCCCGCGAAATCCGCTGTTGTCGCGAGTGGCGCAAATCTGCATTGCCCCGCCCTTGTCACATCGAACAATCTGATAGTGCGCTCCAACATCGGCAAGCAACACATCAAGCCGATCCGCCAAGAGGTCTCCTTCGGGCGTCTCAATGAATCGCGGCCAGCGCGCGTCGGTGGGCATGGACAGCACTTCGCCACGCTGATCGACCGTCCAACCAGTAGCTCCATCGGTGCCTCGCGTCATGGTGCGACCGTCTTGGAAGCGAATGTCAAGGCGCACATGTTCGGCGTCACGAATATCAAGTGTTCCGGTGGCACGCGGCGCCTGTGCTTCAGACTCACCAGCACGCGCCGGAAAGATCAATTCCAGTGCGTACCGACGATCGCCCGATCCCGATTCGGCAACTTGTGCAGCACGAAGAATCGAATTTGCCGACGCTGGCTGCGGCGAGAACAACAGCGCGCTACCAACAATGATGGCGATCGATGCTGCTGCTGCCACGGGCGTTCGCCAATCCCAGCGGCGTACCCGAGGAGCTGCAGAAGTGCTTGAAATACCGATCGAACCAGCAGTGCGCACGGTTTCGGTAGCGCTCCCGGTGCGCACGCGCACGATGGCACGATCAACCAACGCATCGACGCGCTCCGGCGTGTCATGCAATTGAACTTCGATCAACGCACCGATCCAACGGTCGTTGGCGGTGTCTTCATGCGCGAAGCGATCATTTTCATTGGTCATGCCGTTGCTTCCTTGGATTCCATGCACGTGGCGATCATGCCGCGCGCGCGCTGCAATCGCTTCTTTACTGCTTCTACATTGGCGCCCACTTCAGCGGCGATCCGAGCGATCGGCGCATCAAGGCGATAGGACAGGTGAATGACTGTTCGATATTCGTCGGGTAAGCGCGCCACGCAATCTTCAAGACGCACGAGCTTGGCGCGGAACTCTTCACGATCGCCGCGGTCTTCTGCTTCCGCGCGCCGCACAATGCCATCCAAGATGGCGTCATCAGTGGGTCGCTCACGACCCATCTTTGATCGATAGTCAAGTACCAGGTTGCGGGCGATACCACGCAGCCATGCACCGAACGGTCGGGTACGGTCGTAGTCTGGCAGTCTTCGCCATGCCACCAAGACGGTGTCTTGAAAGATGTCATCCACCGACGACGACGGTACCGACGAGCGCAGAAATGCCAGCAACCGCTCTCCGTGCTCGCGCACCAAAATCGCAAAGACATCGGCGGCATCGGGGCCGCGTCCACTGTCAGTGGCAAGTCGGAGATTCGGGGGGGTTTCAGACATGATTTGCGACTGTTGTTGTTGCCAGTGTTGGGTATTCGGGGACGGAAATCAGCACCGAACCAGTGATTTGCAGGCCGGGATAGCCATAAATCGCCGTGCGACGCAGTGCGGTCAGCCCGCGTCCCGAAATCCACGCTCCCGCAGCTGGCACGCGTCGCAGTGCCCGCAGGCCTCCCCGGCGGGGGTCGGGTCGTAACAACTGATGGTGCGGGAAAGGTCCACTCCCAGTGCCCTGCCGCGCCGAACAATGTCCGCCTTGGACAGCATCAGGAGCGGCGTGTGCACCCGCATCCATCGCTCGCCGCGCTCGGTGGCCTCAGTACCAGCCCGAGTAGCCAAGTTTGCCATGCGCTCGAAGGCCTCGATGAACTCCGGACGGCAATCGGGGTAACCGGAATAATCGATGGCATTGACCCCGATACCAATGTCGCGCGCGCCGATCGACTCAGCCATTGCCAAGGCATGTGCTAGAAAGATGGTGTTGCGCGCGGGCACATAGGTAATCGGAATGTCATGCGCATGTTCCACATCACGGTCCTTCGGAACAGCGATATCTGCAGTGAGAGCACTTGCACCAAAGGCACGCAAATCAATGAGCGCCGTGCGATGGCTCGCCGCGCGCAACTGCAGTGCGACCTCGGCTGCGCGTTGAAGTTCCACGCGATGGCGTTGCCCGTAATCAAAGCTGAGCGCGTGGCACTCAAATCCTTCAGCGGAGAGGTGCGCAAGAACGACGGCAGAATCCATGCCGCCAGAGAGAAGTACCACTGCACGCCGAGCACCACTCATGACGGACTTGCCACCTGCTCAAGGACTTGTTGCAGAATGCGCCGGGTTGTCAGCGTGTCGCCTTGATGCATGTAAGTGCGACTGACCACACGATGCGCGCACACCGGAATCACATTGGCGATGACATCTTCAGGAACGCAATACTCGCGTCCCGCCAAGAGCGCCGTGGCACGCGCCGACTGCGCCAGCGCCAGCGAACCGCGTGGACTGATGCCCACTTGTAACTCTTCATGCGTGCGGGTTGCTGATGCCAATGCAATCACGTAGTCAACCAGCGACTGGTCCATGCGCACTGCATCCACTGCTGCTTGCAACTCAACGACCTCAGGCCCAGTCATCACTGGTCGAAGGTCGCGGAGCGTGGTGCGCGCTGGCTGGCGATGCAGAATTCTGCTCTCGTCATCAGGGCTTGGATATCCGAGCGACATCCGCATCAAGAATCGATCCAGCTGATTCTCAGGAAGGAAATACGTGCCTTCAAATTCGTACGGATTCTGCGTTGCCACCACAATGAACGGTGCCGGCAGTTGGAACACATGTCCGTCCGCACTGACGGTGCCCTCCGCCATGGCTTCAAGGAGCGCGCTCTGCGTGCGCGGCGTGGCACGATTGATTTCATCGGCAAGCACCACGTTTGCAAAGACGGGGCCCTTCTTGAACTCAAAGGCCTCGCGCTCGCGGTGATAAATACTGACGCCGGTGATGTCGGAGGGCAAGAGGTCCGGGGTGCACTGCACACGGCTGAAGGCACAGTCAAGGCTGCGGGCGAGCGCATTGGCCAGAACGGTCTTGCCAACGCCCGGGACATCCTCAATCAGCACATGGCCGCGCGCAAGCAGACAGACCACCAAGCGGTCAACCGCCTGAAGATTGCCCATGTAGACGCTGGCGATATTGTCACGAAGGCGATGGAGGGGGGCGACATCTTGCATCTATTTCCTCCGCAGTCGGAGGGTGAAGTATATCGTTCACCAACCTCATGCAGACGGCGCACCCATCCGACGACGGCCCGGTTCTTGATGTGCATGTTCCATGCGCACGTTGCCAGTACGACCTGATCCGTACGCATGTCTACGGGAAGTGCCCAGAGTGTGGTCTTGAAGTGATGGCCACGGTGGCGCAACATGCGGATCCTGAGGTGGCATTTTTGGCAGCTCCAGAGTCGCCCCGCCTGGCCTCTAACGCGATCGTTGCAGTCACGGTCGCGCCGCTGTTGGTGATGCTTGCGCAGGGGTCCGGGCCAGCGCTCCGCACCATCGACGCACTCGCAGGTAGGGGACGCTCATTGCCATCGCAGGTGGAACGACCCTCCTGGATAGTGTGCGCAGTGGCGCTGGCAATTGCCGCGACCCTCTTACGCAAGGGGCTTTCCGAACGCGCCAATCCGACACTGCGCGCAAGTATCGGTAGCGCACGCGTTGCGCGCCTCACGGCAGGGCTCGGGACATGGTCGGCGGTGCTGGCCGCGTCGTTCGTGATCTCACTGCTTGACGCAGCAAAGTCCAACAGCTTTGCAGGGATAGTGCTCGCCGCGCAACTACTACCAATGGTGTTCACGCTTCTCACGCTTGGACCACTCCTTGGTCGCGCGGGCGCCATGAGCCGCGCGTACCGCGAGGCGCGCCATGGCAAGCAAGGCGCAGAGGTGCTGACCATGACGCTCGCTGCAACCTGCGTCTTGTTTGTTGCAGCTCCGATCATCGAACGCACCCAATCGCAGGAAGTGGCTGGGATAGCCCAAATCCTCTCGCTGGTTCTCCTGCTTCTCTCCGTCCTCGGCTTGGCGTACATCACTGCCAACGGCTGGGTGATTGCCACGGCACTGCGTGCGCCGCGCATTGATCCGCGGCGGTGGCAGTAGGTCAGCGATTCAAGACCGAGACGTTGCACGCACTGCGTTCACTCACTGCCCCTGCGGTTTGGTGACTGCTTCCATGACGCGCTCGAGATTGAAACTGCCAGGCTTCTGGCGCGGCGGGAATTCGCGGAAACTCTGTAGCCAGTTGCCAACGTATGCGCCCGCAGGCGCAATCGCGAACATGTGCTCCAAGTACCAGCGCTGGTAGTCCATGCCGATGTCGGGGGCCAATTCAAATGGATCCATGCGCAAGTTGGTGAGCATCGGTGCGCGCAGGACTTCAAATGGTGCCTGCCAAACATGCATGCCGTGCGCGTTCTGCCTGAGGAACGTGGCCTTCCAGTTTTCAAAGCGCAGCGCGGCAACGCTGCCGTCGTCGGTCCAGTAGATGAATTCCTTGCGCGGCCACGCGCCTTCGCCCTTCAAAGCTGGAAGCAGGTTGTAGCCGTCAAGATGCACTTTGTAGGTGGCGTCGCCGACTTTGCGCCCGGTCAGTAGGTCTTCTTTAATAGTGGGGTCACCTGCAGCGGCCAACAGCGTGGCCATCATGTCCTCATGTGCACCGATGTCATTGACCACCGTGCCCGGCTTAATCACGCCGGGCCAACGAATGGCGCATGGCACGCGGTATCCACCCTCCCACTGCGTGTTCTTCTCGCCACGGAACATCGTGGTGCCACCATCCGGCCACGTGAACGCCTCAGCACCGTTGTCTGAGGAGTACATGATGATGGTGTTTTCAAGCACGCCCAGTGCCTCCAACTTGGCAAGCACTTCGCCAATTTGGCGATCGTGTTCCACCATGCCGTCGGCGTAGATGCCCAGTCCGGTCTTGCCAGCAACGCCTTCCTTGAGATGCGTGAAGATGTGCATTTTGGTGGAATTCCACCACAGGAAGAATGGCTTATTGTCTTTCGCGGCGCGATCGAGGAAGTCAAATGTCTTGGCATTCACTTCTTCATCGATCGTCTCCATGCGCTTCTTCGTCAGCGGACCCGTATCAGTCATGCGACCGTCCGCGAAACTGTGAATGACACCGCGTGGCCCGAACTTCTTCTTGAACTCTGGGTTCTTTGGGTAGTCGCTGCTCTCTGGTTCTTCCTCTGCATTCAGGTGATACAGATTGCCAAAGAACTCATCGAACCCGTGCGCCGTCGGAAGCATCTCGTCGCGATCGCCAAGGTGATTCTTGCCGAATTGACCAGTGATGTAGCCGCGCGCCTTCAGAAGCGTGGCGATGGTGGGGTCTTCTTTTTTGATTCCCTCGGGTGCGCCCGGAAGTCCAACCTTGGTGAGACCAGTACGAATGGGAGACTGACCCGTGATGAACGCCGCGCGACCAGCGGTGCAACTCTGCTGGCCATACCAATCAGTAAAGAGCGCGCCCTCTTTGGCGATGCGATCGATGTTGGGCGTCTTGTAGCCCATCATGCCTTGGTTGTACGCACTGATGTTGAACTGACCGATGTCGTCACCCCAAATCACCAGGATGTTGGGCTGCTTGTTGGGCTGCTTAACGGGGGCCTTGGCAGCCTGAGCGCACGCCGGCATGGCGCACACGCCGATGGCAACGGCCACGAGCGCAGCGATTGAGCCGCGGAGGGCAGTTGCGAGTTGGAAACGAACGGAGGCGGCAGTTGCGCACATGGTGGGTGACATGGGGATCGGTCTCTTCCTGAATTGGGCTGTCCGGCTGCTCTTGGATTCCCTGGGGAAAGTAGCCACAGAGACAAACTCTAACGAAGTTCAAGGCAGACCACATGGGGAGGACTCCCTCATCCCGGGTGCTGCCGATCTGGCAGCGTCCATGCCGCCACGCCGGGGCGGGTGGCGGGAGCGGCAGGATGGACAACGGCGAGCTTTGGGGGTGGCGACCTGGCAGTGATGCGCTTAAGTCTATTTGCACCATGTATTTATGACGCCCGTACGGCGCCGCAATCCCGATATCTCCCAGAATCCCAGTCCATCCGGCTGTTTGGCACACCCCTTGCATCCCTACAACCTGCACCCACGGGCGAACCCGCTCGGGGCGACGCAGAACACGCCATATTCACCATATTCACCATATATCGGAGACCTGATCCATGCCCGTGAAGGAACTTGCCTTTGACACTGACGCCCGCAAGCAGCTGCTCGCCGGAGTCGAGAAACTCGCAGCAGCCGTCAAGAGCACGCTCGGCCCACGCGGCCGCAACGCCGTCCTCGACCGCAGTTGGGGCGGACCAAACATCACCAAGGACGGCGTCAGCGTCGCCGAGGAAATTGAGCTCCGCAACAAGGTAGAGAACATGGGCGCCAAGCTGGTCAAGGAAGCCGCCAGCAAGACCTCCGACGACGCCGGCGATGGCACCACCACCGCCACCGTCCTCGCTGAGGCACTCTTTAAGGCTGGACTTCGTCAGCTCGCTGCTGGCGCCGACGCCAACACACTCATCCGCGGCATGCGCCGCGCGGTCGAGACCGTGGTGAAGGAACTCGCCGCTGCTTCGAAGCCTGTTGCACAAGTTGATGGCGGCATCGCTGCCGTCGCCAGCATCAGCGCTAACAACGATGTTGAAGTTGGCAAAATGATGGCCGAGGCTTTCAAGAAGGTCGGCAAGGACGGCGTCATCACCGTTGAAGAAGGCAAGAGCCTTGAGACTGTGGTTGATGTTGTTGAAGGCATGCGCTTCGACCGCGGCTACCTCAGCCCGAACTTCGTGACTGACGTTGAGAAGATGCGCGTTGAGCTCGACAAGGTGCTCGTTCTCATCTACGAAGACAAGATCGACAGCGTCACCAAGCTGGTTCCGTTCCTTGAGAAGGTGGTCGAGAGCAAGAAGCCGCTCCTGATCATCGCCGAGGACATCACTGGCGAAGCACTCAGCACGCTGGTCATCAATAAGCTCCGTGGCGTGTTGCAAGTCTGCGCCGTCAAGGCGCCTGGTTACGGCGATCGCCGTCGCGCGATGCTTGAAGACATCGCCACGCTGACTGGCGCCAAGCCAATCATGAAGGATCTGGGCATTGATCTCGACAAGATCACACTTGCTGATCTTGGTCAAGCAAAGAAGCTTGAAGTTGACAGCGAGAACACCACGATCGTGGAAGGCGCTGGCTCAACGAGTGCAATCAAGGCTCGTTGCGAACAGCTCCGTCGCGAAATCGACACCACCGAGAGTGATTACGACCGCGAGAAGCTCCAGGAGCGCCTTGCCAAGCTCGCCGGCGGCGTTGCGCAAATCAAGGTTGGCGCAGCAAGCGAGAGCGAACTCAAGGAAAAGAAGTCCCGCGTCGAAGACGCACTGCACGCCACCCGCGCTGCAATCGCCGAAGGCGTTCTGGCCGGCGGCGGCACCGCGTACATCCGCGCACTGCCATCACTCAAGAAGTTGCGCGCGCAACTTGAGGGTGATGAGCAAGCCGGCGTCGATTTGGTTGCTGAAGCACTCGAAGTGCCGCTCCGCACCATTGCTGACAACGCAGGCGAAAAGGGAACCGTCGTTGTTTCGAAGGTCAAGGAAATGAAGGGCAATGAAGGCTTCAACGCCCTCACCCGTCAGTACGGCGACCTGATGAAGGACGGCGTCATCACTCCAGCCAAGGTCGATCGTTGCGCGCTGCAGAATGCTGCGAGCGTTGCTGGTCTGCTGCTTGCCACCGACTGCATCATCACCGAGAAGCCGCAACCCGCGGAAGCTGAAGCCGGTGGTCATGACCACGGCGGCGGCGGCATGGGTGGCATGGGCGGAATGGGTGGTATGGGCGGAATGGGTGGCATGGGCGGAATGATGGGCATGTAAGCCCAGGGCCATTGCACCACTCAGCACAATCACTCGACACTCAATCGATTCAATAAACAATTACTCAACATCAGCACTCAAATTTTGGAGAAATCAACAATGTCCAGCACACAAGTCCGCCCGCTCGAAGATCGCGTCCTCGTCAAGCCTCTTGAGGCCGAAACCAAGACTGCAAGTGGTCTCTTCCTTCCTGAAGGCGCCAAGGAACGCCCCATGCACGGCAAAGTTGTTGCCATGGGCCCAGGCAAGATGCTCGACAACGGCACGCGCATGCAGATGCTCGTGAAGAAGGGCGACACCGTCGTGTTCGGCAAGTACGCCGGCACCGAAGTCGAAATCAAGAACGTCAAGCACATCATCGTGCGCGAGAGCGAATTGCTTGGCGTCCTCGACGCTTAAGTAGCCGCACATCGCAGTACCGATACCTGCATCGCACACAACACTTTCTGCACCGCAGACACATTAGGAAGGCCTCCCAACAATGGCTAATAGCAAGCAAATGAAGTTCACCACGGCCGCGCAGGCCGAGCTCAAGAAGGGCGTCGACGCGATCGCCCGAGCAGTCGCAGTCACCATGGGACCCACGGGTCGCAACGTGGTGATCGCTAAGGGCTGGGGCAGTCCCCACGTCACCAAGGACGGCGTGACCGTCGCCAAGGAAGTTGAGCTCGCCGAGCCGTTCGCCAATATGGGCGCACGCATGGTGCAGCAGGTTGCCAAGAAGACCGCCGATGTTGCAGGCGACGGCACCACTGCCGCCACCGTGCTCGCTGCTGCGATCTTCAACGGTGGCCTTCGCTACATCGCTACTGGTGCAAACGCCGTCGCTGTGCAGCGCGGCATCAATGATGCAGCGGAAATCGCTTGCAACGCCATCACCGAGAGCGCTCGCAAGTGCGCCGGCAAGGGCGACCTTGTCAAGGTTGCCACCGTCAGCGCCAATCATGACGCTGCGATGGGCGAACTCATCGCCGAGGCAATCCACAAGGTCGGCGCCGATGGCGTGGTCGAAGTGGAAGAAGCCAAGGGCTACGAGACCACCCTTGATTATGTTGAAGGCATGTCCTTCGACAAGGGCTACATCTCGCCGTACTTCATGACCGACCCCAAGAAGGCCGAGTGCGTTCTTGAGAATCCGTACATCCTGATCTTTGAGAAGAAGATCGGCAACCTTGCCGACCTCTTGCCGCTCCTCAACAAGATCGCCACGGCCCAGAAGCCGCTGTTGATCATTGCTGAAGAAGTTGAGAACGAGGCTCTTGCAGCTCTCGTCGTCAACAAGTTGCGTGGCGTGTTGCAGGTCTGCGCCGTCAAGGCGCCAGGCTTTGGCGATCGTCGTTCGGCCATGCTCGGCGACATTGCGGTGCTCACCGCTGGCACATTCCTCTCCAACGACACGGGCCGCACGCTCGAGTCCATCGAGATGTCTGAGCTCGGTCGCGCTCGCAAGGTGATCATCAACAAGGACGAAACCGTCATGGTTGAAGGCGCCGGCAAGAAGAAGGACATCGAGGCTCGCATCGGTCAGATTCAGGCTGCCTACGACCGTTCCACCAGCGACTACGACAAAGAGAAGCTGCAGGAGCGCATGGCCAAGCTCGGCGGCGGCGTTGCCATCGTCAATGTCGGCGGCGCTACCGAAATGGAAATGAAGGAGCGCAAGGATCGCGTCGACGACGCACTCCATGCAACGCGCGCTGCTGCCAAGGAGGGATACGTCCCCGGCGGCGGCGTCAGTTTCCTGCGCGCCATTGAGGCGGTGCAGGCTCTGCGTTCCAAGGCCAAGGGCGACGAGCGCTTTGGATTTGACATTGTGGCCGAGGCCCTGCGCGCCCCGACCCGTCAGATCGCTCAGAACGCTGGCGTTGATGGCGACTTGGTGTGCGAGAAGGTTCTGGAGGGCAAGGGTGGCTACGGCTACAACGCTGCCACCGAGAAGTACGAGGACCTGGTCAAGGCCGGCATCATCGATCCAGCATTGGTCTCCAAGACTGCGCTGACGAATGCTGCCAGCGTCGCGGGCCTGATGCTCACGACGGATGTCTTGGTGACGGAACTGAAGGACGAGACGGAGCCGGTCAACGGCGCCATCGCCTGATGAAGGAGATTCACCGAAGGCCGGAGTTGGCGCCAT
>CAMDCW010000105.1 GCA_945890745.1 Phycisphaera mikurensis NBRC 102666
CCGCTCAGCAATACTCCGGCGAATACACCTTGCTGCGTACAAATTCTGCGATGTTGGCAGGGCGCGGAACGCGGGCGAGGCCGCGGTCGAAGATGAGTTCGGCGACGTGCACCGCAACCTCAACGCTGGCGTCATGGATGTTTGCCATCGGCGGATAGATCAAGTTAACAGCAAGGTCTTGGTCAGTGACTTGCGCTGCAAGACTCTCGGCGGCTTTCAGGAACATCTCGTCCGTGACGCGGCTTGCTTCGGTGGCGAACACCGCCAGGCCAATGGCTGGATAGATGTACACGTTGTTTCCTTGTCCGGGTACAAAGAGTCGGTCCTTGTAGTGAAGCGGCGGGAACGGACTGCCGGATGCAAAGATGGCGCGGCCTTGCGACCACTCAATTGCTTCGTGCGCGGTGCACTCGCTCTTTGATGTTGGGTTTGAATACGGGAAGATCACTGGTCGCTCGTTGATGCGCGCCATCGCTTCAATCACCTTGCGATTGAAACTGTGTGGAATGGTGCTCACGCCAACCAAGACGCTTGGCTTCACTGCTTCCACAATCTCCGCAAGGTCCTTGATGGCTCTGTGCGGATGCGCGAACGGTAACTGGAATTCGCTCAAACCCGTGGTGTCTGCAGTGACAAGACCGCGGCTGTTGACCAGCCAGCAGTGGCGGTGCGCTTGGTCGCTCGGCATCCCTTCGCGCACCATTTGTTGGCAGATCAGGTCCGCAATACCTACCGCTGCGCTACCCGCACCGAAGAAGAGATAGGTGTGATCGCGGAGTTGTTTGCCCAGGATGCGGTTGGCGCCAAAGAGACCAGCCACCGCAACGGAGGCGGTTCCTTGAATGTCATCGTTGAAGCAGCAGACTTGGTCGCGGTAACGCGCAAGAAGCGGCATGGCGGTGCGATTGGTGAAGTCTTCAAACTGAATGCAGCAGCGCGGGAAGACTTCCTGCACGGCCTGCACGAATTCGTCAAGGAACTCGTCGTACGCGGCGCCTTCGATCCGCTTCATGCGCAGGCCGGGGTAGAGCGGATCTTCAAGGAACGCTTCGTTGTTGGTGCCAACATCAAGCATCACTGGCAGCGTGTGTTCCGGGGGAACGCCCGCGCATGCGGTGTACAGCGCAAGCTTGCCGATCGGAATGCCCATGCCACAGACGCCAAGATCACCAAGACCCAGAATGCGCTCACCGTCAGTGACAACGATGAAGCGAACATCTTCAACCGGCCAGTTGCGCAGCACATCTTTGATGTGGCCCTTGCGTTTCAGGCTGACATACAGACCCTTGGGACGGCGCATGATGTGCCCGAACTTCTGGCAGGCCTCGCCCACGGTGGGCGTGTAGACCAGCGGCATGAATTCGGCGGGGTCGCTGGTGAGCAGCTGGTAGTAGAGCCGCTCGTTGCGATCTTGCAGTTCCGAGAGATACACATACTTGTCGAGCGCAGTGGGCTTCTGCTCAAGTTGAATGCGCTGACGCTGCAGCTGTGTCTCGGAATCTTCCACGCCATCGGGGATCAGGCCGATCAGGCCGAGGCGCTTGCGTTCCTCTTCGCTGAAGGCGGTGCCCTTGTTGAGGCGCGGGTTGTACAGAAGGTCGAAGCTGGTGTGTTTGCCGTCCATGGCGGGGAGCAGGATACGAAATGCTGCGGATCAGCGGCGGCGCGTGCAGTTACAACGGGGAACGCTCGCCTTGCTCCGCGAGGTGCATGCCCGCGGCTTCCACTTGGCGCTGTGCGTCCGAGCCCGGCATCAGCGCCGGATTCGTATGGTTCAGGTGGATGAAGTGCACCTTGGCTCGCTCTTCGGGCGGGAGCTTTGCAAATCGTTCCATGCTCTTGGTGATGAACGGATGCGGGAAACCAGTCATATCTCGACCAGGAATTTCCCCGTTGGCGAAGAATGTTCCGTCGAGGTACGCAGCGTCCACCGTTTGCAATACATCTTCGATGCGCGTACCGGCGGCATCCCACTCGTCCCATGAATCGATGTCCGGGATGTACAGGACGCTGCGCGTTGGACCGCTGATACGGAAGCCGACCACCTCGGAATATTCCTGTCGGTGCGGCACCACGATGGGCGTCACGGAGAGGCCGTCGCCGAGTTCCACTTTGGTGCCGGCGGCCAACGGTCGTAGTTCGATATTCCCGTAGCGCACCAGTTGATCCCACGGTCCGTTGGCGCGGAGAAATGCATCCATACGCGGCATGACCCACACCGGCACGTTCAGGGTGCCCATCGATTCGTGGCCAAGAAACATGAGCCCGGTGTAGTGACCGATGTGCGCGTGCGTGAGAAAGATGCCGTCGAGTGCAGGACGCGCCGGACCCGCGGACGCGCGCGCGAGATCAGTGAGTTGGCGTCGGAAATCAGGCGTCGCGTCGATCATCCAACGCTTGCCGGTGCGCGGATCGATGATGCCGAGGCATGCCACCATACGCGCTTGCGCGGGGTTGTCCCAGCGCGGGTCATCAAAGCGACCAGCCTGCGGTGCGCCGCCATCTTGGGCGATGCCCAGGACAACGATGGATGGCGTGTGGATTGATGGCGTGTGGATGGCTGGCGTATGGATGGCTGGCGTGTTGGTCGCAGTGCCGTCAGAACGGCATCCGGTGAGCAACAGGGCGATGGCCGCGATGGTCTTGCGTGCGTTCACGGCCCGAGTCTATCGCTGTGTGTTAGCCTTGGGTCCGGTCCATGATGCGTGAAACCTCGTCTGTCGAAAGAAAGATTCGAATGAATCTCACTCAGCCGATTGCATTGTGTGCAGGCCTCGTCGCTCCTGGATTGTCCGTTGGATTTACGATGGAGCCGCCAATGACCATCAAAGGCAACTATGTCTTGGAGTGCCGCGGAAGTCGAGATTCACATGTCATCGCGTCGCGCAAAGATGCTTTCGTTGACCACTGGAAGAAGCTGCCCTGAGCCCTGCAAAGAAAAAGCCCAGTGCCGCGCCGTTGACTGGTGCGGCACTTGTGAAAGAAGTCAGTCGCCGCATTCGTGCAGCGCGTGTGTTGTGGGACGCGCATCAGAACAGCGCGTGTCGTGGTGAGCGGCAGAAGGCGATGGAGTTGTACGAAACGCTCACGCCTGAAGAGCGGAAGAAGGTGCCGCAGGTATTGCGCCTGTGGCTGCGTTACCGCAGTGAAAAATATTTCGGTGACCACCGGTGACACACTCGATTCCTTCAGTTTCGATGGATGTACTGACGCGTGATCCGCTCGTCGCGGGCTTTGATCGCCTTGCATTGGCGCGGCTGGTTGGATCGATGGAGCGCGTGGAATGGGCGCCCGGCGCGGTTCTCTGTGCAGCGGGGCAGTCTGCGGAATACCTCTATCTGATTGAAAGCGGCACCGCGGTACTCACTACACCCACGGGCCGCCAGGCGCCGCTGCGTGCGCTGCACTGTGGTGAGGAGGCTGCTGCAGGCTTGGCTCACTATGCATGCACGGTCACCGCCACTAGCCAGGTGATCGCGTGGCGACTGCCGCGTGTCACGCTTGCGGACGTTGCGCAGGTGCATCCAACGTTGGCAACAGAGGCGTTGCTCTCGCTGGCTTCTACGCTGGGCGGCGAAGCGATCGGTGGCGGGGTCGGGAAGGGCGCCGCTGGAACCAAGTGGAGTCCGCTCAACGGACGCGAGATCGGCGGTTGGATAGCAGCGATCGTGCTGCCTGCAGGGATTTACTTTGGATGCGTGTCCGGTGGATTGACCACGCAGAGCGCTCTGTTTGCAGCCATCTTGGGGATGGTGGTGGTCATGTGGCTCTTTGCTATTGTTGATGAGTTCATTCCGCCCATCATTGCCATTGTGGCCACGCTCTTTGTTGGGCTTGCGCCTCCCGCAGTAGCGCTGGGTGGATTTGCTTCGCCGAGTTTGATGACCATGATCGGCGTCTTTGCGTTGGCTTCAACTATTGCGTCGTCTGGTCTGAGTTACCGAGTGATGTTGTGGGTGTTGGCCAGACTTCCTGACCGCCCCTTCTGGCAGCAGACATCCATACTGCTTGGTGGTATGGCGCTCTCGCCGATTGTTCCGTCAGGAAACAGTCGTCTTTCAATTCTGCTGCCCCTGTACCGTGACATGGCTGATGGCCTTCGCTTGCCGCCACGCAGCACGGCACTGACGGCGCTGATGGCAGCCACGCTTTCCGGCGCACTGCTCTTTTCGCCCATGATGGCAACCAGTAAGCCGTCAAGCATTGCCACCCTCAACTTACTTTCTGTGCAGGCACAACACGAATTCAGTGGATTGTTCTGGCTTGTTGCGGCTGGTGTTGCAATGGTGGGACTTGTTGGGTTTCACTTTCTCTTCATGCGCTGGCTGCTGCCTGCAGAGAATCCGAATCCCCTTCCAAAGGAACGCATTCGCGGGCAACTTCAGTTGCTGGGACCGCTTGGATTTGCTGAGTGGTTGGCACTTGGATCGTTCGTTGCGTTCTTGGCAGGAACGGCCACGGTCTCACTGCATCATGTGCAACCTTCGTGGATTGCTGGCTGCGTGCTGGTGACACTCTTGGTGTGCGGCAGCCTAGGAAAGATGGACTTTCGAAAGCAACTTGATTGGCCAATGGTGTTCTTTCTTTTAGGTATTGATGGCCTGGTGCGCATCATGAGTTACCTAAAGGTAGATGCATTGATTGCAAAGGTAGTGTCTGGTCATCTTGGATTCATTGATGGCAGCATCGAACTCTTTGTACTTGCTGCGCTGGTCATTACGGTTGCGCTGCGAATTGGACTGCCGATCGCCGCAAGCGCGCTCATTTCTGCGGTCATTCTGATTCCAGTAGCAGAAGCGAACCACATCAATCCATGGATCTGCATCTTCCTAGCGGCGTTGTTCAGTGATATCTGGTTCTTCCCCTATCAGAGTTCAGTATGGATGCAAGCGGCATCAAAGGGGCAAACGGAGGCGATCAATCGTGTCCAATTCACGCGCTATAACCAGTGCATGAATGCAGCGCGGGTGGCAGTAGCGTTCCTCTCTATTCCATATTGGAAATGGTTGGAATTGCAATGACCAAACATTGGCGAATCATTCTTCCTGGCGCTTTCCTGGCGGTGTCGCTTGGGCTGCTCACCATGTTCAATGCATCCAAGCCGCGCATCATGGTGCTGCAGAGCATGGGCTCGAATGCACCGTGGGCGAGTGAAGTGGATGCCGGTATTCGTAGTGAACTCTTGCGCAATCGACTACCAGTGTCAGTGGAGTGGCACTACATGGGCGATGAATTGCAGCAAGAGTCTGAATCAGTGGCGGTTGCATCTGCACGGCGTGCCGTTGCGCGCTTTGATCCTGACATATTGATAGCGGTGGATGATGAGGCGAATGCGCAGATTGCTAGCAGCTTCACCGGGCTTCAGCGACCGCGGGTGGTGTTCGTTTCAATTGATGAGCCGCCCGCTCGGTATAGATATGACGGACAATTGAATGTGGCCGGGATTGCTGAGATTCTTCCGCTTGCTGCCGTTCGAGAAGCGTTACCCGAAGCGAAGGATGGCAACCCGCGACGCATTTCTGCGGTCGGGATGGACAGTGCGACGGGGCGGGCGGAAATGGCACAAGTGCGCGGAGGTGACTGGGGACCCCACCGGCTTGTGGCGGCGGAGCTAGTGCCAAACTTTGAGCAACTGAAGAACTTTGTAGAGGCGCGGCGTACAGACACGGACATCCTGTTGGTGTTGAGTTACGCAGGATTAGAGATGCCAACGAGCAATGCAGCTGTCCCGGTTGACGCAGGGATTGCGGCGTGGATTGAGGCAAACGCAGTGCCGCTTCCCATTGGTCTGCATGTTGCTTATGTTGCTGACGGCGGTGGACTCGGCTTTGCGCCGTCGCCCCGGGACTTTGGCGAGCGCGCCATGGCGATGGCTATCGATTGGGTTGATCCGAGCAATGGATCGGTGCCACCCATCATGGCAATTTCGGAACACTTTGATGTAGCAATCCGGGAAAGCAAACTTCGCGCTCGGGGCGTGAGTATGCCGTCCATTTACATCGAAACAGCCCGACTCGGCGGTCGTTACTTTCCGTAACGCGGCTTACTTCTTGCCCTTGAAGATTCGGAACAGACGCGTAATCGGATCGTAGAACTCATCCACCACGCGTTCCTTCATCGGAATGATGGCGTTGTCGGTGATACCAATGTGTTCTGGGCACACCTTGGTGCAGCACTTGGTGATATTGCAGTAGCCAATACCGTCGCGATTCTTGAGGTCGCCGACGCGGTCTTCCGTATCGAGTGGGTGCATTTCCAGGGCCGCGGTGTACATCAAGAAGCGCGGCCCGATGAATTCGTCTTCCTTGTGGTGGTCACGGATGACGTGGCAGACATCCTGGCACAAGAAGCACTCAATGCATTTGCGGAACTCTTGCACGCGGTCGATGTCTTGCTGGAACATGGTCCAGGATCCGTCGGCGTTGTCAGGCTTGCGCGGCTTGAATGGCTTGATGGTCTTCTTGACGCGGAAGTTCCAGCTGACATCCGTGACCAGGTCGCGAATGAGTGGGAACGAGCGCATTGGCTCCACGGTGACCACCTTGTCCGGCGGCAGCGTGTCCATGCGCGTCATGCACATCAGGCTTGGTTTGCCGTTGATTTCCGCAGAGCACGAGCCGCACTTGCCGGCCTTGCAGTTCCAGCGGCACGCTAGGTCGGACGCCTGCTCTGCCTGAATGCGATGCACGCAGTCAAGCAGCACCATGCCCTCGGTGACGTTCACGGTGTACTCAACGAAGGCACCGGCTTCCTTATCGCCGCGCCAGATGCGGAAGCTGACCTTACGAGCGTGATCGGCAGGGGGCTTGGACGTGGTGATGGCTTCGGTGAGTATTGCTGTTTCTGTAGACATGGTGGATCCTTACTTCATCTTCTCGATGACAGCCTTCAGGTCATCGCGCATCTGCAATAGCGGACGGCGCGTTACTTGCATGGAACCATCCGGCGCCTTCTTGGCAACCAGATTGAATGTTGAGCACTCGGCGCTCTTCTCGGGGTAGTCATCACGGAACTGCGCGCCGCGGCTTTCCTTGCGGTCCAGTGCGCTGCGAGTGATGGACTCGGAAACCGTGAGCATGCACGGCAAGTCAATCGCCGTATGCCAGCCCGGGTTGTATTCGCGGTGTCCAATGACGCCGACGTTCTTCAGGCGCGCTTTGTACTCCTCGATCTTGGCAAGCGCCAATTCCATTTCACCCTGAACACGGACAATGCCAACCAAGTCCTGCATGGTGTTCTGCAGATCCTGCTGGATGCCGTAGGGATTCTCGCCATGAGGGCGATCAAACGGCGCCATGATGGCGCGCGTGTGTGCCTCAACCTGTGCTTGATCCACTTCGACTGCGCCGTGTTCCTTGACAAACTTGGCAGCGTGTTCGCCAGCCAGCTTGCCGAACACGATCAAGTCGGAGAGCGAATTACCGCCGAGGCGGTTGGCTCCATGCAGACCAGCCGTCACTTCACCCGCGGCAAACAGCCCCGGAACGCACGACATCTGCGTGTGACCATCAACAGCCACGCCACCCATCACGTAGTGCGTGGTTGGTCCAACTTCCATCGCTTCGGCGGTAATGTCTACACCGGCAAGCTGCTTGAACTGGTGGTACATGCTGGGCAACTTGCGCTGAATATGCGCAGAGGCATTCGGCATCTTTTCCTTGATCCAACCGATGTCCAAGTAGACGCCGCCGTGTGGTGATCCGCGGCCAGCCTTGATTTCTCGGTTGATGCAGCGCGCAACATGGTCGCGGGTCAGAAGCTCTGGTGGACGATTGGCGTTCTTGTCGCCGCACACATACTTCCAACCTTCTTCCTCATCCTTGGCAACCTGATTGCGGTACGCGTCTGGGATGTCATCAAACATGAAGCGCTTGCCTTCACTGTTGCGCAACACGCCGCCTTCGCCGCGCACTCCTTCGGTTACCAGAATGCCGCGCACGCTTGGCGGCCAGACCATTCCGGTGGGATGGAACTGCACAAACTCCATATCCATGAGTTCGGCGCCTGCTTCATAGGCAAGCGCGTGGCCGTCGCCGGTTCCTTCCCAGCTGTTACTGGTGATTCGGAATGACTTGCCAATGCCGCCGGTAGCCAAGATAACTGCCTTTGCCTTCCAAACATGCATGCGACCGCGTTCGCGGTCATAGCCAAGCACGCCGGAAATGCGCCCACCAGTGGTGAGCAGCGAAACCACCGTCATCTCCATGAACACTTCCATGCCCTGGTGAATGCCGTGATCTTGCAGTGTGCGAATCAGCTCAAGGCCGGTTCGGTCACCAACGTGCGCGAGGCGCGGATAGCGGTGGCCACCGAAGTTGCGCTGCAGGATCTTGCCTTCCTTGGTGCGGTCAAAGACGGCGCCCCAGGATTCGAGTTCCAGTACGCGCGCGGGCGCTTCCTTGGCATGGTGTTCAACCATGATTGGGTTGTTCAGGTACTGGCCGCCGCGCATGGTGTCTGCGAAGTGGACTTCCCAGTTGTCGCGGTCATCAACGTTGCCCATGGCTGCGGCCATGCCGCCCTCGGCCATCACGGTGTGGGCCTTACCAAGGAGTGACTTGCAAATCACGCCAACTTTGACACCAGCAGCAGATGCCTCGATCGCTGCGCGCAGTCCAGCGCCGCCTGCGCCGATGACAAGCACGTCATGTTCGTGCACGATGTATTGATCAGTGAAACTCACAGAATCCTCCAGTCAGTCCATGTTCCGTTTGCGCAAAGACGCACGTAGATATCGGTGAATGCCACACCAAACAAGCTGATCCACGCGAACAACATGTGGCGCTGATTCAGCCAAGTGACCTTGCGGTACGCCTTGCCACCATCCATGCTGCACGATAGGCAGTCATGATTGCCGCCAACAAAGTGGCGCATGCAGTGGCAGCCGAAGGTGTAGAGGCTCAAGAAGATTGGGTTGATGATGAGGATCAACGATCCAACACTGAGTCCAAATGAGCGTGTGCCGTCAGCGTTGTAGTGCTGCAAGCTGGCGATGCCGTCCCAAGCAAGCAGGCCGATGAACAACACCGCGGCATACAAGAAGTAGCGGTGAATGTTCTGCATGATCAGCGGGAACTTCTGTTCGCCGCGATAGTTGCCACCGCGGAACGCCGGTTCGCCCACTGCACAGCTGACTGGATCGCCCCAGAACGCCTTGTAATAGGCGCCCCGGTAGTAGTAGCACGTGAAGCGGAATCCGGCCGGGAAGGGCAGAATCAAGAGGGCCGGCGAGAACGGAATGAACGATGGCCACCATCCGGGAAGTTGTCCAAACCACGCATGGCCAGAATTGATGCCCGTTGGGTCCCAGAGCACCGGTGAATAGAACGGCGACAGCAGCCGCTGTACGCCGGGCTGATCGATGCCCCCGATGAAATAGTTGCATCCTTGAAATGCAGCCCAAGTGGAATAGATAACGAAGCTACCGAGACCGAGTAAGACCAAGATGGGGGTGACCCACCAGTAATCAGTTCTCTGCGTCTGGAGAAATCCGCGAACTTGGGGAAGTGGAATTGGCGAGCGAGTCACGCGAGGCGTCCTTTCAAATTCAATCAAAGAAGGGGTCCGCGATTATAGCCACGCATGATTTCCCGGGCAGAATCCGGGAAAGTGTTTTCGCAAAGTGCATAAATTTCGGCATTTTTGACGACTTCATTAGGCTGAAATTCGTCGGTCGAGCGCTCGAGTCACCCCACCGGCGCGCCAATGGCCACCGTGCCGGCTGGCACCACGCCGCGCTTCATCAGGACGCTCCCTGACTCCAGCGTCCCCCCGGGCTCAATGGTGGCGCCGTAGAAGACCACGGCGTTTTCTCCGGCATTGGCACCGGCGCCAATATGCACGCGGTCAATCTTGAGAATTCGGTCTTCAAAGCTGTGCGCCTGAAAGTGGCAGGCCACCGTGGCACCGTCAGCAAAGTGCAGCATGTCTGGATCCACAATCTGCGTGGC
>CAMDCW010000106.1 GCA_945890745.1 Phycisphaera mikurensis NBRC 102666
AACTATGAATTCACCGGCAACCTCAAGGTTCGCCACGCGGGGATCGACCCCGCGCATTTCATCGTGAATGCATGGGGCGATGATGGCCCGGATCGCCGCAGTTTGGTGCCGGTTGCCATGCGCCGCTACGCCGAGCACCACGGGCGACCAGTGGCGCCTCGGGACGTGATCATCATTGGTGACACGCCGGCCGATGTCGACTGCGCGCACGCTTCCGGCGCGCGGGTGATCGCGGTCGCTACTGGGCATTTTGATATTGATTCACTGCGTACAGCGGGTGCAGACCTGGCGGTCCATGACTTGAGTGACACGCAGAAGTTGCTGCAGTGGATCACCGAGTCAGCATGACCAGCGCGTCAGGGCGCGCGGTACGGGTGGGCAGGTGAGTCAGGTGAGTCCGGCGCGCCAGTCGACTTAGTGGCGACCGATACGCTCACTCAACGGCATCAGAATGCGCGGAATGAGACGCTGCTCAACAAGCCGTTCGCCGTGACCTGCCAATGCGGCAAGAATGGTTGGTAAATCATCAAGCGACTTCACCGGGCCGGTGCGCCGAACCGTGAGCATGACGCTCAATGGCTCAAGCCCATCACGACCGGCGGACGGTTCCCCTCCGCGCGGAAGCCGCGTCTTGACCTCCAGGTAGACATGCATGTCCGGAGCATCGGAGAGTGCGATGGCCAGAAACGGCTGCGCATCCAGGACGTTGTCGGTGGCGATCTCCGCAAACTCCCCCAACGCAGATCCGCCCAGTAGTGCGTCCAAGACCACCTCATCCCGGTTGCCTTCACACTCAAAGTCAAAGGCGTACACCAACTCCAAGTGATCAACATCCAGTGGGCTGATGGAGAGAAAGTACGGCGCCACTTCAAGGACGGTGCGATGCATCCGGTACGCGTCTTCCAGGGTCTTCGGGTTGACCCATCCGCTCTTCAGCGAGGTCTGGCGCATGCCGATCCACAGGAAATCTTGGTCGTCTTCGCCAGACTCAAGGGCCACTTCACCGTCGGGATAGCGGTGCAGGCTCGAAAGCCGGGGCATCTCTTTGCGCAGGCGACCAAAGAGGTCAAGCACTGGCTCGCGCGCGGCGGGCAAGTCCATCTTGAGTGCAAGCTTCTGATTGATGCAGAAGTCGCGGCAGAGTGCGCTGAAGTCTGACATGTGCGGTGCGCGGTCTATACGCGGCCTAAACGCAGTTCATGCGCAGTTCATGCGCAGGCATGCACGATTCATGCCGACGCAGCCGGAGGTCCGCCAGCGGCGGCCCCCATGCGGTCAGCATGGTGGGAAATTGAGGACGCGATTCGCTCGCGAGCCTGCTGCAACTTCTGCTCATGCGCACGACGCTGCTTACTGCGCCACGCCAGAATGCGCCAGACCGCAAAGAGAACAATCGGTAGCAGCAGGAGAACCATGCCGCCGGCAAGTATCGGAACCCAAACAGCGAGCAAGGTGACAATCATGGCCAGCACTGTTTCAGCCATTCCGTAGATCGGATTAAGCCAACCAATGGTGAGCACTGAACTGGATACGCGCCCGGCAATCGAAGCTGCCTCGACACCGGAAGCGGTCATCGCGCCCACAATGATTCCGAGTGACCACGCAACCGCGGGATGAAGAAGCGGCGTGGATTGCAGTGCACTTGAAACATCGCCGGGGATCATGATGTCCAACTGGCTGGTCATCAACACTGCGCCTGCGATCGCCGCGAGCGGTGCCGCGAGCAGGTCGAGGGCATGGTCAACCCATGGAACCAAGAACCCAACAATTTCAACAACGGTTGCAGTGCCAAAGAGCACAATCGCTGGGGTAGCTCCAAGCCATTCAAACGATGGCCCGACCACCAGCATGTCGGCGCGGACGGCGATCGATGCAACGAACAGGGGTAAGAACACTCTCAGCCCGCAGGCCGCAGAGAGTCCGAGTCCCGCACACAGTGCCATGAAGATCTGCATGATGGGAGCGCCAGTGACGGCGCTCAACCCGCCTTTGCTTCGAGGTACTTCTCAACACTCTTGACGTCCGCAGCGATTTGCGGGGTCATACGGAGCGTGAAGGTCGCACCCTTTTCAACAAATACAACGCGGGTGCACTCTTCGCGAGCAAGCCAAATGCGACCGGCGCGGGCGGTTCGGCGATTGCCGCTGCGAAGGCGCTCGCGCTTGAGGCGGCTCAACGCTCCCTGAACGCCGGGGTTCATGCGCATGAGACGAAGCAGCGTCTGCTGGCGACGGTGCTCGGCTGGAATTGCGGTGATGGTGAACTGGACGGTTGGGGTCGTGGCGGTGTTCGACATAGTGTTCTCCTCGCGCAGGCAGGCTGCGCCGAGCCGCGTAGTGTAGCGGACCCCGCCGATGTCGCAAGCAGGAAAGTCATTCGTGCTTATCGGCACCTACGAACCGGCGCGCGGCTAGGCTTGTGCCATGGCACAGGCAACCATCGGCTGGATCGGAACGGGCGTCATGGGGGTCTCCATGGCAAAGCATCTCATGACAGCGGGTCACCCGCTCGTCATCCATACGCGCACGCGAGCGCGGGCGGAGCCGCTGCTGGCGGCCGGCGCGCAATGGGCGGAATCGCCACTGGCGGTCGCTGAGCAGGCAGAGATCGTCTGCTCCATGGTTGGCTACCCAGAAGATGTCGAAGTGACCCATCTGGGGCCACAGGGAACACTCAGCGCGGCAAAAGCCCCAGCTCTCTTAATTGATTTCACCACCAGCAGCCCCGCCCTGGCCCAGCGGATCGCCGAACGCGGCGCGGCGCTGGGAACGCAAGCGATCGACGCACCCGTCTCCGGCGGCGATATCGGCGCCCGGAATGCCACGCTATCGATCATGTGCGGCGGGACGGACGCAGCGTTTCAGGCCGCGCGACCGGTTCTGGACCTCTTGGGCAAGACGGTGGTGCTGCAGGGCCCGGCAGGCGCGGGCCAGCACACCAAGATGGTCAATCAATTGCTGATTGCCGGAACCATGTTGGGGATGGCGGAAGCCCTTTCCTACGCCAAGAAGGCCGGTTTGAATCCAGAGACGGTGCTGCAGTCGGTGGGAGGCGGGGCCGCAGCCAGTTGGTCGCTGACCAACCTGGCGCCACGAATTCTAAAATCTGACTTCGCACCCGGTTTTTTTATCGAACACTTCTTGAAGGACCTTCGTATCGCGCTCGATGAAGCGCGTGCCTTGGGCCTCGACCTGCCCTGTGCCACCGCCGCTGAGCGCACCTATCGGGCGCTTGCGGAGGCTGGCTATGCACGCGCTGGCACACAGGCCATTGTTCACGCCTACGGGTGGTGAACGAATATCCTGAGCCCCCACCATTCACTCTGACCGCAACCCAAGAACACTATGACCACCATCACCCAACACGATATCGGTGCCATCGAGCAGAAGGTCAAGGCGGCACATCCGCCCTTCGCACTCCTGAAGCAAGAGTTACAGCAAGTCATTGTCGGGCAGCATGAGCTGCTCGAAGGATTGATCATCGGGCTGCTGTGCAATGGGCACATACTGATTGAAGGCGTGCCGGGCCTTGCAAAGACCACCGCAGTGGCAACACTTGCAGCTGCCATTCGCACTTCGTTTCATCGAATCCAATTCACGCCGGACTTGTTGCCTTCGGACTTGATTGGAACCATGGTGTACAGCCCCGCCACGCATGAATTCAGCGTGAAAAAGGGCCCGGTGTTCGCCAACATTGTGCTGGCAGATGAAATCAACCGCGCGCCCGCCAAGGTGCAGAGCGCGCTGCTCGAAGCGATGCAGGAACGACAAGTGACCATCGGCGGCGAGACCTTCAAGATGGACGATCCGTTCTTGGTGCTTGCGACGCAAAATCCAATTGAACAGGAAGGCACGTACCCGCTGCCAGAGGCACAGGTCGATCGCTTCCTGCTGAAGATTGTGATCACCTATCCAACGCGCACCGAGGAGCGACAGATTCTTGACCGCATGTCGCGCACCACTGGAAAGATTTCCGTGAAGCCGGTGATGCAGCCGGAAGAGATTCGCGCGGCGCGCGCGGTCGTTGATGAAATCTTTGTGGATGACAGCATCAAGGACTACATCGTGTCCCTGGTGGTAGCGAGCCGTGACCCCGCTGCTTACAAAGTGCCCGTGAAAGACTTGCTGCAATACGGTGCATCGCCGCGCGCAACGCTGGCGCTTGCACAAGCGGCGCGTGCTAAGGCATTCTTGGATGGGCGCGGATTTGTTGTTCCACAAGATGTCAAGGATGTGGCGCATGCAGTGCTCCGCCATCGCTTGGGGCTGAGCTATGAAGCCGAAGCGTTGGAAAAGTCCTCTGATGATGTGGTTCGTGCGCTGCTAGAGCATGTCCCCGTTCCCTGATCAGTGCCATGCAGACGTCTGAATTGCTTCGCAAGGTTCGCCGCATCGAAATCCGCACGTCACACCTAGTGAGTGACGTGATGGCTGGCCAATTCCGTTCCGCTTTCAAGGGACGCGGAATGGAATTCGAAGAAGTTCGCCCGTACCAGTACGGCGACGACGTTCGTTCTATTGATTGGAACGTGAGTGCACGCACCGGCTTCCCGCACGTCAAACTGTTCCGCGAAGAACGAGAGCTCACCGTCATGCTGGCGGTTGATCTCAGTGGTTCGCTTTCATTTGGAACGCATGCACAACTGAAGCGCGAGTTGGCGGCGGAAATTGCTGCAACGATCGCGTTTAGTGCCATTCGATCCAATGATCGCGTGGGCCTTGTGTGCTTCACGGACCGCGTGGAGCGCGTTGTTCCGCCGCGCAAGGGTTCGCGTCATGTGTTGCGGATTGTGCGTGATCTCTTGGGATTTGAACCAAGTAGCCGGGGTACGGACATTGGCGGCGCTATTGCTGAAGCCACCCGCATGTTGAGCCGGCGCTCGGTGCTCTTTGTAGTGAGCGATTGGCGTTCCAATACTGTCTCGGCCAAGGGCGGCGAGCCATGGGAAGATGCGCTGCGCATTGCGCGCATGAAGCATGATGTGATTCCGGTTCTGATTCGTGATCGCCGTGAACATGCGATGCCAGCATTTGGTCTTGCTGAATTCATGGACGAGGAAACTGGCGAATGCATCGTGGTGGACCTTGGATCCAAGGCGGTACGCAATCGATTTGCGCAACTGGCTGCGGCGGAGGGATCACTCCTTGATGAGACGCTTCGCAAGCTGCGCTCGGAAGCCATCCGCGTGGAGACGGGTGGGGACTTCGTTGCACCACTCACTACGTTCTTCCGCCGCCGCGAGGCACGGAGGGCCCGATGAAGAACTCGCGCGCGATCGTGGTCAGTATGGCGCTCGGCGGAAGCGGAGCGGCGTTCGGCTGGACTGGAGCGGCGTTCGGCTGGACTGGAGCGGCGTTCGCCTCGAGCGCGCCAGCGTTCGCACAGGATCCTGCTGTTGCCCCACGTGTGACCGGCCGCGCTACGGAGCGGGCACCCGCGCAATCGCGTGTGCGGCAGGAAGTGAAAGAGGGCCAGCTCGGCGTGGTCCGAACGATTGATGCCAAGCAGTGGCAGCCAGGTGCCCCCATCACCATGCAAATCATTGCCACCGCACCGGAAGGGGCGTCACTGCAACTACCGGAACTTGGCAGCACATTCGGGCCATTTGATGTTCGACCGTCACCCAGCCAGCCTGCGAGCGCGGGACAATCAAGCGTTGTTGCAGAACTGGTGGCATGGGAGGCGGGCTCCCTAGAGGTTCCGGCGATCACCGTATCCATGACTAGTGCTGACGGAACAAAGACCACCGCAACGGTTCCAGCAACAAACGTCACACTGACATCGCTCATTGGCAGCGATCTTCCGCTGACTGAACTTGCATCGGAGATCCGCGGTCCCGTTGAGATTGATACGCGCGCGTGGTGGTGGTGGGTCATTGCTGCCGGCGCAACCGTGGCGGCGGGGGCGTTCGTGTGGTGGCTCATGCGCCGCCCAACGCAGCAGCCCGTGGTGGCTCCAGTAGCGCCCGGAGAATGGGCGCGCCGCGAGTTTGACCTCTTGGAATCGCAACGGCTCCCTGAACGTGGCGATGTGGAAGGGTTCTTTGTGCGGCTCTCGGATGTTGTTCGCACCTATGTGGAGCGGCGCTATCAGATTGCAGCGCCCGATCAAACAACGCAGGAATTCTTGAGCCAAGCGGCGCACCATCCTGATCTGGCCGGTGAACATGAACGAACACTCGGCGCATTCTTACGCAGCGCGGATATGGTGAAATTTGCCGCCGCGCGCCCCGCATCCGACACCTGCGCACACGCGCTCACGGCCATGCGCGGATTTGTGGAGCGAACCGCCCCGCCCACAAGCGAGGTGGAGCCATGAACGGATTTCATGAGGGCAGCGTGTGGTGGCTTCTCTTGCTGTTGGCGGTGCCGCTCGCTTGGATTGCTGTTGCCCGTCCGCGTTGGCGTGCAACCATCGGCTTCCCTTCGGTGGCGCCGTTGCGTGCAGCGGGCGCAACATTTGTTTCACGCACGTGGTGGTTGCCACTGGTGCTCCGAATGGCAGCACTGGCAACGCTGGCGGTTTGCATGGCTCGACCCATCAAGGCCAACGAGCAGACGCGTGTGTACGTTGAAGGCGTAGCCATTGAGATAGTGGTCGATCGATCAAGCTCCATGCTGGCGATGGACTTCCAGAAGGATGGCCAACGCGCGGACCGATTGACGGCACTGAAAGAAGTGGCGGGGAAGTTCATCCTTGGCGGCGGTGGACTTGATGGCCGCCCCGGCGACCTGATTGGGCTCATTGCGTTCGCCCGCTACGCAGACAGTCTGTGCCCGCTGACACTTGATCATGATTACCTGGTGCAGGTGCTTGACGATGTTGCCGTGGCTGGCAATCGCGGCGAAGACGGCACCGCCATCGGCGAAGCGGTCGCGCTGGCTGCAGAGCGGCTCCGCGATGCCACCGAGCGCGGCGGCGACCTTCCCAAGCCGAAGAGCAAGGTGATCATCTTGCTGACCGACGGTGAAAACAACGCCGGCGACATTGCCCCGACCACTGCTGCTGAAATTTGTAAGACCTACGGAATCACCCTCTACACCGTTGGAATGGGCACCATCGGTGAGGCGCCCTACCCCATGCAAACGCCGTTCGGTGGCACTCGACTGGTACCAGTGCCGGTGAACATCGATGAGAAACTCTTGAGAGAGATGGCGTCACTCACGGGCGGCCAATACTTCCGTGCGACGGATTCCAACAGCTTGGAGTCGATTTACGAAACCATCAATCGACTTGAAAAGACCACTACGGAACAACGCCGCTACTTGCAGTATCGCGACCTTGCTGTTGAAGGTTCTGACATTGCTGGAGTACGGATCGCGCCGTTGCTGTTGATTGCGTTCTTCTTGATCGCGGCAGAGTTACTCCTTGCGCAGACCCGGTGGAGGATGTTGCCATGAATCCCATGGACTTCACATTCGCCAATCCAGCCGCGCTCAATTGGGCGTGGGCGGTGTTGGCTCTGCTAGCTTTGGTGTTGATCAGAACCCGTGGTCGCGCGCGCGCGATGGCTGCGTTCGCTGATGCACCGCTTCTACGGACCATCGCACCGCGTGCGAATTCGGCGCGCCCGTTTGTCCGTGCGCTGCTGACGGTGGCGGCATTGGCCGCACTGGTTCCGGCGCTCATGGATCCACGTTGGGGTGCGCAAGTGGAAGAAGTGAAGCGCCGCGGTGCTGACGTCTTCTTTGTGATGGATGTGAGCCGCTCCATGACCGCGCAAGATGCAACCCCCGATCGCCTTTCACGCGCTCGACAGTTTGTGGAGGAGACCGTGGAGTCGCTGGGCGGGGATCGCATCGGTCTGATTGAGTTTGCTGGCACTGCGGCCATGCGCGTTCCGCTGACCCTGAATTACGGCGCGTTCCGCACCACGCTGGCGGAATTGGTGCCGCTCTCTGGTGCGCGCGGTGGTACTGCATTGGCAAATGCCATCGCCCTTGCGGCCGCGAGTTTCCCGCCGGCATCGGCAGGCAGCCGTGCCATCATCATCATTTCTGACGGCGAAGATCTTGACGACGGAGATGCTGATCCGGTGGCCACTGCCAAGGAAGTGCTGGACAAGGATGGCGTCCACGTCTATGCGATTGGCATTGGTGACTCGCGTGAAGGCGCGCGCATTCCGGAGTCGCGTGGCAAGGATGGGGTGCGGTACTTGGTGTTCGATGGGCAAGAAGTCTGGACCAAGTTGGACGAACGCGTCCTGCGCGAAACGGCCCTGGCCGGCGGCGGTGCGTTTATCCCAGCCGGCACTGGTCGCGTTGACATGGCGCGTGCCTATGCGCAAACGGTCGGTGCACTGGAGCGCAAGGAGTTTGAAGACGCAACAGTGACGCGGCGCACTCCGCGCTTTCAATGGTTTGCTGGTCTGGCGTTTATCGTTCTCTTAGTTGGCAGCATGATTCCTGCGCGCCGCGCGCCGAAAGCGGAGGACGTTCCGCAATGAGTCGAAACATGTCCATCGCACTTCTGCTCGCTGCAAGCATCACCCTTCCGGTGGGCGCTCAAGCGAATTCCGCACAGCGTCCATCCAGTGGGCCGGTTGTTGTGAAGACGCCTGCGCCACCGGATGCGCCAACGATCGCGCCAGGTGCTGCGGCGGAGCGTGCGCCTGAGCGCGCGGCGGAACCCATCGACTTTCACAGCGCTGCTCGTGCTGGCGAAGTGGCGCTGCAGAGCGGTGACTTTGCGGGCGCAGCCGCGGCCTATGAAGCCGCGCTTGCCGCACGACCAGATGCCGCCGACGCGGCTTACAACTTGGGCGTGTCTCTGTACAAGGCGGGCAAGTTCCAGGATGCCGCAAAGGCCTTCGCTCGTGCGAGTACTTCTGCATCGAACGGCGAACACACGGATGCTGCCTTGAGCGCCTCCAGCCTGTACAACCGTGCTGCCAGTTTCTACAGCGCTACCCGAACACAGGCAGAAGCGGCGCAACGCATGCTGGAAACGCAACGCGAGGCAACGAGTGCCGAGCCCAAGGAAGGTCAAGAGGCGGCGATCGATCCGGAAGCTCTCAAGCAAGCCATTGCGGACGCCAATAAGAGTCTCGGTGGCTTTAAGGACGCGGCCTATGCAGACCCCAATGATCAGGAGTCACGCGCCAATGCTGAGCAGAGCCTGCGCCTTGTTCGCGCCTTGGAGGAACTGAAGAAGCAACAGGACGAGCAGCAGAAGAAGGACGACAAAGAGAACAAGGACGACAAACAAGATCAGAGCGATAAGCAGGATCAAAGCGACAAGCAAGATCAGGGCGACAAGCAAGATCAAAGCGATAAGCAAGATCAGAGCGACAAGCAGGATCAGAGCGACAAGAAGGATCAGAGCGATAAGCAAGATCAGGGCGACAAGAAGGACGAGAGCGACAAGAAGAACCAGGACGACAAGAAAGACAAGGGCGACAAGGACAAGGCCGACAAAGACAAGCAAGATCCAAAGGACCAGCAGAACAAGGACGGCAAGTCCCCAGACGACCAGCAGCCTCCCGAGCAGCCCAAGCCCGGCGAGCCCGGACAGCCAAAGGATGGTCAAATGACCAAGGATCAGGCCGATCGCCTCCTGCAGTCGGTTCGAGATCACGAACGCGAACGGCGCGCTGCGCAAGAACGCAAAGTGCAAGCCGAAGCCGCGCGCGGCCGCAAGCCGATCAAGGACTGGTGACCAACCACATGCGTGCCACGATCATTGCCATCATCCTGTGCCTCTCCCTGCTGCGCGCCGCTGCAGCGGGCGATGCGCAGTTCCGTATGCCGGAGGGCAATGCGTATGAAGGCACCCCATTCCTGGTGACCATTGAAGTCACCGACGCGAGCGATGTGAAGCCGCC
>CAMDCW010000107.1 GCA_945890745.1 Phycisphaera mikurensis NBRC 102666
AGTTCATCCGGAATGTCGTCCGACTGAATGGCATGCGCTGCAGCAAGCGCGGCGTTCCGGCGCCACATGTCTTGATCGGCGCGGCGCAGGACACCATTCAAACGCGCGGCTTCCCAGGCGGGTTCGTCCCACCCGAGCACTTCAAGTAATGGAAAGCCGGTGCGCGAAGGTTGATACGCCTCGTGAATACCCAAGGCGCGCGAACGCTGTGTTGGTTGCGAATGCGGGCAGACCTCTTGGCAGGTATCGCAGCCAAAGATCCAGTCTTCTGTGTGCCCAACCAGGGTTGCATCGATACCGCCGCGCTCCTCAATGGTGAGTGCGCTGATGCAACGCCGCGCATCGACCGACCACGGCGTGATGGCGCCGGTTGGACACGCATCGATGCACCGCGTGCATGATCCGCATGGATCGCTCTCGTCAGAGGATCGCATGGTCTTCGTAGCTGAACGATCGACATCCTGCAGCGCAGCGGCGATCGAACCATCAGCTCGGATCGGCGCTAATTCCAGGCTGGTGACCACCACTCCGAGTAGCACCCACGTGCCAATTCCATCCGGGGCAATGAGCAACGTGTGCTTGCCGATTCTTCCCAGACCGGCACGTTCGGCGTGTTCGCGCTCCAAGATCGGCGCGGTATCAATGCACGGGCGAAATCGCTCGCCGGGATAGGTTCGAATCAGTTCGTGCGCTAACGCACCAAGGCGCGCGCGAATCACCACGTGGTAGTCCTCGCCGCGTGCGTACCGCGCGATGCGGCCAATGCCCGGTAAGCGGCGATCCGGTCGACCATCGGCGTAGCGATCCGCTACGCACAGAATGCTGCGCGCGCCGGGTACCAACGCTGCAGGATCAAGCCGCTTCTCTACTTCTTCCGCCAGGTAGCCCATGCCACCCTGCTTGCCCGCGGCAATCCATGCGCGGTACGCCTCCGGATGCGCGGATGGTCGCGCGTCGGCGATACCTGCAAGCGCAAATCCATGGTTCCGGCAGCGTTCCAGTATTGCGCGCGAGCGTTCCAGCGGCACCGCGGATGCAAGCGGCGCGCTCGCTTCCGTCACCGGGCCACTCCAAGCATGCGCGCCAGCCGCGCCGGCGCAAGGTCAGGCACCAGAAGTCGCGTTCCGAGCACCGCACCCGCTGCTAGGTATCCGGATCGCACCGCGCCTTCCATGGTTGCCGGCCAGCCCGTGCGCGTCCAATCACCCGCCAGATACAAGTTCCGAATGCCGCCGTGGCGATCGAACCCGTCCGCCGCCGCTCTCGGCCGAATAGCTTCAAATCCAGGCACAACGGCGAAGGTGGCGCGCTTCTCCTTGACGCTGCGCACGGAGATGGGCTCAACGCCCTGCGCCGCAGGCAGCGCCCAGCGAATGTCTTCCAGGACACGGCGAGCGATCTCTTGTTCCGAAAGATCCATCCAATCGCGCGCACCACTGATCACTGCGTGAATCAGTTGTGTACCCGCAAATTCAGCCGCTGCATCGTCCACATCTTTTGCAAAGAGCCACTGCGTGGCGCGCCCAGGCAGCACCAGATGTGGCAAATCCATCACCCGCTTGGGGAACCGTAAGTGCACACCAAGAATTGGGCTCGACTGCACTTCATCAAGATGCTGCAACCGTTGATCAGCAGCAACCATGGTTGCTGACACCATCTTGGCCAGTCGATCAGCAGGCACTGCGCCAATCACTACGTCGGCATCAAACGCCCCTTCATCGGTAATCACTCCCGTGACACGCTTTCCGTCATAGGCAATGGAAAGCGCACTGACACCCATGCGCACCTGACCACCGGCTGCCAGAATGGCGCCCTCGGCAGGGTCATATAGGCGCACCAGCGGAACCGTGGAAAGCCCCATCAACGGCGCTTGGCGATTGGCAAGAAATCCTTCTTGAAAGACTTGCATCGCAGCAGCGGCGCTCACTTCGTCAACATCAAGGTTGCACGCGCTCACCACCACCGGGCTCCAGAACCGCGTCACCACGTCTGCTGATTGCCCAGTTTCCTGCAGGAATTCACTGAATGTGCGCCCTTCCCACTGCGCCCGTCCGGTAGCGCCCATCCGCAACATGCTCCACATGGCTCGTGCCACGGAACGCTTCGCACTGAGGCTGAGCATGCGCATGGAGGCAAAGCTCTCCGTGAAATGCGCTGGCGCTGGCAACAGGCCGGGCTTCATCACGTCGGGCGCGTGCGGCGGATTAGCCCAGTACACGCGCGCGTGCCATTCGATAGCGTCGGTCACGCACAGACGCTCATAGAAGTCGAGCAAGTTGGTGCAACAACCCATCAAGACGTGTTGGCAATTGTCAAGCACTTCACTAGTGCGCGGGTCAGTGAAACTGGTTGCACGTCCACCCAGCTTGCGCCGCGTCTCTAGCACGGTGACCTGGACGCCTGACTCTGCCAATCGCAACGCGCATGCCAGGCCAGCGATACCGCCGCCAATGACCACAGCGCTTCGAACAGATGAGCTTCGAACGGATGCGCTTCGAGCACTAGCGCTTTGCGCGGCAGGGGTCGCGTCCGCGGTCATGCGCGCGCACCCCGAGCCATGCGGCTGGCACGCCACGCAATCCACGCTTTGCGTGCAGAAGAAAGTCGCACGCGCTTATCACTCACCACCTTGGCCGGATTGGCGCGGATCTTCACAAGCAAGCCGTGATAAATCTGCGTCATGGCCCACAGCGTGGGTAAGCAACTGGGTGTGATCATCTGATCAAGCGGCGCACTGCGCACGTAGAACTGCTCGGCGCGATCGCACTGCGCGCGCATGAATTCGGCGCATTGTTCGGGCTGCTTCCAGCCTCGGAGGGACTCCGGTGTCAGGTCAAAGCGTCGAAAGTCTTCCGCGGGCAAGTACACGCGCCCAAGGTCATAGTCTTCGCGAAAGTCACGCAGAATGTTGGTGAGTTGGAACGCAATTCCGCGATCCACTGCTAACGCCGGCGCGGCCGGATCGTGATAGCCCCAGATGCGGATACACACCAGGCCAACCGTGCTCGCCACTCGATAGCAGAAGCCGCGCAGGTCGTCCCAGTGTTGGTACGAAGCCGGACCAACATCGGAGAGCTGCCCGTCCAACATGTCGTGAAAGTCGCGCTGCGAAAGTTGGTGACGCTCTGCCACCCAAGCCAAACCACGCCAAACGGGTGACTCATCCGGAATCTCTCCGGCAAGTGCTGCGTCCGTTGCCGCGCGGAATTCCGCAATGCGTCGAACGCGTTCTTCGGGCGCAAATCCCTCGGCGTCAGCCAAGTCATCGGCTGCGCGCATCCATGCGTAGATCACGTACATGGCCCCGCGCTCGGCGCCGGGAGTCAGCTTGAGCCCGTACCAAAAGTTGCGCGCACGCGCGCGCGTGATGCGTTCGCACTCGGCTAATACCGGCGCAAGATCGGGCGGAACTTCCAGGAGAGTGCTCACTGGGAACCGCCCGTCGCACCATTTCCTGAACTCACCACGCCGCGCGCGGAACCGCCCACACGCATCCAGCGCGGCGCGCGTGCGCCCCACCAAGCGCGCATCACCAGCATGCCGCGCTCGGAACGGCTGAGCTTGGGTCGGTGGATACATGTTTCCAAGTTCCACGCCTCAATATTTCCAAGGAGCCGCTCGCCGCCCTCAATGAATAGGCGGATGACTGCATGCGCCTCATCCGTGAGTGTTGGAAGCAGTGTGCGCCCCTCTTCAAGCAGTTTCCAGCAGCGATCGACCATTGGCCGAACCGCCGCGCGGTACTCGCTCAGAAATTGCTGATCGCATGCATAGCCAAGTTCCGCGGTCCTGCGCAGGCGCGATTCAAAGTTAGGAATGGCAGCCGTGCACTCGGCTGGCAAGTAGATGCGATCGCGGTCCAAGAGATCACGGCGCACATCTTGCACATGGTTCACCAATTGCAACGCGGTGCAAACGCGGTCACTCAGTGTGAATCGCTCCTGAGTGGCAAGTCCAAAGACCGACAGCACCAAGCGACCCACTGGGTCTGCACTTCGGCGGCAGTACGCATCAAGTTCATCCCACGTGGCGTAGCGAACCTTCACTTGGTCTTCTTCAAACGCGCTGATGAGATCAGAGAATGGCTCGATGGAAAGTTTGTACGCAACAACGGTTGGGCGCAGGGCAACAAATACCGGGTGTCGCGGCGCGCCGTCAAAGCACGCCTGCAATTCACCGCGCCACCACGCCAATAGTTGCAGTCGCTCTTCACCAGGCGAACCCGCTTCGTCACCTAAATCATCAGCCCAGCGGCAGAACGCATAGACCGCTGCAAAGTCGCCGCGCATCCGCGTTGGCACCAACGCGCTGAGCACGCTGAAATTCTCATAGTGCCCTTCCGCAAGTGCTTGGCACCACGCACGGGCGCTCGCCTCATCCATCGGGGGCGATACTCCAGGGCCAATTCGCGCTGGACCAAATTCATTGAGTTCATCGACGACGCGTTTCACGCCCTGAACTCTAGCCGAAAGCGTGCATCCTGAGGTGGAAATCCACTTCGGGCAAGCCCCCGTTGTGGCTACACTTCTGCGTCCAATGAAGCTCATCCTTGCAAATCCCCGCGGCTTTTGCGCCGGCGTGTACATGGCCATCGATGTCGTCGACCAATTGATCGACATCTGCCCCAACGAGACCATCTACGTCTATCACGAGATCGTGCACAACCGCCACGTGGTGGAGCGCTTTCAAGGCCGCGGCGTGAAGTTCATTGAGGAACTTTCAGAAGTGCCGGACGGATCCATCGTGGTGTTCAGCGCACACGGCGTGAGCCCTGCGCTTCGGAGGGAAGCCGATGACCGCAACCTGACCGCCGTCGACGCCACCTGCCCACTGGTGACCAAGGTGCACAACGAGGCAATCCGATACGCGCGCGCTGGGTATCAGATCTTGCTGGTCGGGCACGCTGATCATCAAGAGATCATCGGCACTCGCGGCGAAGCGCCCGACGCAACGCAGGTGGTTGAAAGCCCGAAGGACATTCCTTTCCTCACAGTCAAAGACCCGAACAAGTTGGTCTACCTGACGCAGACCACGCTTTCCACGGACGATGCCAACATCATCATTGCTGCACTGAAGGCGGCCTTCCCGGGGCTCAAGGAGCCGCCGAGCGAAGACATCTGCTACGCCACTACCAATCGCCAACGCGCCGTGCGCGCGCTCGCGCCGCAGGCTGATTTGGTGCTGGTGGTGGGTAGTCGCAACAGTTCCAACTCGGTGCGCCTCACGGAAATCAGCCAAAATATGGGCACTCCAGCCCGTTTGGTGGATGATCGCAGCGAACTGCGTGATGAGTGGTTCAACGGCGTGAACACCGTGCTCGTCACCGCCGGCGCCAGCGCACCGGAAGACTTGGTGCAACAACTCATCGTGGAACTCATTGAGAAACACGGAGGCGTTGTGGAACAGCACGATGTCTATCACGAGCAAGTGGAGTTCGGCCTGCCCGGCACGCTCAAGGAACTGATGCGCAATCGCGGTGTCGACCCAACTGGTCGACGCGTGATGCGCAAGGACGCTGATGAAGCGATGGGCGCATGGCTTGATCGCCATGGCATTGAGCACCGCACCGTCGATCTCACCGTGGGCGCTACCCGGTGAGTGCTACCGAGCGCACTGGATTCTTTGAGCTGGACGCTGTCACCCTTGAATCATGGTGCGGCGCGCGCGGCATGCCCAAGTTTGCTGCTAAGCAATTGCTTGACTGGGTGTACGGCAAAGGGGTCGTCGACGTTGATCGAATGACCAACCTCAGTAAGTCGCAGCGCGACATGCTGGCGCATGAGATGACATTCCTGCAGGGCAATGAACTGCACAGCCTGCAAGCGACCGATGGCACGCGCAAACTGCTGCTCGGCTGGCCGAAGCCCGGCGCAGGGATCGCTCTGCCGGTCTTGGGCGTCGCCACCGGCCGCGAAACCGAATGCGTCATGATTCCCACCGAGGAACGGCGTACTGCCTGTGTTTCAAGCCAAATGGGCTGCCCGGTCGGCTGCAAGTTCTGCGCGTCCGGGCTGGAAGGCGTGGAAGGCAATCTCACCGCCGGGCACATTGTGGAGCAGGTCTGGCGCTTGGCGCAGCAGCCGGGCACTGGGCGCATCTCTAACGTTGTCTTCATGGGAATGGGCGAGCCGCTCGCCAACGCGTCCGCCGTGATGAGTGCCATTCGCACCATCAACGCGCCGTGGGGCATGGGCATCAGTGCGCGCAAGATCACCATCAGTACCGTGGGTTTGCCCGCCGCCATCCGCAAGCTGTGCGACTTTGAGTTGCCAGTCACCCTGGCACTCAGCCTGCACGCACCCAACGATGAACTGCGCCGGCAAATCATTCCGTGGGCTGAGTACTCAACCGTGGCCGAACTTCTTTCCGCGTGCCAAGAGTGGTTCGGAAAGACCGGACGTGAAATCACGCTTGAGTACATCTTGCTCGGCGGCTTCAATGATCAGCGCGAACACGCCCAGGAGCTGGTGCGCATTGCCCGCTCCATCCGCGCCAACGTCAACCTCATTCGCTACAACGAAGTTGACGGCTTGCCCTTTGCGCGCCCCGACGACCATGATGTGCTCACCTTCCAGAACGTCCTCCGCGACGCTGGCGTGAATACACACATCCGCGCGAGCCGCGGACGCGACATCAAGGCCGCTTGCGGCCAGTTGCGTCATGAGGCGATGAAGAGCTGAGGCGGAGCGCAAGCCCCGCCCGAGTACTCCCTGCGCGGCTACGCATTCGCCGTTAATCGCTCAATTTCAAGCACCGGCGTCTCATGCAGCCGATGCGCGGCGGCCAGCTCATGCAGGCTCTTTACAACGCCTGACCAGTGCGCGCGATGTTGCGGCTCATGAACGGCACGGTCAAGAATCTCCAGCACCGCTGCCCGCGCACGTCGCTCCTGCGGCTGACCGCGCAACTCATTCGGCACCACGCGCCACAAGATGAGTGCCAACTGCGCTGGCCAATCGCTTGACCGCAAATCAAGTCGCCACACCGTGCGCCCCAGCACCACTTCAATGCGGTTCAAGTAGCGGCGACTCATGCGGTCACCACGCGCCGCGCGCACGCCAAGACGTTCGCGAATGCGCCGCGCCTGACCAACGCCCGCTTGCATCGCCGCCACGTACAGCGCATCACGAATGAGAATTGATTCTGCAAGCGGCAAGATGCCGTACGTGCACAGCGTGCGGTCCGGATCATCGGCACCCGCCTCGTACAGCTCCTTCACCAGTCCGGCGTACCAGCGCAAGTGGCGCACCCCGCCCCATGCCACGCAACGCGCCGCCGCGTTCACAAAGTCGCGAAGCGCTTGCCGACCATCATTGGTGGCGTACAAGCCCGGCATAGCGTCGATCGCCTCGCGCACACATTCGCGGAACTGCCGCGCACGCCGGCGCCCGCCGCGGCGCGAAGCTTCAAGTTCCAGCGCAGTGCGACGCACCAAGCGCCCCAAGCTTTCGCCCTTTTTTGAGTCACTTTCAGCGATTTCCAAGCCTTCTGCCAACCGCCGTCCAAAGTCGAACGCTTCCAACGACCGCCCAAAGCCGCGCGTTTCCAATCGCCGCATGGCCGCTTCAAGAGACTCCACCGACACAGGAATGAAGCCACGCTGGAACGCTGCACCCAACACCACCAAATCCGCCACGCGGTCCGTCAGGAACTCGCGCTGCGCCGTGCCGGAGATGTCCGCCAGCAACGCGCCCTCTGGCCGAGTGGCAAGCGGCACCGCGCGCGGCAACAAATCAACCGCCTCCGCCAGCTCCGTAGGCACCTGATCTTCAAACGCACCAAGGTTGGCAACGATATAAGTCTTGTCCGGCGCCGCCACGCGCAAGTACGGATCCGGCCCAAGGGCGCGCAGCGTCTCCACTGCATCAAACCCAAGAATGAGATCCGCTTCACCGTACGGGCATTGCGGCGAATGAACGCGCGCATCCGGCCCAGAGTCTTGCCCAGTGAATAGCACCTGACCCCACGCGCGTCTGCCAGGACCGATCGGCGTCGGGTGATACATCGACTGCACGCGGTACCCCATGGAGCGCCCTGCCTCGCACAACGCAAGTACAGCAATTCCCGGTGGATCCCCGCGATATCCAGCAATATGGCAGCGCCAACGCCCTTCGCGCGCGTGCACTGGGCGCGGCGGTTTAATGCGCGCATCGGCATCGCCCTTCACTGGCGGCGGGCGCGTGCGCACCACTTCCACTTGCTCAAGCAATGCGCGCACTTCAATCTTTACCGGAAGCCCATCGCCTGCTGGGAATGTCTCCCGCAGAAACTCTGTCTTCAGTGGATCAAGCCCGCGCTCCAGACCGCGTTCCATCAACACCGCCTGCGAAATTGGACGAATATCGCAACCGGTATCCGCTGGCCACACCAACCGCTGTCGCGGTGTGAACCCAAGGCGATCGGCTTCTGCAACACCCGCCTCAAGTTGCCGAATATCACGGCGCGCGGGCGGACCGTCATGCGCCACCAGCACTCCAACGCCGTCAAGGCGCGCCGTCTGCGTGATGGCAGTAATCAAGCCGGGCCGGTCATTCATGTCGCAATGCGCTACGTGCAAACGCGGCGCACTACGCAGCGGTACGGCTGCGTTGGCCAGGCGTTCCACATCCACCACATCGCTGCCTCCCAAGTCAACCACCACAAAGAGCGTGGGCTGCGGATCAATGGCCGCTTGTTGAATGGCAGCAGGACCTTCAAGCGCAAAGCGTCGGCGATCCCACAGTTCAACTTCAGTCACGATTTCCGCTTGCGGCGAAGCACTTCCTTCCAGTGCTAGCGCACGCGACGGTGCCTCTGGATCATCCGGATCGATGCGCGCCACTTCCATCGCGGCCTCGGCAAAGACGGCACGGACCGCATCCATCGCGCCAGTTGGTCCCAGACCAAAGCTCCGGCGCGGAACTTCCAGTCGCTCAAGTTCCGGCTGCGAAGCAGCAAGCCGCGGCGAATGCTCCAGCCCCGTGCGCACCAACTTAAAGAGGTGCAATGCTTTGCGCAACAAGATGGATGTACGAACGCCATCATTCACTTCTAAGCGCACTTCTTCACCATCGCGCGCAGGCAAGCGATCCCACCACAACCGCGCGGGACGTTCACCGCGCGCACGGAGCGCTTCGGCCACTTCCAGAATGTCGGGCGCCACGGAATCGGGGCGCGGCTCAAGCACCACGGCATCATTGCAGCGGGTCAGGAAGCGCTCCAAGAGCGCCTCGTCCATGGGGTGCGTGCAGCCAAGGTCAAGGACCGGAACGCGCCCTTCTAAGCCAAATTCACCAAGAATGTGCCGAATGGCAACCGCCGAAGGTCCAACAGCAATGAAAGCCATCGGCTCACGCTCGCCCGGACTCGGTAGTGCCGCCACGCGGTTGAGTTCCAGACGTCGCACCACGCGCAACACGTCATCACCTTCTGGCGTCCGCGCTCCGCGTCGCGCGCGCAACAAGGCAGCCACTTGCTCCACGCGCTCCGTAATTCGATTCGCGCGCAATGACGGCGAATCCAACGAACGCAGCACCGTGGAGTGCGCAACAATCGCCGCCATGCGCGGTCCAGCGTTCGCAAGACGAAACGCATGTTCAATTCCGTCACGCAATGTTTCAATGCCCTTGGGTGCCACCACCGGCAAACCCAATGAACGTGCCGCCTGCCACGGCGATGCCAATC
>CAMDCW010000108.1 GCA_945890745.1 Phycisphaera mikurensis NBRC 102666
AGGCGCCGGGCAGCTTCAGCAGCAAGTGGGTTCAACTCCCAACGCACCCACGCCGGGGGCGCCAGCGTCAGACATTGCAACAGTGCGTCAGTCACAACTGGATGCGCCCGACCGAGGGCCAACGCCCCGTATCCCGCCAAGCAGTCCAGCACACGATGACCCTGAGCATCCCATAGGTACTGACCCTCGCCCCGAACATAGCTGCGATCGAAGCCAATCAACTCCACCAACTTTGCGAATGCTGGATTCATATGCGCAAAGTGCGAATCCCGCGCCCCGGTTCGGGCGTTGGCAAGCAGTGCTGCAACATCAATCCGTTCTGCCATTGCTTTGCAGACTAACCTACGCAGCGCATGACATCCGTTGTGGGAATCGTTCCCCTCTATAACCACGCAGTAACGGTTCCGGAGGTGCTCTCCGGGCTGCAGGCACAAGGCCTCTATGCCTTGGTAGTGGACGACGGCAGTACAGACGGCGGCGCGGATATCGCTGAACAATGGCTGATTGCCAACGGCGCGCGCGGCCAAGTGATCCGACTCGCTCACAATCAGGGAAAGGCGGGCGCGCTGCTCGCTGGATTTACAGCCGCCGCTGAGCACGGCGCAACACACGCCCTCACCATTGACGCCGATGGCCAACACGACAGCGCGCGAATTGCAGCATTTGTCAATGCACTCCCCACAGAGTGCCCCGAACAGACGCTGGTCCTCGGTGATCGTCGTGCCCTGCCGCGCAACTATCCAACCGCGCGGCTGTTCGGTCGATTTCTCAGTGGTCTCGCGGTACGCGCCGCCTGCGGAGCAATCGTTGGCGATGCAGCGTGCGGCATGCGGTTGTACCCGCTTGCCATGACGCGCTCCTTGCAGTGCCGCAGCGGCCGCTATGCATGGGAAGAAGAGGCGATCATCCGGCTCGTCTGGGCAGGCGCACGTGTTCAGCAAGTAGAGATACCGGTCATCTATCGCGATGTCGCCATTGCGCCAAGTCATTATCAATTTGCACGTGATTGGACTGAAGGAACGCTGGTCCTGGTGTTCAGCATCCTCGTGCGCGCGTTCAGTAGCGGACGTCGCTGGGCACGTGATGGATCTGCACGCATCGACCTGCTGTGGCCGCTCGGCAAGCGAACCAGCATGGCCGAATGCATGATGAACATGCTGGGAGCGTTCACCGTTGCCGTCACCGGTTTCACAGTCGCTGCACTCACCGCTTTCGGTGCGCCAATCCCGGTGACCGCGTCCATAGTTGCCATCATCGTGTGGGTGGCTTGGCGAACCAACGCGCCGATCGTGCTGATTGCTATCGGAGGGGTTGCCGGAATCATGGCTCCCGTTGCGACGTTGTTTGCGGCACCAGTGCTCGGCGCGGCGTGGAGTTTCCTCGCAGTCCGCCGACGGCGCAGCGCGGGCAACTAACCGCCGCGCAGCGCTTCAATCTCCTGGCGCATCCGGACCAGGAAATCACCATTCGATTCATCCGCGCGGATCCGCATCGGCGTCCCCGCGTTGACATGCACTGGGCCCGGATTGATGAACTTTCCGCCCACGGGCATCAACCCGTCACTCCCCTCAATCCAAATCGGCAGCACCCGCGCATGAGTGAGACGTGCAATGTGCGCAACGCCCATACGAAAGCGCCCCAGCGTTGCGCCCCGCGCCCGCGTCCCTTCCGGAAACAAGATCACATTCCAACCTGCCTGCAGTAGTCCGGTGATCCGCTCGACGCCGTCACCCATGTCATCACCACGACCGATCAGGCACACGCGGTATGTCCGTACAACGTACGCACACAGCGCTGTACGAAACCACCGCTTCACTCCGCGATCCGTGGCAGCAGGCGAAAAGAAATCACGCGCCCCCACGGTGGCAGTGCGTGCACGGATCGTCGCTGGCAGCGCATGGCGAATCGCCGCGGTATCAAGCAAGCTCCGATGATTGGCAGAGAGAATCATCGGCCCGTCCGCAAACTTCGCGCTATCAAAGCCAGCCGAAGTGAATCGCACGCGACAGGCGTGCTCCACCAAATCACTACTGCGGTCGCCGATCCATGCAAACGCGCTCGCCGTCGGCCCGGTCAATGCGCGCACCGACTCTGGCATAGTGGCTGGTTGGTTGGCGCCGGAGCCTGCCATGGTCAGCGCTCCTTTCCAATCAAATGGATCTCAACGCGATTGTCACCCGCCACCGGCACCATGGCACAGGCACTCCATGACGGCGGCAACAGCGGCGCCGGCTTGCCACTGAATCCCCACGGTTCATTGGGAATTCCCAAGGCGCCCCGGTTCAGCTCTTCATTGGAGTCGAGGTCCTGAAAGACGGACACCACCACCGCCTGCCCCGAGCGTGCATGCAATTCAAACTCGGCGCGTTCGGACGTTGCAGGAACACTGAAACCCTCAGAGATTCCAGCGCGGGTCAAGAACGTGGCACGGTCCGCGTAGAGCGCACAGCGCACCAGACCACGACCGGGCGTGATGCCCAGCACCGTGATGTGAAGCGTCGCTGGCGCCTCGTCAGAGCCAACAGGTTCGGTGGAATGACATCCAGCCTGCAAGACCGCCGCCATGACTGCTGCCGCGGGCGTGGCTATGACCACGCGACCACCGCGACGCAGCACGCCACTCACGCTGCGCTCTTCTCGCCGACATCTTTCGCAATACCCAACTGCACCAAACGCTCAATGGGTCGATGCGGCTTCTTGGATTCCTCAACAAGGCGCTTCGCTGCAGCCTCATTGGGATAGAGCGGCGCAACCAGCGCCTTCACGTTTGCCCAGATGCCAGTGACACCGGAGAACGTGTAGTCAACAGCGGTTGGCTCATAGCCACAGTGCACCATGCAATTCTGGCACTTTGGGTTGCCGCTCTTCACGCCGTAGCGTTCCCAAGCGGTGTCTTCCATGAGTTCCTTGAAGGTGTCGTAGTACCCCTCTTGCAGGAGGTAGCAGGGCTTCTGCCATCCAAAGATGTTGAAAGCCGGACTGCCCCACGGCGTGCACTCAAAGTCGCGCTTACCCATGAGGAACTCAAGAAAGAGCGGGCTCATGTTGAACTTCCAGCTCTTCTTGCGGTTGGAGAGAATCATCTCAAAGAGCTCATTGGTCTTGCGACGACCAAGGAAACTCTCTTGATCGGGGGCCTTGTCGTAGGCATATCCAGGGCTGACCATCATGCCTTCAACACCAAGTTCCATCATCTCGTCAAAGAATCCGCGCACCGAAGCAGGATCGGCGGCCTGAAAGAGCGTGGTGTTGGTGGTGACGCGGAAACCCATCTTCACTGCCAGGCGGATTCCTTCGAGCGCCTTCTGGAATGTTCCCTCGCGACACACCGCAAAGTCATGGTGCTCTTCTTGGCCGTCCATGTGAACACTGAAGCTCAAGTACTTGCTTGGCTTAAACAACCCGGCTTCCAACTTCTCCTTTAAAAGGAGCGCGTTGGTGCACAGGTAGATGTACTTCTTGCGCGCCACTAAGGCTTCAACAAGTTCCTTGATCTCTGGATGCAAGAGCGGCTCGCCGCCGGGAATACTCACCATCGGCGCGCCGCACTCGTCCACCGCGCGCATGCATTCTGCAACGCTGAGGTTCTTCTTCAAGATGTGCGGCGGGTACTGAATCTTGCCGCAGCCAGCGCATGAGAGGTTGCAACGAAACAACGGCTCGAGCATGAGGACTAAGGGGTAACGCTTGATTCCACGGATCCGTTGTCCGAGAACGTACGAAGCAACGGTCCACATCTGGGAAATCGGGACGGCCATGGTGGTTCCGGGGTTCCTGGGGGGGCAAAGGAAATCTTCACAAACACTCCGAACTCGGGCGATCCGGGTCGGGGGAGGGATCGTAGCACCTTCATGACGACCATCGCCGCACGAGCGATCACCCTTGAGGAACTACTGGCCGCGCACGGAAGCGCCGTCCACGCCCTTCCCTTTGACACCCTGCTTGACGGCTTGGGCGACCTTGCCAAGACCGTATCCCGCCGGGCACGCCAATTTACGGAGAGAACCGAGGCAAAGTGCCATTCCTCCCGTACTATGCCGCGCCGCGCGACCGCCGGAAGCGCCCCTTCCCCGATGGCGACCGCTGAAATCACAGACGAAGCCCTCCTGACTGCCTACATCGACGGCGACCGCCAAGCGTTCGCCGCCCTGTTGGAGCGCTATCGGGCGGAATTGCACGGATTCCTTGCGCGCTTCCTGGGCTCAAGCGCGGCTGCCGACGACGTGTTCCAGGAGACCTTCCTGCAGGTTCACCTGGCAGCAAGCACCTTCGACAGCACGCGTCATTTCAAGCCATGGCTGTTCACGATCGCTGCCAACAAGGCGCGCGACTGGCATCGACGGCAGAAGCGCCGTCGCGCTGTCAGCCTTGATGCCCCACTCGGCGGCGATCCAGATGGCACACGGATGGTGGACATCATGGAGTCGAAGGCCGAAGTGCCGGACAACTTGCTTGAGTCCGCCGAGACGCGCGAGCGCGTCAAAGATGTGGTTGATTCAATGCCTGCCCTGTACCGCGAGGTACTCCAATTGAATTACTTCCAAAAGATGAGCTACCAACAGATCGCCGAAGTTCTTGGCGTTCCGCTGGGCACCGTCAAGAGCCGATTGCACGCTGCCGTTGCCACTTTCGCAGAGTCATGGAAGACTGCTGATGCGCGTTCATTACGTACATCAAGCGCGAACAAGGAATCAAAAGCATGAGTAGTCCTCCCGAACAATCGCCCGGAGGAAACTCCGGGCCGCACCTCTGCGAAGCAGACATGCGCGTTCTCGACTTTCTAGCCGAGCACGGCTTTGACGCATCAAAGGTGCAACTCCTTGCCGCCGAGGATCAGCCTCGTGCAATGGCCCTGGTGCGGCAGATGCAGGTGCTGGATGCGTACACAACTGACGATTCCGACAGTTCCCTGGTCGATGCCACACTTGCGCGGATTGACCGCTGGGAAGCGGCCAGCGAAGCATCGATGCGCATGCATTCTGGGCGTTTGCGCAACTTCCGATTGTCTGACTTCATTAGCGTCGCCGCACTAATCTTGGTGGGCGTTGGCGTGATGTTGCCGATCGCTGCGCGCATTCGTGAGCAGAGCCTTTCGAGCGTGTGTGCCAACAACATGCGTTCGCTGCATACTGGCCTCGATACGTACGCACGTGACCATCAAGGATTGCTGCCAGCCGTCGCTTCGTTTGGAAATGTCGGCTCGCTCTTCTCTGCCCAGCCGCCTGCGCAGCCGAGCACGCTGTCGCCATCGGGGCTGCAGATCGATGGCAACACTCCGATCTATTTACAGAACACCCCCACCACTCCGACGCAAATGGTGTTCCAAGTTCCAGGTGGAATCGTGGTCATCCGACAAGGTTCGCGTGACTGGTCAGGCTCCAACCATGGGGCACACCTGACGCACTTGGTTGCACTTGGATACAACGACATTCACTCATTGCAGTGCCCCGCCTGCGCGGCCGGCAAGCCGTGCTTTGCATACCGCGTCCCGGCTCGTGGACAGCGCTTTGTGCTTGACACCCCCGGACGAACGGTGGTGGTTGCCGATTCCAACCCGATGATCGAAGCGCGTCGCATGGGATTCAATGCCGAATCCCGCGTGGTGAATTCCAGTAACCACCGCGGATCAGGGCAAAATCTGTTGTTTAGCGATGGTGCTATCGAATGGAAGACCTCGCCAATTCTCACTATTTCGCCAGCGAGTTCCATGGACAACATCTGGCTTCCACGCGACGAACGAGGCCGCGAAGTGCTTGAACTTCGGTCGTGGCCGAGCCTGGCTGCTGACAACTTTGTGTCGCAGTGACCAAATAACGAGAATTCCATGCTGCAAGCCATTGTCGGCAAGCGGGGATTCCGCTATCTTTCCCGATCCCCCGCCGCGCCTTCAGCCGGCACTCACTGAGGAACGATCACCATGCCGAAGCAAAAGTCCCATCGCGGTCTGCTCAAGCGCATCAAGCTCACCAAAACGGGCAAGGTGCGATTCAAGGCCCCAAATAGCCGCCATTTGAAGAGCAACAAGACCGGCACTGAGTTGCGGTCCTACCGCAAGTCGCGCTACGCGCGCAGCGGTGACCTGCGCTTCCTGAAGAAGCTTCTCGGCCGCGGTCTCCGCTCCGAAGAGCGTTCGGTTGCAGACGAGAAGATCCGCGAGGCCGCAACGGCCGCTGCAGCGGCTCCAGCTGCGAAGTAACTGTTTGTTCGTTGCATCAGCGCACTCCGCGTTGATGCTTACATCCGCATCGTCCGTCGGGACCAAAGCGCCGATCGAATCGGCCTCCGCCGGACACGACACTGAGGACACCCCATGCCACGTGCACGCAAGGGCGCAGCCCGAACCCAGGCTCGCCGCAAACTCCTCCGCGAAGCCCGCGGTTACTACGGAACCAAGAGCCGCCTCAAGCAGCAAGCCAAGGTCGCTGTCATGCGCGCCCTGCGCAACATGTGGCGTCACCGCCGCCTGCGCCGCCGCAACTATCGCCAACTTTGGATCACGCGCATCACTGCAGCGTGCCGGATGCGCGGCTTCAAGTACAGCCTGCTGATCAACGGCCTGTCCCGCGCGGGCTGCCTGTTGAATCGCAAGATGCTCAGCGAAATCGCAATCCACGATCCAGCCACGTTTGACACGCTGGTCACCACGGCACGCACGCACTGCTCGGTCCAGCATCACGCAAAGACCGCCAAGGCCGCGTAATTGTGACGCGTGAATTCACGGCTGGCTCAGAACGAGCAAGCCTGAACACGCCTCGCGAAGCCTGAGACAGATTGCAAGTACCAATGACAACGCCCCGCATCACGCGGGGCGTTGTCCCTTTTCCCATCACTCCGCCCCTGCCACCGGCTCGCGCACGACCGCGGCGGGTGGCTGTGTTTCCGATGCGCCGCTGAGACGCAGCGCGCACTGAGCCGTGGCGCGCCGCTTATGCGCTGATGCGGGCGGCGGCAATACTAGAGATGGCCGCGGCGCGCTGATGCGCCATGGACGGCGCACCAGGAAGCGAACCAAGCACTCCGCGCAGTGACGCGGCCTGCGCGTTCTCCTCGCGAATTGATTCGTAGATTTCTTTGCGATGCACCGCAACGCGTGCCGGAGCATTGACGCCCAGGCGAACCTTGTCGCCACGAATGTCAACAATGACGATCTCAACATCGTCACCGATCATGATGGCTTCTTCGCAGTGTCTAGAGAGAACGAGCATGGTGGCCTTCCGTGGCTGGCAATGTGGACCGACGATCCGTCGGCGGTCCGTAGTGAGTGCGGTCTTCAGGCGCTTTGCGCAACCGCGCTGCCGGGCAGTCGCACCAACTCATGGCGCGTGCTCCAGGTGCGGTCGCTCAGCACCAACTGAATGCCAGTGCGCGATGCCGCGTTGACAACAATCGGTCCCTGGAGATTGGCAGTGATGGCGCCGTCGCGGCGGTTGACGATGGCAAAGATGGTGGCATCCTCGGCGCGCTCCAGGCCCAGCTCGGTCAACTCACCGGCGCGGATCGGCACGGTGTAACCAGTGGCCCACGCGGTCGGATCGGTCACAACAAAGGCCAGTTCCGGATCCTCAATCGACTGGAGCCAGTAGAAGACGCCGCGGTCATCGGGCTGCAAGAGCGCGAACGTTCGGAACCGGGCAAATCCCAGCAGGCCGTGTGGAAACACCAGCAGGCGGGTGGGATCAATCTCAACTTCTCCAAAGCGTGTCGTTCGGACCTTCATGTGGAACTCCGTTCCTGGGGTGATGCGGTGCATTCCGCGGGCGAACTTCTGTCCGCCGTCGTGCTGCAGAGATATCGGTCATGCGGTCGCCGAACCATGAACGATCTGCGAAGATGTCCGCATGACGGCCATCGCCCCGCTGCCCGACACCCCCATCGACCGCCGCGCGCAGTTTGCGGCCATGGCTTTGGCGGGCGTGGTTCTTGGCGGCGTGCTGCTTGCCGGGAGTGCGTTTCCCACCAAGGTGTGGTTCGGTGGCGCGGCATGCGTTTCAGTCTTATGGATTGCCGCAGCAGCGGGATACGGTCGGGTGCTCCGCCGCGTGTTGTTCCCGCGCATGGAGGCTGGTGACCCACGCCGGACCCCGCTGGCCATCGGGCTTGGAGTGGCATTCGCGTTGGCGGTGATCAACCTGTTTGCAACGCTTGGATTCATGCCGATGCATGCGTGGTGGCGGTTTGTCTGGTGGATCGGCATGGGGATCGGCTGGATTCTGGCCGGCTGGCCCGACGTGTCATCGCGGTTTGTTGGCAGCCTGTTCCGCGTGCGCTCCATCGCGGCGGACCCCCTGCTCTGGTGTGCACTGCCGGCGATCGCTGCCTTGGCGTTGGCCACCGCGTTGCCGCCCGGACTGGCGTGGAGCACGGAGTTTGGTGGCTACGACGCGCTTACCTACCACCTTGAGCTACCAAAGGAGTGGTTGACCACGGGCGCACTGGAGCCGCTTCGGCACAACGTCTATTCCGCTTTCCCAAGCTTCATGGAAGGCGCGTACCTGCAACTCTTCTCGCTCTCCGCTGACGCCGTTCCGGCGCATGACATGGCCTTGGCACCGCAAGCACTGCACGCGGTCCTTGCGGTATGCGCCGCGTGGATGGTGGCAGCCACGGCTGAGGTGATTGCTGGCGGCGATCGGCGCCAGCGAGCGTGGGCACGAGCGATCGGATGGTGCGGATTCCTCGGGATTCCATGGGTGATCGTCACCGGCAGCTTGGCCTACAACGAAATGGCCGTCCTCCTGATGCTGGCTGCCGCCATGCTGGCATGGACCGCGCGCGAGCAAGCCGGAGCGTGGCGCATCGGGATCGCTTTGGGTCTGCTGCTGGGCGCAGCGGTGGGTGCAAAGTTGGTTGCTGCAGGCATGGCGGTGCTGCCGTTTGCGTGCTGGGCACTGTTGACCGCACATCCAACCAGCGCCACCAGTGCCACGCGCCCCGCACGGGCGTTGGCGGTGAGCGCCGGCGCGGCCTCGCTCACCGCGCTCCTGATACTTGCGCCGTGGCTCATCCGAAATCATGCCGCCACCGGATCGTGGACATTCCCGTTTCGGGTGCCGCTCATTTCATCCGGCAATGGATGGTGGACGGAAGAGCAAATGACACGCTTTACCGCCGGTCACGCGGCTGCTGCCGACATGGGAATCGGCGCGCGCCTGCGTGCGCTTGGCGATGCCGGATTCCTACAAGGATTCGGCGCGGCCCCCGATGCGGATCCGTGGCTGCCACAATGGAGCGTTGCGTTCTGGATCGGAAGCGTGGCGATCGTGGTGCTCATGATTGGTATGCCGCGCGTGCGGCACATGCGGTCCATGGGTCTTGCGCTCGGGGCGATGCTGGCGGCGCAGTTGGTGTTCTGGATGTTTGCAACACATCTCAAGTCCCGGTTCCTGCTTCCCTGCGCGGTACCGCTGACGGTGGCAACGGCGGTGGCGGCGGCGCCAGTACTGGCACAACAGACGCGCGGAATCATTGTTGCACTCAGCGCGCTGCTACTGACAGCGTGGTCACTGCAGCCGAGCCTGCTGATGCGGATCGACACGCGCACCGCCAGCGCGGTGGA
>CAMDCW010000109.1 GCA_945890745.1 Phycisphaera mikurensis NBRC 102666
TTGGAGACCACCTCGCGCGTTGCACGCACGGCGCGGTCGGGTCCAAAGAACACCTTGAAATCAGACTTTGGAGCCACTGAAGGCATGGCAGTTTCGCCAATGAAGTCGCCGCCCATAAAGACTTGTGCAGTGCCCGGGAGCAACTGGAACGCGGACGCGTTGGTCAGGTCGCCGCGCAGGAACACACTGTCAGTCACCAGTGGTTGCGCTGCGTAGACAAACTTTGCATCCGGCTCAAACGAAGCGATGCGCGTGCGCTGCGAGCGCGTGCCGTCGCTGGGCACGCTGATGCGGCGCGGCAGTTCAAAGCTCGCGGCAATGCCCGCTTCTGAAACGCTCGCGGCGCGCGCGAGCTGTTCAAGCACGGCGCCTTGTTCGCCATCATCGTCATCGGCAGCGCCAGGTTCGCCTGCAGAACCGAAGGCCCCGCGGGTGCTCATTCCACCGCCACCCGGGCCACGGTCCGCCCCGGGCTTTCCTGCGCGACGGGACTTGGCTTGATCCTTGAACTTATTCTCGCCCATCTCCATGCCGCCCACCATTCCGCTGCTATCGCCTGGGACACCGGCGTACATGGGCTGCTCGATATCCACATAGACCGGTTCCACTTCACTTGGCTGCGCAGCCCGCACTGGATCCGCCGTGCTGAGGGAGACTCGCACATCGTTCCACTCTTCGCCGGTGCGCTGGGCAATCATGGCGTCGTACTCAATGGTGGCACCACTGCGGTCACCAGCAGCGCGAATGGAATACGCGGGTGCCCATGATGCTTTGGGCACCATGTAGGTGAGGTCCAGATCAAGCGCGGTGGCTTGCGGCGCGGCAATCTTCACCACGGCAGTCCGCTGCGTGCGACCAGCGCTTCCCTGTTGCACCATGGTTTGTTCGAGCACTGTGATTTCTTTCATCACGGCGTCTTCGCGCTGAGCGAGCGTTCGTGACATTTCAATCACGCGCATCTTTTCAGCATTCACCCACGCGAGGCCTTCGATCGCCTTGGCAGGGTCTGCCTTGGCCGTACCGCCGTCGGCAGTGGCGTTGGCGGTGATGCGCGTGGAGACTTGGTCGACGTGGGCGCTGCGCGTGGCCAGCTGTGCTTGGTCCTGTCTGGTGAACTCCAAACGTCGGCGCGCTTCCTTCAGTCGTTCCGCGAGGTCGATGCCTTCTTTGCTACCTGCGAAGTCCATGCCGGGGGTCTCTTCAAATTCCACACCCAGGAGTCGCGGACCGGTCGGATTGGGGGCATCGCCAGAGCGCACCTTGGCTTGTAGTTGCGCGCCGTTCACGCCCGCTGGCAGATTGGTGACGCGAACAGTCCAAAGCCCCTGCGCCAGATCTTGATGAATGACGCGCGTCACCGCGGCGCTGGTGGGGTAGATCACCACGCGGTCGATGGTTCCGGCATCAGAGATCGTCTGCGTTGGCAGATCTTGCGCGCTTGCAGCTGCGGCGGTCAGCGCGGCACACGCCAGAAGCAGCAATGAAGAAACGGGACGACGGATAGTGGCAGGGCGATCGAATACGAGCACAGGAATCCTCCGGTGCGCAGGGTACGGCGCAACGGGGTCGCATGTACAAAGTGCCATCCCAGCCGCGTTAGTCGAAATCTTCCAGCGCGGCGCGGGTTCCGGCCCGCGCCAATAGCTCGGCAGCGCGGGCGGCGCCCGGTGCGGTGGAGCCCTTCAGCTGTTCCACCAGTCGGCGGTTCTCATCGCGCTTCCGCAGGTAGCGCAAGGACAACGCCGCCACCGCGTCTGGCTCCACGCCTTCCAGGAAGTTGACGCCCTCGCGGTAGACGATGCCGGATGCCAATCGCTTGGCGACCATCCAGTCCAAGTACGCCTGCGGAATGTCGGTCCACAGTCGGTCGCCGGCAGTGTCCTGCAACTTTTGCGGGATGTGCTCCCGAACCACTTGCTTGGCCAGTTCGCGGTCCGCGGGTGTCCATGAATCCATCGCTGCGCGAATAGCGTCAGCCGCCTGATTGATGACCTTGGACAGTTCCGTGGAAAGTTCAGTGAGCGGAGTGTGCGGATGACGACGGCCTTCCGCCATCAATAGTTCCGCCTCAAAGCGCGCCAACTCACGCAACTTCACCAACACTTGTTCTACAAACTCAGTCTTGATGCCCATGAAGCTCTTCTCATCAAGCAACATGCTGGCGCCGATTTCATAACTTGAGCAGATCACGCCGCACTTGTTGGCGCTGGAGTCCTTAAAGATCAGGCAGCCCGCTGCAAAGAGTTCCTTGCGCGCACCGGGAGTCAGGAACAGGTTGGCTCCTTCCACGATGATCGGAGCCGACGGCTTTCCTTCCTTGGTCAGGTAGTCGCGCCAATTGCTTTCGTTGATCGTGGCTGGTCGGCCACCGCCTGGAATGAACGCATCAGCCTTCAAGCGGTTGTGCAGCGTGTTACGAATCATCACACCGCCGGGCGCTTCCACCGGCACTACTGCGCCGTGTTTGCCTAGTTTCTTCGGGTCAAACTTGGCAATCGGCAGCGCCTCCTTAAAGAGACGCAGCAGCTCGGTATGGTCAAGTCCGTCCGGATCCTCGCCAACGCCGCTGCCGTCAGCGATACCAACGATGCGAGCATTGTTTCCGTAATCACGGTTCAGAATGCGGATCATGTTGCCGGCGACGTCGCCGTCGGGGCCACCGGTGATCTTCACTGTAAATGGCTGCTTGCGTGGATCAATACCGCGTGCGCGCAAAGCCACTTCCAAGAAGACGTTCACGCCTTCGCTGGTGACGCCGTACACCTTGTGATTGATTCCAGCGCCGGGCTTGGAACTCATGAACGCATCGGGCATGGCGTACTTACGTGCACGAGCACGCGAGACGATCCACTCAATGTGATCAGGGGTGATGTTCTCATCTGGCCCCAAGTAAATCAGTTCACGACTGCCGAAGCGATCGACTACTTGCTTACGTACCGCCGGATCATCAGTAATGAGATCAAGCAAACTATCGACAAAGCTCTTCACGCAGCGGGTGATGTCTGACTCGGGTTCCAAGAGGATGGCTGCCTTGGCTCCGCCCTCTGGAATATCCTTGTTTTTCTGCTGTTGCGCCCAGGAAAGCCCATACACCTCATCGAAGACGCGTTCGCGTTCGCGTGAGTGTTGCGCAGCGTTGGACGGCTTCACCACACGCAAGCCACCGCGAGCGATTTCCTTGAAGCGGTTGTGGAATCCAAAGAAGCCGCGGCCAATGACAAAGAAAGTTCCGTATGGAAGTTCCGGACGTCGATCATCGCGCAAGTACGACGGATCGATGCGCATGGAGAGACCAAAGCGCTTGGCAAGGAAGAAATTGGTTCGGAAGGTGGCCTCCACTGCATCCAGGAGCGCCGCCAAGACGGTGGCGGTTCCCTCGGGATCATCCTTGGTGCCAATATCGGCACGCAGGGCGGTGGCGCGCTTGTTGAAGTGCGCATCGTCAAGCGGTGCGGCGGGGTTGAAGCGCGCGCGGAACAGATCGGCGATCTGCCGGGTAGTGGTGATGGTGCGCTCCGCCGTTGCAATGATGCGCTCAATGGCAAACAGCAGGCGGTCGCGGTGCACTAGGTGCTGATGCGAAAGTGTGCACAGACCCAAGATGAGTTCAGCTTCATCAAGCGTCATGCCTTCGTGGCGATTTGCAAGCCAAATCGATTCGGAATCGATCCACTTGATTCGAGTGAGATCGTGGGCAACCTGCTTCCAAGCAGCGCTGGAAGTGTCGACCGATTTTCCGTCCTGCGTCTGGATGACAAACCCGAGCATGGTCACGGAACCGAATGGTGGATCCGCAACTTGGTCAAGGTAGGCGCGCTGAATATTGATTCCGCCACGGCTCAGAACATGGGCGCAGCGCTCCAGCATGGTGCGCGCACGTGCGTTGGAGAACGCGATGGTCATGCGCGTCAACTGACCTTCAAGTTCCGGCTCGGTCTCAACGGCGGTGCCTTCACTACCACTGACCGACTGCAGCAACAATCGGTGCTTGTTGAGGCGGTGCGGCGTCAGCGTGGCGATGTAGTCAGCGGCGCAACCAGCAAAGTATGCGCGGATGGCCGATTCGGTCCAGTCCTTGGCATGACTGTTGGCAAACGCGATGGTTGCTTTGAGTTTTTCAGTCTGCTCAGGAGTTGTGCCAGTGAACGGCGAGCGCTCGCCGAATTCAAAGGTGTCAAGCACAATGGCGCCGTCCTGCGAACCGTGGATCTTGGCTGCACGCAGCGACGGACTCATGGGCAGCGATCGCACCACTTCAGCCAACACGCCCGGCTTGTTGCCTTCACGAATAATGGTCCATTGGCGGCGGTCATCGCTGTGCAACGTCAGGTGCAGCGGTTGACCGGACGCCCGCGCGGCGATAATGGCGCGCAGATGGTTTGCCACTTCGGTTGCTGACGTGTCTTCGAAATACATGCGTGGCATCTGCGCCACAAACCATGGAACGATTTCCTCCGCGGAACGCTGGAAGCTCTTGCCAAGGTCACTGGCGAGCACCGTTGGATCCGGCACGATGTTGACCGGTTGGGTGCTTGCGGGGGCGGTTGCTGTTGGATGTGCAGAGGCCATTTCGTGGTTCATACCACGGGGCGACGCCGGAATCGGTCCGGGATCCTTTGAATGAACGCCCGAGTGGCGGCAATCCGGCGCTTGTCGATATTCTCTGACAGTTCTCCCCGCGGGCCTGGTTCGTCGATTGCTACCCGCGTTACCCATGTTCCGTACGCCCATGAGTCCATGTCACTGAACCCATGATCATTGCTTCCATCGGAAACTTTGACGGCGTGCACCGGGGTCACCAAGCGCTGGTGGCGGCTGCCCGTGCGGCTGCCGGTCCGCAGGGCAAGGTGGTGGCAGTGACCTTTGATCCGCTACCGGTGGCCGTCCTTCGCCCGGAGGCTGCGCCCGCCCGACTCACCGGATCCGCGCGTCGCGAAGCGCTGCTCTTGGCATGCGGTTGCGATGCGGTCCACGTTCTGGATCCGCGCAGTGGAATTCTGGGAGAGACGCCGGAAGGGTTCATCGAGCACCTCCGCGCGGCGGTTCCCTTTGACGCGATCGCTGAAGGCGCGGACTTTCGATTCGGCCGTGGCCGCAGTGGCGATGTGACAACGCTGGCTGCCATTGGTGCTCGCGTGGGATTCCAGACCATTGAGGTGGCGGAAGTGGACGAAGCCATGAGCGATGGATCCGTGATTGCAGCGCGGAGTACCGCCGTTCGCTGGATGTTGAGTATGGGTCGTGTGGCGGACGCGGCGCGGTTGCTTGGCCGCCCCCACGCCATTGAAGGTGTGGTGGAGCGGGGCGATCAACGCGGTCGCCTATTGGGATTTCCTACAGCAAACATCATGGCTGCCGGCATGGCGCTTCCCGCCGACGGCGTCTACGCCGGGCGAGCGATCATCGCTGGACGTCAGTACCACGCCGCCATTTCCGTCGGTACCAAGCCGACGTTCGGTAGCAGCAGCCGGGTGTGCGAGGCGCACGTTCTTGGTCTGGAGGCGGCGCTTGATAGTTACGGATGGCCCATTGAGGTGCACTTTGAGCAGTGGCTGCGTTCGCAGTGGCGATTCCCCGGCCCGGATGCGTTGGTTGCGCAGTTGCGTGCCGATGTGGCGCGGACCGCCGCGCTCGCGTAGCGTCCACATCGGTTTTAGAAACACATGGAATACTCAACCACGGTTACTCATGCTGCGCTTGTTGCCCGGCTTCGCGCGGCAAAGCGGCCGTTCCTTACGACGCATTTCAAGCCAGACGGCGACGCCATGGGTTCGGTACTCGCGCTCGCGCGCGCGCTTCGCTCTTTGGGCACCGTGGTCGACGCGGTCCTGGCGGGGCCAGTGGATCGAGCCATCCGCGGCCTAGCGCTGGAAGGCGAGATTCGCTTTGTTGATCACGGCGTTGCGATACCCAGTGCGGATTGCGATCTGGCAGTGGTCCTGGATACCGGCGCGTGGAGTCAGCTTGAGCATTGCCGTGATTGGCTCAAGGAACACCCGGCGCTGGTAGTTGGAATTGATCACCACGCGCGCGGCGATGCAGTTGCGCCGATGCGCATTGTTGACCGAGGCTGCGCCAGTTGCACGCAGGTGTTAGTAGCAGTCATTGATGAAATGGGTGTGCCGTTTGGACCCAGCGCCCGCACCGCGCGCAACACCATTGCCGAAGCAATCTTTGTTGGTCTGGCAACCGACACCGGTTGGTTCCGATTTAGCGCCGCCGACGACCGCGTGTTTCAGTTAGCGGCACGCCTCCTCACCTGCGGCGTTGACAAAGACGGGCTTTATCGCATGATTGAGCAGGGCGATGCGCCCGGTCGGCCGCTCCTGACGGGGCGGGCACTGAATTCACTGACGTATGCGTGCGGAGGCCGCGTGGCCATCATGCGCCTGATGCGCGCAGACTTTGTGGAAACCGGAACTCGTGTGGATGATCTTGCCGGGCTCGTCAACGAACCAATGGGCGTTCGCGAAGTGGAAATGAGCGTATTGCTGGTGGAAAGCGATCCCCAGCTGGTGAAGGCGAGTTTCCGCAGTAAGCCTGCTGCGAACTCAGGCGGCGCATTCATTGACGTCAATCACCTGGCAGCGCACTTTGATGGTGGTGGGCACGTGCACGCTGCCGGCGCGCGCATCGCCGCGTCCATGGATGATGCGGTGCGATTAGTGCTCGAAGCGTGCGCGGTCTATTTGGAAGACACGCCGGTCGCGGGCTGACTGGCGCTGGCCACTGGGACGGCGCACGGTTCAATGGTGTAACCGAGTTTGGTGATCGCGCGCGCTGCCTCCGCTTGGGCAGCCGGATTGTCCAATTCCAGCACCGCGCACTTTGATTCAAACGTGCACTGCACGCTGCGCACGCCTTTCACTGTGGCCACTTCTGCCGTGATTGCTTCTGCACACGAATTGCAGTGCATGCCGGTGACGGTGTAGGCAACCTGTGTCGTTTGTGTGGCTGCCGCTGCGGGAGCCGCGGACTGCTGCTGGTCACCGCCCGAGCATCCACCGAGTAGCACGGCCGTCAACAGTGTTGGAACCAATGAAGTGTTCATGGAATGATCGTATGCGCGTCCGCGCCCCGTGCGTGTATGAAATGCAGCGAAACCGCTGATGGCAACCGTTACGCCGCGCCGCGTCGCTCCACATCACTCTGCGTAGCCACCAGTCGAAGACCGCTGTTTTTCGGGCGAAGACCAATGATTCGCAACATTGCTGGCAACGTCCATACTGCCGTCACTAGGCAGCACGCGCTGCCAGCGGCCATGGCAATTCCCAAACTGCGAAGACCCTGGTGATGTGCCAAGATCAACGCACCAAATCCGATGGTGGTGGTGAGTGCGGTCACAATTACGGCGCGGCGCGTGGAGCCGAAACCATGATCAAGCGCACCCTCATGCGCGCGGTGAGTGATGTGAATGGCGCTATCGATACCTAATCCAATCATGATGGGAATGGCGAAGAAGTTCGCCAGGTTGAAGGACGTACCGCACGCGGCCATCAGTCCCACCGTCCAAGCGACGCCGACGGCAAGCGACGCCAACGCAGCAAGCGTTTCGCGCACGTTGCGCAAGTCCACCCAGAGCAAGATGGTCACCATCAAGGTGGCAAGAATCGCCTGTTGCAGGAATGAGCGTTCCATACTCTTCATGGATTCGCTGACAGTCATCGGTGCACCCGTCGCGTGCGGATCTTCGGCACGCAGGGCGGTGACAAACTGCTCAAGCGGCGCTACTTCCCACATGTCGCCGGCGGGGTGCGCCATGACTAAAAAGCGCCCGCCCGGCGAGACCATTTGCGCACGCACTGCCTCAGGAAGTGCCGTACGCAAGTCGCGACGTGCGCCCTCCGCCATCGCTAGCAGCGCAGACCGACTGCGCGCAACGGCGTTGTCAACCGACGAGCGCGCCAACTCAAGTTCCGCGGGTGTGCGTTGTGCCGGCTTCACCAAGTCAGCCACGGTGTGCAGCCGCTGCGCCAGCGCGCGCATGTTGCCTGCCGCGTTGGCGGCTTCGCCCTCAGCAAAGCGTGAGAGCGTTTCCAGTCGTTGCGCCGCGCTCCGTATTCCGTCCGCGTCCCACTCCGTGGCACGACGGGGCCGGGCCGGTGCGGCTTCCACGGCGTTGGCAAACTGCATGCGAAGGGCTGCGCGCTGCGGCGTATCCATGACCACCGCATCAAGCACGCTGCGCACCTGTCCAACTTCCGGGTGCGCGCGCAGGCGCTCAGCGAGCGGCGGAATCTCTTCCATTGATCCAACAATCAGTGCGCCAAACCAACTTGCCGAAGCAGAGTCATCAATCACTCGATGCTCCCACTCCACGCTTTCCAAGCCCTTGGCTTGCAGCTTGAGCAGATTGCTTTCAAATCGAATGTGCGTGAATCCGTACCAGCCAGCCGCCAACGCCATGACGCAGGAAATCACTACGGCGCGCCATGCGGCAGCGGGGCGCAGCGCGCGGTCGACGCCTTCGCGCTGCGAGAAGAATGCCGAACGTGACGCGCTCGATTCGTTGCTCTTCACAAGACGCGAATCAAAGATCACCAGCAGTGCTGGCAGCATCACCACCATGGCGGCCAGCGTCAGGAGGAGCCCAATACCGGACACCACTCCCAATTCACGCAGACCTTGGAATTCAGTGAACCACGCCAGTAGAAAGACGCCAGCCGATGTCAGCGCTCCCGCTAAGTTGCTTGGCACCGCGGTGCGCATCATGTGAATGATGGACGGCACCGTAGGCAGATGTCGACGCGCTTCCAAGTAACGCGCCACCATATGAATGCCGTAGTCAAGGCCAACACCCACCAGCACCAGCATGAAGACGATGCTCAACAGATTGAGTCGGCCGTAGATCAGTGCCGCGGCTGCATAGGTGAGCGCACAACCAACCATGAATGCCAAGAGCGCCAAGAGCGGCAACTTGATTCCGCGAAATACACCCATAAAGAGGGCAGTACAGAGCACCAGCCCAACAATGCTGGAGACATTCATGTCGGAGTTGGTGGTAGCCATTTCGTCTGCTTGCAGAACGGGCTTGCCAGTCAATCCAATAGAAATATCAGGGTTCGCAGCGCGCGCCTCAGCCATCGCGGAACGAATGGCTGCGAGTGGTTCGTCAATCACTTCAAAGCGCGAAAAATCCTTGCGCGGCATGACGCCAATGAACAGCAGTCGGCCACTATCGCTGGTGAGGTAGCGCGTCTCACGCGGCGTGCCCAAAAATTCTGGTGCGTCGGGTGCGGCCGAGGCAATAGCAGCCAATTCAAGAAACGCGGCGGCGCCTTCACGCTCGGCCTGCTCGCGCGGCATGAAGAGTCCCTCAGATACCAAGCGATCAAGTCGGCGTCGGGCATCGGCAAGTACCGATCCGGTTCCGGCGTCGGAGGCGAGTATCGGCAATGCGTCGCGGCCTTCCACCAGTCCGGCAAGTTCGGTGGTGGGCATCGCCCAGGTGGCCACGCGCATTTGCTCGGGCACGGTGATCCGGGAGTTGACGTAGTCAATGCTGGGCGCCTTGCGCAGGCGGGCATCGATCATGTCAACCGCAAG
>CAMDCW010000110.1 GCA_945890745.1 Phycisphaera mikurensis NBRC 102666
CCGTTACGGACATAGATCGCGGGCTGGTTCATTCGGCCATCGCGCTGCGCATAGAAGTAGCCGGGCCCGCGAATGATCGGAACGCTCCACGAGGTGATCTGCATCAGCGGCGTGAGTTCCGTGGTCAACATATCGCGGCAGCGCAGCGGGTCCAGTGTGGAGCGCAGATTCTGCAGTTGCGCGTCCGTCCACGTCTTGACTTCGGGCGAGTCCTTCTCCAATGTCTCAAGCCAGCGGTAGTCGTCAGTGACCTTGGTACCACCGTAGTCGTCGGTGGTTGGTGAAGTCCGGGTTGCGGGCGGGATGGCGACTGCAACGGTCGCCGTGAGCGCAATGAGTGAAGTGAGTGCAGTGATCATGGCGCGCAGGATAGAACACCGCGGCGCGGGGTGTGCGGGAAGATTCCTACTGCATTGTGCTACGCAATTTGGCGCTTAATTCGGCCCGTCGCTTCACGCCTAACTTCGCGTAGACCCGCTTACCAATGGTTGCAACAGTGTTCACGGAAATACCAAGTTGCTTGGCGATCTCCGGCCGCAAACTCCCACGGGCGAGTTCATGGGCAACTTCGCGTTCCCGTCGGGAGAGGTTGTTCATGCGCGCCTTGCGGACGAGTGCCACGGCCTTGCCATCTTTCGCGCGGTCGATGAAGATCACCCTCGGCAGTGGTGCAACAGGGGTCCGAATTGGGAACACCTCAATCGCAACCTGAGTATTGCAGTCTTGGCTCTCAGTGACATCAGTAATTCTGGTGCGCGTCGATACTCCATCAAGGAAGTCGCGGACGCCGCGGATCATCGACTGGAACTCTTTCATCTCTCCCGGGCTCAGTCGCGCGGGTCCCAAGTGCTGAAATGTCCACTCGTCATTTCGCTGCGCGTTGAGGGGCAGCCTGGCCGCGTCCATGATCTTGTTGGAGTGCTCCTGAAACCGCTTCTTCATGGCGGTCACCTTGCGATGGTCCTTCGCATCGGATGGTCCGTATTCAACGACGAGTTCATCGCGTGTAGCGCGGTACGTGGCGTTCCGAGTCTTGCGCCCCGCGGGAAGGCGTGCAATGAGCCCGATGGATTCAAGTTCGTCGAGTGCGATTCGCACGGATGCGGCATCGACACGCAAGAGTGCTGCGATCTCCGCGAGTGACGCGGGCGACTTACAGCGTCGCGCCAATTCCCAGACGGAGCAGTTGAATGGAACCCCCAATATCTCAGCGACGCGATCGTCTTGAACATCAAGAGTCGGGCCTGGTGCTAACTTCGCCTTTGCCATCATCGCACTGTACTCAGGGAGTGCGCTGTGCAATGAAATCATCCACGGAATACACGGGCGCGAGTCGCGGAATGAAGTGAGGAAATTTCCCTATTCAGCGCTCGAACGGGCGGTGCTGTTCACGCGCGCAGCCAATTCCGCGCGGCGATTCACGCCCAACTTTGCGTAGATTCGCTTGCCAATCGTGGCAATGGTGTTTATAGACACCCCAAATTGGCTTGCGATCTCAGGTCGCGAACGCCCCCGCGCGAGTTCAATAGCCACCTCGCGCTCACGCGGCGAAAGGGCGTTCATGGGCGCAGATAGAACCTTGGTGACCGTGTCTGCGACTTCATGATTCGGCACGATGTGCATTGCCGGCAGTGGCAGCACTGCAGCCCGAGTGGGATGCACTTCAATATTGACCAGATAGTTGCAGTCCTGCGACTCGGATGCATCGATCTTTGTGGAACGCTCCCGGATGCGGTCAATGCACTCGTTGAACACATTGATGATGCGGCTGAGCTCTGCGATGTCCGTGGCCGTCAACTGAATTGGCACGCAGGTAGTAGACGACCACGGTTCGCTGTGGCCAGTCGAGTCTTTGGCCTGGGTTGCCGCCATGATCTGGCGGATGTGCTCCGTGAATCTCTTTTTGATAGCGGATGCGGCTTCGCGTTCAGAAGATCGCTCGGAATTGAAACTCACCACAAATGCGTCGCAGTTTGTTTTGTATGTGGGAAGCTTTCGAACTCCGCGGGCGGGCGTCCGAGTGATGAGTCCGAGTTTCTCAAGGCGTTCGAGCGCCGCTTGCACAACGATGGGCGTGCTGTGGGACACCACCGCCACCTCAGCAAGAATCACTGGTCGGCCGAACCGACGGACGATTTCCCACACTGAGCAGTTGAACGGCTCAGAGATTGTTTCAACTACTTGCGGGGATTCCAGGTTCAGCACAGCGTGCTGGGAACGGCGCATCGCCAAAATATCGGCGACCACTTGCGCCAATCGTTTGAACGACGCAACCCGCCTTGACCTGTCACTCAAGTGAGTCTTTCATTTAGATTAAGTTATCTAAATTTAGACCCAAGCGAGTCTGATCCTTAGGGAGCATTCTTCCCTCGTGGCCTTCCCAGCCAGTCACCACACCCCGTCGGACCCAGAAATAGCCATTCGCGAGTGAATTGCGCTGCTCAGGCGGTGATCACGTCGGGCATCTCAAACAAGCCCTCAGTGAGGTTGCGTGGTCCCTTGGCAGTAATCAGGACATCCGCCTCATAATGAACCGCCAGCGATCCATCGCCGGTCCAAATGGGCCACTCGCGACCCTTGGTTCGTGTTTCGGTGGTGCCGATCGCAATCATTGGTTCCACTGCCACCAACATGCCCGGAACCCACGGCTTCCACGCCTCGCCCCATTCGCCGGGGTAGGTGGGAACCACGTTCGAGATGAACGGAGGCCCGTGCAGTTCGCGACCAATGCCGTGCCCGCCGAGACCGCGCACCAGGTGGAATCCGCATTCCTTCTCAACGTGTTTCTGAACCGCCTTCGCCCAGTCAATCAGTGGTCGCTGTGGCTGCATCGCGGCAATGCCACGGCGCAGACTTTCCTTGCCGCTCTCCATCAGGGCGCGCGTGAGCTTGTCCGGCTCGCCGAATGAGTAGGTCCACGCGGCGTCACCGATCCAGCCCTTGTTGCGCACGCCGATATCAATAGAGAGGATGTCGCCCGTGCGCACCGGGTCGCGGGTCATGGTGTGCGTTCCATGGACCACGCACGCATTCGGGCTCAGGCACGCTTGGCTTGGATAGGGCGGGTGACCGCGCACGGCGTAGTCAAGGAAGCAACTCGAGCAGCCAAGGTCCTTGAGTGTGGCGCCAACAAACGAATCGATTTCCGGAAGTGTCAGCCCCACGCGCAGAAATTTCACTAGCCGGCGGTGCACTTCTACAACGCGTTCTGCCGCGGCTTCCGCATGAAGGATGTCCTTGGGGTCGGTGACGAGCACGGGTCGCGGATGCTACGGAAACCGCGAGTGCGCCGCCCGGCGCCCAGGGGCCGACACGCTGGCTTTCAAATTACGAGTACGCCAACAGGCGGAGCGTGGCGGGCAGTTCACTGAGTTTGAAACCCTTCTGAACCATTTCCATCGTGTGGGGTACCGGGTACATTGATGTCATGGTGCTGCACCGCGGGTATGCGAACATCGACGGCGACTACTCCGGCGCGGTCACCAGTGTGGATATTGGCTTGCTCCTCGGTGCTTCGGGGACGATCGGGGGCTCGACGTATGAGTCACCGGCGGACCTCAATCGCGACGGCGTGGTCAATTCTGCTGATCTGGCCATGCTGCTCGGCGACTTCCAAGCCGCGCAGCCGGATGGGGCGCTCAGCCGCCCCGAGATCGACAACCCCATCGGCTGGGACGGCTACGTCTTCGACCGCGAGAGCGGGCTGTACACGGTGAGGTTCCGGACCTACGAGACGGGGCTGGGACGATGGATCGAGAGGGATCCGGCGGGGTATGAACCTGCCGCAGCCTCGATGTATGAGGCCTTTTCTTCCTCCGCGTCAAACCTTAGCGATAGCGCGGGACTTCGCAACCATGCGGCAGGCTCATCAGGAGCCATCGTAATACGGCATAAGGAGACTTTATCCCAACACATGGCGATCGAACCCCGATCCATGAAGCCAGCTGATCACGGTTGGAACTCAGAATTCAATGTGACCATGAGTCCCGGGTCGTGTGAATTGCGGATTGATGTGAACATTGAAGTCAATGACCCCTTCAATCAGCTATCCGCAGTAACGCTCTCCTATTGGAAGACGGCGATCTTGGAGTGCTGGGGCCCAGAGAATCGTGGAGGAACTCCCGTGGGAAGGTTTAAAGCCTGCTGCGATAATCCTCGGATTTGCCGGAATGGAATCCAGATTTTGATCAATGTCGAGTTTAGCGTCGGCCCGAAGAAAGATGATCCGAATTGGAGGCACCACGTCGTTAGGCCCGTCGATCCGGGTGCGACTGCACCTCCCCACTTTCGTGCTGGAGAAACCACGAGCATGACGGATTGGAGTCAGTTTCAGAATGGGGAGATATGCCACGAGTTTGGCCATATGCTTGGGAACATAGATGAGTATGGTGGGGTGGTGGGTGATCCATCCATGGCACCCGGGCAACTTCCAGGGATCATGGGGGACCAATCTCAGCCGGTGATGCCAAGGAACATGAGAGCGATCGTTCCATACGCCGAACGTCTCAATGGATGTGGCAAGTGCAAAGCAGTAAATGCCGCAGATCCTTGCCCCTCGACAAGGAAGGCTGGTTGAACAATGGCAAAGTGCCTGCTGGTTTTTCGAGAGAGGCGGATCTGGACGCCGCAATTGCGCGTGGCCGTGCTGCTGATCTCCGTGATGGCCTTGGGATGCCGGCCGTCCGATCCCGGTAAAGCAACACGGCCGAACGCCACCCCGGCTTCGGCCGCGCCGAGTGCAGAACGTGTAGATGTCTCGTTGGTATGCGATTGGGAGCCTGGTCCTGACGGCCAGCTGGAGCTGACAGCTACAGTTGCAAACCAAACTGCCGATTCGGTGTTTGTGAATGAATTCGCGTTCGTTGTGGGCGGAACCGCCTTCAGCAAATCGGGGCAGCCCTTGCCCTTCATTCCCGTTTCGCCGCCGAAGGGGCCTTTCAACGCTGCGACGGATGCTCGAAAGATCGGGCCAGGCACTTCCGAGCGATTTCGGCTTCCCTACATCAATCGCCGCTCCGTCTCGAAGCCGGATGAGGCGAAGTACATACAGTTCCGCATGTGGTGTTCCTTTGGAGCGGCGGGAGAGTCTCCAAAGGACTTCCAAGTCGAGCTGCGCTCGAATGTTCTTCAGATGCCCTGCAACGGCTCTTAGGCCCCTGATCTTCTGACGGAGTCGCTCTCATTGGTCTGTTCTTCCACATGACCTTCCCCCTGAAACCGTACCAAGCCGGATTTTGGTATCCGGCGCATTTGGTCTCCTCCCTGATTCCTGAGCCAAACTTGCTGCGAGTTATCTCAGCCAATACGTCCCCCAGCAGCCCCGGCGCTGATGCGTTGGCGACCGGCAGACCGCCCCCCCTCACGCCACCCGCACCGACACGTCCTCGCCCATGATCGTCACGTCCGGCCCTGCGCCCGCCACTTCGTGGATGTAGGCGCGCTCGTCGCGGTGGGGCAGGAGCTGGAGCAGGGCGCGCATGCCGGGCCGGATGGCGCCGGCCTGGTGCTCGATGCCCAGGACGCACGCGGCGTTCCAGGTGACCGCGGCGATCGCCTCGTGCGCGGTGAGTCGCATGTGCCGGCTGGCAAGCGCCGCGGCGAAGCGCACGCTGGGGCTCGGGGCGCTGCCCGGGTTCCAGTTGCTTGCCACGGCGAGGGCGCCGCCCTGGTCGATGAGCGCGCGGCCGTTCGCGAAGCGTCCGTCGAGCGCGAAGCCGCACGCGGGGAGCGCGACGCCGATGGCGCGGCTGGCGGCGAGTGCGGCGATGCCGGCGGGCGTGCTTGCCTCCAGGTGGTCCACGCTGCGCGCGCCGAGGGCGAGCGCCATCTCCAGCCCGCCGAGCGCGTTGAACTGGTCGGCGTGGATGCGCACGGCGAAGCCGAGGCGCTTGGCCTTCTCGAGGAGCGTGCGGCACATCGCGACGCTCCACGCGCCTTCCTCGCAGTAGGCGTCCACCGCCACGCTGCCGGCGTGCTGCCGGTCGGCAAGCGTCTCGAGCAGGGCACACATGTCATCAAGCTGGCGCGGGTTGTCCGCGTCCACCGCGTGGCCAAGGAGGAGCGTGGGCACCACCATCATGGGGAGCACCTTCGCCACCTGCCGGATGGCCTCGAACATCTTGAGTTCCGTGGCGGTGTCGAGGCCGTAGCCGGTCTTCACCTCCACCGCGCCGGTGCCGAGCTCGCGCATCTCCGCCAGGCGCTCAGCGAGCTGCGATGCCAGCGCGTCCTGCGGCGCCGCGCGCACGGCCTTCACTGTGGAGAGGATGCCGCCACCCGCTTTCAGAATTTCTAAGTACGAAGCACCAGCGCGCTTCTGTTCCCACTCGCCCCAGCGCTCGCCCGCCCAACACGCGTGCGTGTGGCAATCAACCGCTGCAGGCATGAGCACTCGACCGCGAGCATCAATGCGCGCCGAGACCGCGCGTGTCACCGCCGGCCCCGCGCCCACCGCCGCAATGCGCCCGTTCTCCACGATCACATGTCCGCGTTCGATGACCCGCAATGCGCCCATCGCACCACCGCGCAGGGCGCCACCGCCTGCGGGCGGCACGCAACTGACGATGCGCGCATTCTCAATGGCGATCGATTCATTCACCATAGGGCTCGACAGTACCATGAATCCATGGAACTCTTCGTCATTCGTCATGCCAAGGCCGCCGATCGTGACCCGGAGCAATGGCCCGATGACTCGCTTCGGCCGCTGACCCGCGAAGGGGCGCGTGAATTTGAGCGCGTCGCGCGCCGTGTTGGCAAGTGGCGCCCCGGTGTTGACATGGTTCTTTCCAGCGGCTGGCTGCGGGCGTGGGACACCGCGCGCATTCTGCAGGCGCACGCGGGATGGCCAAAGCCGGCGCGGACCAAATTGCTTGAAGGTTCCGATGCGGGCTCGGTGGCCGCCATCGCCGCATTCCTATCGGAGCAGCCAGTAGTTGCGCGCATCGCCATCGTTGGCCACGAACCCGTGCTCGGGCATCTGGTGTCTGCTTTGGTTTCCTCTGATTCCGGACTCCGGCTTGACCTTCGAAAGGGTTCGGTGGCATGGCTGCGTGGTGCCCCGGGTGCCATGGAACTGTGCGGACTGTTAGTGCCTGCGATGCTGCGAAGTCGTTAGTTCTGCAGCGCGGTGCAGCCTCATTTGCACCGTGGCGGCGTGGTATAATCCGCCACTCACATGGAACTCCCACCCACCCGCAAGAAGACTCCGCTCGCTGAAGTTGCATGGGACGGCCCATTGGTTTCGATCAAGTTTGCCGGACCGAACATCGGTCAGCGCGAAACCCCGATCATCCAAGAGGACATTGGCCCGTACCTGAAGCTCAAGACCATCAAGTATTTGGTTCTTGACCTCAGCGCCGTCTCCTTCATGAGTTCCATGGGACTGTCCATGTTCATCGGCGCCCGCAATGCAGCGGCCGCCGTTGGTGCACAGCCAGTTCTGTTTGGCTTGAACAAGGACCTCAAGAGTTTGATGGCCATGATGAAGATGGACAAGCTCTTCAAGGTCGTTGACTCACAGGCCGACTTGAACAAGTTGCTCAGTAAGTAAATTTGGACTTGTACTGACGGATGACGTCCACCGGCGCGGATGTCGCGCGGGTCGGTGACGTTGCGCGTGTCGCTCAGGCAGTATTTCGACCGCCGGTCGCTGAACTAGTACGCGAAGCCCCAGGTCGGCATGACTGCTTCCGCAGCGGCTGGCCCAACCGGCGCAGCAGTTTCCGGGCCAGCTTGGAAGTTGCGCCACGCAGGCGCTTGGTTCACTCCGTAGATCACCACGTCCGCCTTGTTCTTGTCTTCCGCACGAAGCGCCAGCGTCTCGCCGCGCTGCACGGTGACAGTGAGCACATTGGCGAACGGCGCGCGTGCTTGGATCTCGCTGATCAGGCCACCATCATTTTCAGAGTGGAATTGACCCACCAGATGAACGATCTTGCCACCGGATGGCGCAGCGTGGTAGGCGCGCACGATCGAATCCGCCATCGTTGCGTCCCAGAGTCGCTGCGACCGCAGTACTGCATCAAGCTTCTCTTCATCAACAGCGTTTGCGCCATTGTCACTCATCAGCGCCTTGAATCGCTCGCGGTACGAGTCTGGTGGATCGCGCTCCGGAATGGAGAAGAGCGCCTGATCTTCAGCGGGAAGCGCTTCGAGCGCTGCATAGCCCTCGGTACGCGCGCGACGGACATACTCGCGCGGTGCGTTTGCAGCGATCACTGGCGCGTGCGCGGCCTTCGCCGAATCAATCACTGGTTGATAGAACTTCTCCCACGAACCCGTGGTTGCCCAGTCGCGTGACTCGGTGCGGTCGATGAATTCCGTCACGGTGATTTGGTTGTTGAGGTATGCATCAACAATCGGCTGCTCGTTCCGCTCCAGCATCTCCAAGGAGACGGCGCTGCCCGGCCACATGGCGAACACCTCATCAACGATCGCCTGCTGCACTCCGTGCGCATTGGCGTCATCATGTTGTTCACCAACCACCACAATGTCCGCCCAGCGGATGCCGCTGGAGAGCGCGTACCAATCGAGCGGCGCGCCGTTATCTCCTCGGAACATCGCCAAACTGCGCGGGCCACTTTGCACGCGCGGCACCAGCGTGGCGCCAGGCTCCGGCGCCCAGTACCAGATCGGATCTTCATACGGATTGCGCGTGCATGCAGCCAACGTTGCACATGCTGCCAACGCAATAAACGCGCGGGCATGCATGGCGGTGGTCAGGCTGGCACTTCGCTTCATGCGGGCAGTGTAGGTACTTCAGGCGACGCGTCCATCAACCAGATGCACGGTGCGATCGGCACGTGCGGCAATCCACTGGTCGTGGGTCACCATCACCACGGTCAGCCCGGCACGATGCTGTTCGGCAATCATGTCCAGAATGGTGTCGCCGGTCTTGGCGTCCAGGTTTCCCGTTGGTTCATCGGCAAGCAGCACGTCCGGATTGTGCATGAGGGCACGCGCAATGGCAACGCGTTGCCGCTCGCCGCCGGAGAGTTCTGCTGGCCGGTGCCGGAAGCGGTGCGAAAGTCCAAATCGTTCCAGCAACATGCGTGCGCGGTCACGAATTTCGCCTTGGCGGCGCATCCACTCAAAGCGCCCGATACCAATGGTGGCCGGCAGCAGCGTGTTCTCCAGAACATTCAGTTCCGGCAACAAGTGATAGAACTGAAACACGAACCCAATGTGTTCGTTGCGATAGCGGTCAAGGCGCGACTGGCTGTAGCCGCCGACATGCTCGCCCCGAAAGGTGACCGTTCCGGAATCCGCACGATCAAGTCCGCCAAGGAGGTGTAAGAGCGTGCTCTTACCGCTGCCACTTGAGCCCAAGATCGCCACCCACTCGCCCGGCTTCACATCAATCGACGCGCTCTTGAGGACCGGCACTTCCACACGACCCATGCGGTAGGTCCGAACAACATCGCACGCGGAGAGCAATACTCCTTCAGCGGCGTGGGGCGGGGTGCTATGCGGATGCATGGTCATAGGTTGCAGTCAGTCGGGGTTCA
>CAMDCW010000111.1 GCA_945890745.1 Phycisphaera mikurensis NBRC 102666
GTGGACTCGAGCTACACAGTCATTCGTTCGCTCATCTGGACCATTCCGATTCTTGGCTTCATTGGCACCGTCGTTGGTCTATCGCAGGCGATCGGTTCATTCACCGATGTTCTGACGCAGACTGGTAGTGACGCCGGCAGCATCAAGAGCAAACTCGGACCCGTGGTTGGTGGTTTGGCTACGGCTTTTGAGACAACGCTTGTTGCACTCGTCGCCGCCGTCATCATCCAGCTTCTTTCCACGTGGGTGTACAAGCGCGAAGAGGCGCTGCTCGACGGCATTACTGACTTCACTACTGAAAATGTGCTTTCGCGCCTGAAACTCACCGATTGGCAGTGACCCATGGGACGACGCAAGAAGCGTGAAGAGGCTCCGCTGAGCCTGTTTTCCTTCCAAGACATCATGGCTTGCCTCACCGGCATCCTGATTCTGGTGGCGCTGCTCATTGCCATGGATGGTCTGACGGACGAGATGCAGGCAACGCCCGGCAAGAGTGGCGCGCCGACTCCAGAGGTCGCAGCAGCCCGCGTCCCGGTGCTTCGCGAACAGATTGCAATCTTGCAGCGCTCGATCGACGACCGTAAAGGCGGTCGCGATGTAACGAAGGCCGAGGTGGATCTGCTTGATTACAGCATCAAAGACAAGGCGATGTTGATGGAGCGCGCGCGTAAGCGCCTATCGGATACTGATGCAGAAATGAAGCGCATTACTGAGGAGCAAGCGGCGGCGACTCAGCAGATTGCAGAACTTCGTGAGCGCATTGTTGCTGCTACGCGCGCCGCAGAGGCGCAGGTGTTGCGCGAGCGCGTGAAGTTCCGCCCAGGGATGAAGTACCCCAAAGCTCCGGTATTCGTCGAGCCAATGACAAGTGGCGTAGTGCTTGGCGAACTGGATGCAACTCGCACACCAGTCCGTATTGCCGACCTCAAGGATCCCAACGCCGACGCGCGCATTGTTGGCGCGCTTGCCAAGCGACTGCCTGATACTTCATACATCGTGTTTGTCGTGCATGAGGACGCCATCCCGCGCTTTGAAACGCTGCGTAATGCATTGATTCGCCGTGGTTACGAGGTCGGTTGGCAACTGTGGGACGGAGCCGCTGGCGGATTCTTGGATGGCGCATCCGAATCCACGGGCCCAGTGCCGTTGACACTGCCAGCGGTCGCCGACAAGCCGAGCGAGGCTGTGAAGTCGGGCAAGTCTCCTGCCGGAGGTGCACCATGAGTGCAGGTGGTCGACGTCGTCGGCGGGGTGGCCGCAAGAGTTCATCGCTCGCGGGTGATCCCTTGGATTTGTTCTTGGATGCCATTACCAATGCGCTCGGTGTCGTCATGTTTATTCTGTTGATGGTGGTGCTCTTTGGGCGATCGAGTGATTCAAAGTCAGATGCCACAGTTCCTAATGCGGCGGAGGTTCGCGAAGCGCGTGACCTTGAAGATCAACGCCAGCAGTTGCAAGCCAAACTTGACGCACTGCCGCCCGCGGGCGACCCAGAATTGAACGCTCGCTGGAATGCAGCCAACAAAGCGTTTCAGAAGTTGGAAGAGGAATTAGTCGAACTTCTGAGCGAAGCCCAGCGCCGCGAAGCGGACGCGTCAGTCGCCGCCACCAAACTGGCAGAGCTGCGCAAGGTGCTTGAGAAACTCGCCGCGGAGGCATCTAAGAAATCAGCAAGTGCCACTCCACCGAGCGGTTTCGTCCGTGTCAGCCGCTTCCAGCAGGATCAGCGGAAATCGGTCATCCTGCTCCTTTCGGGAGGCAAACTTTCGCGCTTCCGCGCCACTCCGGAAACCAAGGAAATCAGTGCCCCCGTGAGCGGATTTGCGGTGACCGATGCGGTCAGTGCAGCCGAGGGCGTCAGCCGGGCGCTCGATGGATTCCAGCCCGCCACTTACCGCGTCGAATTGCTGGTTTGGGAGGGTTCGTTCGCGCCGGGAAAGATGGTTGAGCAGGCACTCCTGGACTTAGGGTTCGATTCGAATCCTCTCCCGGTTCGCGCGGGCACATCTGTTCAGTCCGGAACTGGCGGCGTGCAGTAGCGTCTGCAGCATGCGCCTGCGCTCCCTTCTGTACCTCCCCTTGCTCGTCATCATGGTTGGCTGCGGCAAGCCCATTGTGGTGCACGCCGTCACGGAGTCATCGCTCGATCCCATTGCAGACGTGCGCGTCTACCGCCATCGCTTCGGGTTCTTCAATTTCTTTCCGGGCACAAAGTTTGTGCAGACTGGACCGGACGGCCGCGCGGAAGTCAGTGTTGGTTCTGCCAACACCAATCTCACCATGTTGCGCGCCGGATTCGAGCCGGTCATCTTTGGCGTCTTTGAAACGCCATCCGTTGCCATTGCGCCGGATGTTGGCGGCTATGACCATGTGGTGATGTTCAAGGAGATCAAGTCTGCGCCGAACAACGAGTATCAAGTGAAGCTGCGCCCGGTGCGTCGGGAGCCGATGGAACTCACCGTGCTCGACTCCGCAACGAACGCGCCGATCAGTGGCGCGGAAGTCTTTGGCGCAACATTCCTGTACCTGCCGCAGCCGGGCTTGGAGGCCGACTGGGGATTCCCACCGCTGCAAGTCGCAAAGACGGACGCTTCCGGCAAAGTCACCATCGACCAGATTTCCGGCTTTCGCAACAGCATCACTATTCGCCTCGTCGGGTACCAGAACGCCGTGATTGCCTTTGATGGACGAACGATCACTGGCCCGCGTGCCGTTGATGTTCCGTTTCGCAAATTGCAGTCCAAGCAGATTGACTTCCTGGTGATTGACGCCAAGACCAAGGCGCCGGTGCAGGGCGCGGAAGTACGGCTCGGCGAATCGCGCGATGGGTTGCCGCCGAACCCGAATGGTTGGACGAAAGTCGTCGGGGCGGATGGGCGCACCGGGCCGATGCCGGTGGCAGACATGTCACCGTTTCTCATCAGCGTGACCAGTAGCAACTACCAAGAGTGGCGGGGGGCGCCGGTGTGGCGGGCGCTGACCGCGGGGCAGACCAAGAAGCTGGAATTGCAGCGGAAGTAAGTCGCGGGGCAGGGTGCTTGATTGCGTTGTTGCATCACGCCTGCGTACTGGCCCGCATTCGCCTTACGAGGATGGCCGCTGAGCGCGGCCCTGTCCTCTCCGGCGCCTGCGGCCAGATGGGGGTGTTCGGCAGAACGTGGTGTTCACGCTGTTGGTAGCGCAGTGAGGCCCCGAAAATGGGGACAGGGGTGAACGGCACCTATTTAAGTAGGCGTTCGGCGATCTGTAGACCGTTGAGTGCTGCGCCCTTGCGGATTTGGTCGCCGGAGACGAACAAGTTCAGGCCAAATCCTGCGGCTTGGCTGTGGTCCGCACGGATGCGGCCAACGAGTACTGCGTCGCGGCCCGTCGCGTTGATGGGTTCGGGGAATCGGTTGGCAGCGCGATCGTCTACTAACTCAATTCCCGGTGCTGCCGCAAGTACAGCCCGCGCGCGTTCTTCGGTAATGGGTGTTCGGAACGTCAGATTGATTGATTCGCTGTGCGCCCGCAAGACCGGTACACGCACGCATGTGGCAGTGATGGCAACGTCCGGATCGCGCCAGATCTTTCGCGTTTCTTCCAGCAACTTCCGCTCTTCCTCATTCTGCCCGTCGGCGCCAATAGGGCTGTCGTGACTGAACAGATTGAAGATGTACTGACGACCAAAGATCGGCGTCTGTAGCGGCCGACCCGCTGACCAGTCGCCCGCTTGTTGTGCCAGTTCAGCCATCGCAGCCGCACCCGCGCCGCTTGCTGCTTGGTACGTCGATACAACCATCCGCGCAATGCCAGCTTCGCGATGCAACGGCGACACTGCCATCAACGCAATGATGGTTGAGCAATTCGGAACAGCAATAATCGTCGGCACTCGGAGCGCATCAAGTTCCGCTCCGTTCACCTCAGGAATCGCCAGCGTGTAGCGCTGATCCATACGAAATGCGCTTGACTTATCGATCACCCATGCACCGGATGCAACCGCCTGCGGCGCCCACTCTTTGCTGATGGCACTACTTGCTGAAAAGAACCCAATGTTCGTTCCAGCGAAGCATCCCGGCGCAAGTGGTTCGACCGTTACATCGCGGCCCAGCGCTCGCAGCGTCTTACCCGCACTACGCGCGCTGGCAAAGAGCCGCACGCTTCGCGCAGGAAATGAGCGTTCCGCAAGCAGTGCCAGTAATTCCTCACCGACTGCTCCGGTTGCTCCAACGATTGCAATCGCTGGATCTGATGGAATTCGCCCCTCGATCACTTGCGGCGCTTCGGCTCAATGCCAACCAAGTAGAAGCGTGCCACCTGCGCATCAAAGGCAGTGTGATCCGTACGTTCGAACGTGAAACTGCCTTCCATGGTGCCCCAGTGCGTGAGCAATGGCGCAAAGCTGTGATATTCAAATCGACCGCCCGGGGCGATAGTCGGCTGCTGGCCAACCACACCGTCGCCGTCCACGTTGCGCACTTCGCCATCACCATCAACGATCGTCCAGTGACGCTTGCGCAGAACTACGTTCTCGCTACCGTCATTGGAAATCGTCACGTGGTACGCAAAGTTGTACCGACCACCCACCGGATCACTCGTCTCTGGAATGAACTGCGGCGTCACCCGAATGCGGATGCCGTTAGTGACAACTTCGGAACTGAGATTCGTGGTGGTTGCAGAGGAAGAGGACATCGGATGAAGTATAGGTGGCTCGACAGGCAGATCAAACTGCGGTCAGTACTTCTTTGCTTGCAGTGCGTCCGTGGCCGGCAGGTTTATCAGGCAAGCAGCGCCCGCAGCGCCGCGCCGGGATCCGGCTCGCGCATCAGGCTTTCCCCGACAAGTGCAATGTGAATTTCGTGCTTTGCCAGACGGCGCATGTCAGCGAGCGTCCGGATACCACTCTCGGCAACCATCACGCGCCGCGTGGGAGCCTCCACCATGTCGGCCACCCGGAGCACATGCCCAAGGTCGGTTTCCATGGTGGCAAGATTTCGGTTGTTGATCCCCAGCAGGCCGTACCCCGAGTGCGGAAACCCGACGTGGTTGATGACGCGCCACAGGTTGTCCAGGTCATGAACTTCAAGCAGGGTGGTCATCTGCAGTTCCGTAGCCAAAATCTGGAAATCAATGATTTCACGCTCGTGCAGACACTCGGCAATCAGCAGGATGGCATCAGCGCCCGCCGCGCGGGACTCCCAGATTTGATAGTCGTCAATGATGAAGTCCTTGCGCAGCACCGGCAGCGGAACAACATCACGAATCGCATGGATGTACGAGAGGTCGCCACCGAAGAATTCGTGGTCGGTGAGGCAGCTAATCGCAGCCGCGCCGGCTTCGTAGTAACTTCGTGCAATGGCGACCGGATCGAAATCCTCGCGAATCACCCCGGCTGACGGGCTCTTTCGCTTCACCTCGGCAATGACACGCATGGCATTTGGATGCCGATCGTCCACCACGCTTCGAAAGAAATTGCGCGGACGCCCAAGTTCAGAGATGCGCTCTTGCAATTCGCTCACTGGCACCTTGCGCTTGGCATCAGCTACCTCACGGCGCTTGTGCTCGACGATGTGCTTGAGAACGGGAACCATCGGTGTTGTCGCGTGTACAGCGCTGATCGGTGATGCGGCAATGGCCGCCGCTCCCGTAAGCGAGGTGATGGAGTCTACGCCGATGAGCATGAATTGGTCGCTCATTGGTTGGGGAGTATTGGCAATTCTTGCAGTAGCAATAGTGATGCGCGTCGAGTGGTTCCGCGCCTCGCCGCGCGTTGGGCCCGCGTGGCAACTACGCGCTGAACCAAGCGTCTTTGGTTTCGGTGCCGCCTTTCTTGCGTCTGCCGTTGGCGCTCAGGCGCTGATCATGGCGTTCGGCGTTACTGCTGAGTCCCCAGCACTCATGCAGAGGGCACTGCAAGGTATCGGTGGCCACGGCGCACAACTTGCAGTGGTGGCGTTCATCTTGCTGGCACGGCGATTCCGTCCGCGCGGTGCAACCACCGCTGTAGCGCGTGGTGGTGTCCATCAGCATCCGCGCGCGCCACTGGAAGCAATCATGATGGCGATGGCTGCCGCACTCTTACTGTCGCCAGTGATCCAGGCGGTGGGCGGATCGATCGGCGCCATCGAGCAGTGGTTTGGAACATCCTCTCCCGCTGTTGGTCATCAAATAATCGATGTCCTGCTCAAGACTGGAGCCCATGATGTGTGGTGGTGGCTCACCATTGCAAGCGCAGTAGTACTTGCGCCAATCGCCGAGGAATTCGTCTATCGCGGGCTGTTACAGCAAGGGTTAAAGGCCACCGGATTAGGAACACGCACCGCCATCGTGATCACCAGTTTCCTGTTTGCCATTGTGCATTGGGGCATACTCACGGAAGGCTCGCGCCTAGTGGGCCTCACCACGCTGTTCATTCTTGCAGTTGGCTGGGGCATGCTCTATGAGCGCACTGGTCGAATAGCAGCACCAGTGCTGGCGCATGCCATCTTCAATGCAATGAATCTGCTCCTCGCGTTCCGCAGTTAGTGCGTAGCAATTGCAGAGTCACGCGCCGTTATGCCAACTGCGCCCCTCACGTGCCAACAACTCATCCGCAGCTTGCGGCCCCCATGAGCCGGGTGCGTAATTGCCGTGGATTCCTGCACGCAACGGCTCACTCGCTGCGCCGATGAATGGCATGACCGCACGCCACGCATCTTCCGTTTCCTCGCGAGTCTTGTAAAGCGTCTGGTCTCCGCGCATGGCGTCCACTAACAGCGGACCGTACGCCTCAACGGAATCGTTTCCGAATTCCTTGCGATAGTCCATCACCATCTCAACTGGTCGCAGCGCGAACGAAGCGCCCGGAACCTTGCTATTAAATCGCAAGCTGAAACTTTCGCCCGGCGCAATCTGGATGATCATGCGATCCGCCTGAATAGGTGCCTTGTTCATCGAACGGAACAAATTGGCAGGCGGTTCCTTGAATTGAATCACCACTTCCGTGCGCTTAGTGGCCATGCGCTTGCCGGTACGGATATAGAACGGAGTCCCGCCCCAGCGCCAGTTGTCGAACGTAAATCGCAGCGCCGCGAACGTCTCCATCGTGGAACCCGCAGCAACACCAGGAAGTTCGTGGTACGCGCCTTCCGTGACACCGGCGATGTCACCCGCCGCGTACTGGCCAAGCGCCACCGCACGTGACGCCTGTGCTGCCGAAGGCACTTGAATGCTCTCCACAATCTTGCGCTTCTCTGCGTTGATCATGGCCGGCGTCCAGCTTGACGGCGGATCCATGGCTACGAACGCCATGACCTGCAGCAGGTGACTTTGCACCATGTCGCGGATGGCACCGGTTTGGTCATAGAACGCGGTGCGTGAACCAACGCCCAATGTTTCCGATGCAGTGATCTGCACGTGATCAACAAAGTTTGCATTCCATACCGGTTCAAAGATCGCGTTGGCAAAGCGGAATGCCAGCAGGTTTTGCACTACTTCCTTGCCTAAATAGTGATCAATTCGATAGACCGCGTCTTCCTCAAAGACGCGCCCCAGCGCACGGTTCAATGCCCGCGCAGAATCAAGATCATGGCCAAACGGCTTCTCGATCACCACGCGTTGCCAACTGCGCTTCGCAGGATCAACGCTGCACCAACGCTTGCCCTCGGTCACCAAGTCAGCAGCGTCAATTTGTCCGATGATTGGTTCGTAAAGATCCGGCGCCACCGAAAGGTAGAAGAGGATATTTCCCCCTGTGCCCGCCTTGGCATCAAGCGCATGAATGGCGCTGACAACGGCTGGCCACGCTTCCGCGGTCGCAGCATCGCCAGCGATGTAGTGAATCCGATCCGCCAGCGCTCGCCACGCCGCTTCTTCAAACTCGCCTCCCAGCGCCTTGCGTGCGTCACGTGCAAGATCCTCGCGGAACTCTTCGTTGGTCTTGGCGCGCCTGCTGACGCCAAGCACCTGCGTGCGCGGGTCAATGGCACCACGCCGGTTCATTTCATAGAGCGCGGGAATCAACTTTCGGTGCGTCAGATCTCCTGATGCACCAAGAATCACGATGACACATGGATCGATACTTGCCACGGCGCGGATCCTACGGAAATCGAACGCCATGCATAACAAGCGGCAATTTGCGTACGCGGTGTGCAGACACCCACGCACCCCCGCCACTTCATCACAATGCCGTTACGCCGCGCCGCGCGCTTCACGCGGGTGGAATCGGTCGATGGTCTTTCGCAGATGACTTCGATCGACATGCGTATAGATCTGCGTCGTGCCGATGTCCGAGTGCCCAAGCAATTCTTGAATCACCCGCAAATCAGCGCCGCCCGCCACCAAGTGCGTTGCAAAGGAGTGGCGCAGTAAGTGTGGATGCACCCCACGAATACCAGCAATGCGGGCGTACTTCCCAACAATCTGCCACAGTGCCACGCGTTCAATCGGGCGACCAGTATGCGAAAGGAACAATCGAAACGCATCGCGCGCATCTGGAAACCGCGTCAAGTGTGGCCGCAATTCTGCCACGTATGCCTTCACCGCATCAATCGCTGGAACACCAATCGGAACAATGCGCTGCTTATTTCCCTTGCCAATGACATTCACAATTCCAAGCGTTTCATTGAAGTCATTCATCTTCAGCGTGCCCACTTCACTGGCACGCAAGCCTGCCGCGTACATCACTTCCAACATGGCGCGGTCGCGAAGCCACAGCGCGCCATGCTCAGCGCTGGGCGTTTCCACCAACTTCTTCATCTGCCCGGGCGTCAGTGTCCCCGGCAACTTCTTCCAAGTAGTCGGCCGTTCGAGCAGTCGCGCCGGGTCCTTCTCGAGCTTGAAATTGGCGTGCATCCAGCGAAAGAACACACGCATGGTTGCCAAATGCCGAACGATGGAAATCGGATCCAGCCCACGCTCGCGCGACAAGTAGCGCAAGTGCGCCGACAAATGATCAACGGTGACTTCCTTGGGCGCACACACTCCCTGCGTAGCAAGGAACACGCGCATCCCCTCAAGGTCGCGCGCGTAGGCCTCAATAGTTGCAGCAGCAAGCCCCGCCTCAATACGAATGAACACCATGAAATCCGCGATCGATCGATCGAAGTCAGGCGTCGCGGGAACGGCGGGCGAATCGTCCATGGATAGTTAGCGGTTGCGTCCGCGGCGCAGGAGCTGCGCGAGGCTGGTGTGTTTCTTCGCGATTGATGCGATGGAACATTGGGCATCCGTAGAAGCCCCCCAAGCAGTAGCGGTACATGGCATCAAGTTCGGCCATGCGAAATCGATCCTGGCAGCGTGGATCGTTTTTATCCAAGTGCGGGCACGCGTGTCCAAGCGCTGGATCAGGGGCATTCTGCATGGCAACTCCATCCATCCTAGATCGACCAAAGTTGCTGCCGAGCATCATTTCTCTCACTTTGCAGCCGGGCAGCTCAATCGGGCGCCGCATTCGTCACGATGGCGCCACTTCGATCACTGGTACCGGACGCTGCGCGGGAAGAAATGCAGCCC
>CAMDCW010000112.1 GCA_945890745.1 Phycisphaera mikurensis NBRC 102666
CGATTCGGCGCCAAGGTTGGCCTGCTCGACGGCGACATCTACGGCCCGAGCGTTCCAACCATGCTTGGCCTTGAAGATGTTCCCACTGCAGCGCGTGGCAACATGCTGATGCCCTTTGAGGTGCATGGCATCAAGACCATGACGCTCGGCAAACTGGTGGACGCAGACAAGGCACTCATCTGGCGTGGACCGATGGCGCACGGCGCGTTCAAACAATTGGCGCTGCAGACTGAATGGGGCGCGCTCGATTACTTAATCATTGATCTTCCACCGGGAACCGGCGATGTGCCGTTGACCATGAGCCAGCTGCTGCCGCTCACCGGCGCGGTGGTGGTGTGCACGCCGCAGCGCGTGGCGCAAGATGACGCCCGACGCGCAGTGCGCATGTTCCAGCAGTTGGGAATTCCAATGTTGGGCGTGGTGGAGAACATGAGTTACTTTGTCGGCGATGACGGCAAGGAGTACGACATCTTTGGCCGCGGCGGCGCAGAAGTCATGGCGCAGACCATGGGACTGCCCTACCTCGGCGGTATGCCAATCCACATGAAATTGCGCGCCAATTGCGATGCCGGCAACCCGCTTGCCAACTGGGACACACCAGCGCTTGGCCGCGATATTGATGCATTGTGCCAGCGATTGGCGTCACAAATCAGCATTCAATCGCACGGCGGACTGATTCAACCGACGCTCAGCGTGCGCTGACACCGTGTCCGGGAACGGACTCAGTCGGTCCACGCGGTGAAGAGCTCGGTGCTGAAGTAGCGCTCCATGCGGTCGCACAGAATGGTGACGACGCGCACGTCTTCCGGCAGCAGTGTCGCAGCTTGAATCGCAGCCGCTACATTCAATCCGCTACTTGGACCAACTGGAAATCCTTGGCGAATCAATGCGCGCGCGGTGTCCATAGCGACATCATCCGAGATCTCTAGTTCGCATAGGTCCAGAATATCTTTCGGCTGATAGATCCGGCTCATACCATCAAGCACACCAGGAATGCGCGCAGAGAATGAGCACTGTTCGGCAGAACCAAAGCACTCCCCGGACATGACATGCGTGCCTGACGCGATCGGACGAACTGCAAATGGCTTGACTTGGAATCCGCGTTCTCGCAGACCGTGACACATACCAACCATCGTGCCGCCAGTACCGATACCAGAGGTGAATGCAATCGTCCGGGATGCTGCAACGTCTTGCGCGAGCGAGTGTGCAATCTCCGCAGCTGTTCCCAAGCGATGCGCCTCGGCATTGTCAGGATTCTCAAACTGTCGCGGCAGGAAGACCTTCGTCGAGGCAGCCAATGCGGAACACGCGTGCGCCGCCCCCTGCATCCCATCAGCTTTGGCAGTAAATCGCACCTCACCGCCGAAGCCTTGAATCATCAGCACGCGCTCGCGGCTCACACCCTCTGGCATGATGGCAATGAACTTCAAACCCAAGCGCGCGCAGACCATGGCCATAGCGATACTTGTAGACCCGCTGCTCACTTCTGCAACCAAGTCACCACGCGATACCACGCCCTCGGCCAATGCCTTATTCAGGATGTACGCCGCAATGCGGTCCTTCGTGCTGCCAGACGGATTCATGAACTCGCACTTACACCACACGGTTGGGCCATCGGCTTCAAGGCGGATCGGCACAAGCGGTGTAGACGCCAACTCAAAGCCCGCGACAAGCATGTGAGGCTCCTGAAATTTCAACGAAATTCCTTGCGCAACTTTCGGAGCGCCTCGCCGAAGGCATCCAAGTGCTGCTTCTCATGTGCAGCGCTCACTTGGCAGCGCAAGCGCGCGTGACCTTCAGGGACCACGGGAAATCCAAAGCCGATCACAAACACGCCAAGCTCCAAGAGCCGCTTGCTCATCGCAATGGCCTTCGCAGTGTCGTGCACGATGATCGGGCAGATCGCCGTTGGACTTTCCAGCACTTTGAAGCCCGCCTCGCGGATCATCGTGCGCGCGTACGCAACATTGTCGCGCAACTTCTGCACGCGCTGCGGCTCGCGCATCAGAACTTCAATGGCCTTCTGCGCGCTGCATGCCACTGTTGCTGGCAACGCGTTGGAGAAGAGCGTTGGTCGACCGCGCTGAATCAACAGATCGATCGCCTTGCGTGAACCCACCACATAGCCGCCCGCCGCGCCGCCGAGCGACTTGCCAAGCGTGCCGGTGAAGTAGTCCACCTTGGTGGCGTCCATACCCCAATGCTCGTGCGTTCCGCGGCCAGTCAGGCCCATCACGCCAGTGCCGTGACTGTCGTCAACAACAAGAAGCGCGCCGAATTCGTCACACACTGCGCGCAAACCAGGGAGGTCACCAATATCGCCTTCCATGCTGAAGACGCCGTCAGTCACCACCCAAATCGCGCCGGTCACTTGGACGTTGGCGCGCGCAGCCTCAAGCTTCGTACGCAGATCACCAAGGTCAGCATGCTTGAAGACGCCCTTGTGAAGACCCTTCTTGATGACGCCGGCCAAGCGCACGCCATCGATGATCGATGCGTGATTCAGTTCATCGCTGATGATCAGGTCACCCGGCTCGCACAGCGTTGGGAAGATTGCTTCGTTGGCGTTCCAGCAACTTGTGAAGGTGTACGCGGCCTCGCATCCGTAGAACTCCGCGATCTTCGCCTCAAGCGTTTCGTGACACTCAAACGTGCCGCAGATGAATCGGACGCTCGCGGTACCGGCGCCGTAGCGACGCAGTCCTTCGATGCCCGCCTCAACCACCTCGGAGTGATTGGCAAGACCCATGTAATTGTTGGAGCAGAAGCATGCCACTTCGCCGTAACCACGGAGTTTCACCGTGGCGCCCATCGGCCCCTCAATCGTTTGCAGGTGCTTCAATTGCCCCGCATCTTTCAGGGAGGCGAGAATCTTCTGCGTGCGGCCCTCAAACGGGCGGTCGGCGATGGTGGTCATTCCGGGGAGTTTACCTCCTCGGTACGTCACCCATGCACGTAGCGGGCGCGGATCTTTGGCATCAAATACTTCTCAAATGCGCTTTCAAACGTGTACGTGGGCTTCCAACCCCAGTCACGGCGCGCGGCGGAATCGTTGCACTCTTCCGGCCAACTGTCGACGATCGCTTGGCGACCAAGGTCTGGTTGAAACGAGACCTGCGCACCAGGGAACGCCTGCTTCACCAAGCGCTCAAAGTCGGCAGCGGTTGGGCTGAACGCGGAGACGTTGTAGACCGTGCGGGTGAGCTGTTCCTTTGGCGCCGCAGCCAATCGCAGCAGCGCGTCGATCGCCTCGGGCATGGTCATGAAAGGGATCCGCGTATCTGGTCGCACAAAGCAGTCATACGCCTTGCCCTGCGCGACCACGTGGATCATCTCTGGCCCGTAGTCACTAGTACCACCAGACGGAACGGTGTCACTGGAAATGATTCCCGGAAATCGGATGGAACGAAAATCGATCGGGGACGGATGGCGATCCTTAGCGAGCTTTCGATAGTGCGATTGGTAGTACCGACCAAGTTCTTCGCCCGCCAACTTGTTCACGCCGTACATGGTGTGCGCGTGCGTGAACTGATCTTCATTCACTACCGGATGCGCGCGCTTATCTGCAAGCGTTGGCATTCCGTACGCGGCAATCGAACTGGGGAACATGAACTTCACGCTTTGACCATGACTGCGCGCCTGCTCCGCAGCAAGTTTGAGCAAGTTGAGCGTGCCACCGACATTCACATGGTGTGCAGTCTCTGGTGCAAATTCACCGCGCGTCGAAAGCAGTGCCGCCAAGTGGAAGATTTCGCCAATTTCAAATTGCGCGTTGATGCGCTCAAGCAATCCGGCATCGCAGATGTCACCCACAAACGCGTCGCGACAGTGACTGCGCACGCCCGCGTCCAACTCACGAACGTCGATCGCCACAATCTGTCGACCATCGCGCGACAGTGCGTCAATGAGCCCGTGGCCCATCTCGCCACCAGCGCCGGTGACCAGAACGACTTTATCGCGGCGATGGCCAGACGGTGTATGCGTATCTGCACTCATAGGGGCAAGAAGTGTACGACACCGGGTGGCATCGAGAGCGTTACGCCCGAACGCCAAACCGCTCAATCAACCGCTTGGTGGCACGAATTCCATCGGGCTCGGACATAGTCTTCCCCTCAAATTCGATGCCCACAAAGCCTGAATAGCGCGCTGCATCCAAGATGGCAAACACGCGCGCGTAATCGATGGTGGTTTCGTTGCCTGCAGCGTCAAAGCCATAGCTCTTGGCGCTGACGTCGCGTGCCCACGGCATCATTTCCGCAATGCCCTTGTAACGGTCGTACTGCTCCGTCTTGCTGATTCGGAAATTACCGAAGTCAGGAAGAGTGCCAGCATTCGGGCGCGCGATGCGCTTCATGAGACCAGCCATCCAACTGCCATCAGAACTGATGCCGCCGTGATTTTCAACAATCACCGTCAGCCCAAACTCCTGAGCACGATCGGCCAGTGTTCCGATGCCATCCGCACTGCGATCCATCTGCTCTTCACGCGTGCCTTCACTGCGCGCATTGACGCGAATAGCAAAGCAACCGAGCGACTGCGCCGCGTGCAACCAGCGCACATGGCGCTTTATAGCGTCGCGACGCGGGCCGGCATCAGCGGCGCCCAAGTCACCCTCGCCGTCAATCATGATGAGAACGCTGCGCACGCCTTCACCGTTACACCGCGTGCGTAACTCGCGAAGGTATGACTCGTCGGCAACTTTGCCCGCGAAGAACGTGCTGACGTATTCAACCGCAGCGATTCCATACGTACCGCGCGCTTGCAACGGAAAGTCCAAGTTGGTGAACTCGCCGGCCTTCAAGGCACGATGCAACGACCACTCAGCGAGCGATATCTGCCGAACCAGCGGCGCATCCGGCGATGCCCCACCCGCGCTGCCGGCGTTATCCGTGCTGGCAGCGTTACCCGCCACACCTGCGTTACCCGCCCCACCTGCGTTGCCCGCGCCGCCTGCCTTGTTCACGTCCCCACTGGAACCGCTGCGTGATGACCCGCATCCCGCCAGCACGGCGCCAAGCGCCATACCTCCAAGAAGACCGATCGCGCCGCGACGGTCGAGCCCCACGGCGTGACCATTGGCACGCGGCCCTGCTAAACCCTGCGGCAAGTCATCTGCTGATTGCGTCCCCACGCTATTGCTCATCGAGGCTTGCCGCCGAAGAGTCGCTCGCTCATATTGTCGGCGCTGGTCCACTTGCCGGCATGCGCGTGAACGAACGTCGCAACCACGGCGATCACCAGTGGAATGAACGCCACGGCGCCCAAGAAGCGCAACTGCCCGCCCTCAGGAACCCAGTCGCCCATCATCATTCCGGCAAACGCTCCGCACGCGCCAAACAGCACGACGTTCAGGGCCAACAACTTGAGGACGTGGATGCCCGACATACCGCGCGTAGGCGGGCGGTGGTCGTGCTGGTGGTCGTGCTTATGGTCGTGCTGATGGTTCATCGCAGGCGAGGATACCGCGTCTGCGGCTACCCTTTGTACTTGCCATGAAGATGACTACCCCACGTGCCGTCGCCATCCTCGCCATGACTGCTTTCGCCGTGTTCTGCGCGCATGCCTCGGGGCAATCCCCCGCGCCGGCGCCCGCTGCCCCCGCGCGACCCGTGCCGGTCCCTGCGCCGACAACCGCTCCCGCCACCGGCGCGTTCGGCGCACCTGCATCGGGAGCCGTGGTTGAACCCGAACTCGCCACTCCCAAGCCTTCGCCTCGTCCCGCCGAGACGGCCACTGCACACTCCACTGCCAGTAGCACGCGCCTTCCGGTGGTCATCCCGACTGGCTGCACCGTATGGCCAAACGATCCCGCACTGCTCAAACTTGAAGCTGAGCGCGAAGCACTGGAGATGGTCGATCACGCCTCGCGCTTAGGCGCAGAAGAATCGGGCCGACGCATCAGCGCCATGCACGCATTCATCGATCAGCGCAACATGGAATCAGCGTGGGCACGATTCTCACGTCAGTATGTTCCAACGCTCGATCAACTCACCTTTGACGAAGCGACTGCGCGTGCCAAGTCACAAGCGGCGGGCACCGTGCCCACGCCAGACACCAACGACGTCGATCACCTTGAGCAGGCTGTTGAAGTGGAATCTGGCGTGGCACGTGCGTCATGGAACCTACTTAATCGCCACCGCCGTGCGGTGGACACGCTGACTGCGTTCCTCTTGCAAGAGAACATTCTTGGCGATTACCAAGGTTGGGCGCCCGGCTACATGCGCGCCATGGGTTGGAAGGCGCAAGGCCCCGATGCCGGGCAAGCGCCAAGCTCTGACGCCGTCCGTCGCCGCGCCGTGCAACTTGAGTGGGACCGCGCCCAGCGCGAACAACGCGCGCAAGTTCCGCAGGGATGGGAGCCAGGAAACGGCGTCCCCGCCGGTAGCACGCCAAGCAACGTGCCATCAGAGAACGGCGTGATTCCTGCGCCGGTCTCACTGGGCGCCTCGCCGGCGCGCAGCATCTATAGCAACTCCTGGTGGAACGGCTACGCCGATCCGTACTACGACACCGGCGGATTCCCAGGCCGCGATCCGAACCTCAACGTTCCGATGGCTGACGATCCCAAGACCTACGGTTGGGCACCCGAGGCGTACACGTACACCGCGCGACCCGCGTATTGGGATCTTGGTCCGAACGTGCATCCGGCAGCGGGCATGTTCCCGGGTGGGATGGTCGGCGGCGCAGGCTTTGGAATGTCGATTGGTGCAGGTGGTGCTGGTGGCGCAGGCGGCGCTGGTGGCGCAGGTGGCGCACCATGAACGAAGACGTGGCGAGTGATGACTACCAAACGCTGCGCGCGCGACCGATTCTTGGAGTTGGTCGCGGTCGAATGATCGTGATCGCGTGCGCACTCGGTATTGTGTTTCCCGTTGCAATCATGCGCAGTCATGGCGATGCGTTGGTGGCACGGTGGTCCGCCACGCAACGCGCCGTTGACGGAAACACGTTCTGGGCATGGGCCGCATTCTTTGGAAGTCCGTTCTTCTGGTTCACGGCATCAGTGATCGGTTTCGGTGTGGCAGCGGCATTCAATTGGAGTAACACCGCGCGCTGGACTGGCATGATGGCACTTGGAGTGATGTGGTCAGGGCTTGCTGATATCGCCGTCGCTGGCGAAGCACTCGGCACTGCCACTGTTGGTGCCGCCGCGTGCGTGATGACACTCTGGCAACCGCGCCTCTGGCCGTTCTGCGCCGCGCTGGCACTGGTGACGGCCACCGGGCGCATGATTGCCTCCGGAAGTTCGGTATCCGCAGCGGTGGTCGGACTCTTCCTTGGCATGTTGGGAGTACTGATCCTTGAGTTCGGCTGGTACTCCGCTGCCCCGCAAACCCCACCAATTCGGGGCGCAAACCCGCAGTCCTGACCGCCTGGATGGGGTTTCGCGGCTGACAAGGGGGCGCTGGCGTGCCGGTCAAATCAAAAATCTGACAAAGAACTAACGAGGAAACAATGCACGCCTCCGGTACGTAATGCATGTTGAAGCCGGCCTGTGTGCGCGGCCAATCGGACAGGAGGTCCAATCATGTCAACGAATCCGCACCATCGGCGCCACGGTCATGACGACATCGAATCTGCGCCGCGCATTCGCGCTGCAGAGTCGCTCTTCTCTCGTGCCAACCAATTCCTCGCAGCAGTCTGGAACGCGTCTGACGCGGGCATGTGCATCACGGCGGGATGTTCCGAGTGCGGCGCGCTGGAGTTCCGACGCGCGCTTGCAACGCTTGACGGGCTATCGCCAGACGCCCCGCTCACCACGCCAGTCGCACTGCTTCCGGAGGCCCCTGGCCCACTCGCGAGCGCGCTCGCCGCTGTTGACTTCGGACTCTTGCGTCTCACCCCACGTTGGTACGACGCACTTGATATCGCACTCTTTTATGTGCGTGACCGCGGCGAATTGCGTTTCGTACTTGACGAATGGGTGCGGCGCGATGCGGTGCCGACGCGCATCCTTGACTTAGTGCTGTTTCGCCACGTGCGCTACGGATTTCCTGATGCGCGCCTCACCGAACTCTGGCTTGAACTCTGCCTTGATGTAGCCGCAACCACCTGCGATGAAGGACTTGTTGAAAGCCTCATTCTCACGTGCCCAGAGCGAGTTGGAGCAGACCCGCGCGCCTTCCGAGCTGCTATGGAAGCAGCTAGTCACAGCGCGTGCGTGCGCGCGATTGTTGGTCGGCTTGGTGAATGTGCGTGATCAAGCGACCAGCACGACAGCCTGACGGGCACACACCCCACTTCGACAACAGGATGCCAAGCTCCCCACCGGAACTCAGTCCATCATGATTGAGATGAACGCAATGACTATGGGAATCGCACGCGCACGGAGCGGAAGTACTCCTCGAGTTCCAGCGCAATGTCAACCAACTCCGGATCGAAGGCGTGCCCGGACTCGGAACGAAGTAACTCGGTGACCTTCTCGGCAGTCCACGGCTCTTTGTAGGCGCGCTTACTTGTCAACGCGTCGTAGACGTCCGCCACCGCAACAATGCGCGCAAAGATTGGGATTTCTTCGCGACTCAAGGGCTTCGCCTCCGGGATCGTGTCAATCTCCACCGGTAACTGCGCCATCATCGCTGCACTCACGCTGCCGGGGTAGCCAGAGCCATCCCACTTGTCGTGGTGATGGAGAGTGACATCGCGCATGGCTTCGTCGTACGAGTTGTTAGCGTCTGCAAACAATCGTCCGCCGAGCACGGAATGCGTCTGCATGTGCCGGTACTCCACGGGATCAAGTTTGCCCTCCTTCTTCAGGATGCGGTCCGGAATGGCCACCTTACCAACATCATGAACCATGGCCGCCATACGCAACTCATCGCGACGACGAAAGCGCTCTGATTCATCCACGCCATGCAGGGCAGCCCACTTTTCATACATGGCCACGGAACACTCGGCGACGCGCTGTACGTGAGCACCGGTCTCCGTCGGGTCGCGCATCTCCGCGGTGGCGATGAGGCGCATGATTCCGCCGCGCACCAAACTAGCGCGCTCCACTGAAAGCGATGCCATGCCCGCAAAGAGTTCCAGCGCGGCCTCGTCGCCGGGTGTGAATACCGCCACATCGGCGGATACTCTGCCACGACCGCGTGCGTTGATCAGTTGCAGAACGCCCCGCACTTCATCGCGGACGCGCAATGGGGCAACCAACATGCTGCGCGTCTGGTACCCGGTTTGAGCATCAACCTGCGAGAGGAAGTGATACGGAAGCGAAGCATCAAGGTGCTGAACATCATCAATGCGCAGTGTTTTACCCGTGGACGCCACATAGCCAGCAATGGAAGTGCTGTCGCGCGGAAGTACTGTATTCGTAAGCGGCAAACGTTGTCCGGGCTGAAGTGCAGATTCAAGCGTGTCGTTCTGTGTGTACTCCAGTCGAATGCTGTCCGCACCTGCCATCCAGATGGAGCCAGCGTCGGCGTCGGTGAAGCCTCGAGCAAGACGCAG
>CAMDCW010000113.1 GCA_945890745.1 Phycisphaera mikurensis NBRC 102666
CAGTGTCCCCGTGTCCACTGCGGAAACAGTAGACGCCACACCAGCGCCAATCACTTCACAGCGCCGCAACTGCATCGGAGCGCCATCAATCTGCACGGCGCATCCGGGCCACGGGTTGAGGCCGTTGATGCGCGCGCGCACGTGGTAAGCATCCATGGACAAGTCAACCCACGCGTCCGCCTTGGAAAGTTTGCGCGCGCGCGTGGCGCGTGTTTCATCCTGAGCCCGCGCATTGATATCGCCACGGCGCCACATATGTAGGACGCTCGCAACGACATCTGGGCCGAGCAATGCAAGTGCATCATGCAATTCGCCAGAGGTCTGCGATGGTCCGATCGCCAGTGGCTCTTCGGCGTACACCACGCCTGCATCCATGCGTTCTGCAAGCGCAATGACACTCACGCCGGCTACTGGATCGCCTTCCATCAATGCACGTTGAATGGGCGCAGCGCCGCGCCAACGCGGCAAGAGCGACCCGTGCAGATTGATTGAAAATACATCTGAAAGAAGTTCCGGCGACATCTTCTGCCCAAACGCAATGACCACAAACACGGCACCTGGCTGCGCGCGACCATCCCGCGCCGCGCGATCCACCGCTGCTACAGCGGCAGTGCGAATCAGTTCCGAATCAATGTGCGAATTGCAATCTTCCGGACGCACCAGCGGCAACCCATGTTCCAGCGCAAATTCACTCACCGGCGTCGGCGTGATTTGCTTGCCCCGCCCCGCCACGCGATCGGGCTGACTCACTACCAACGCCACGCGCCCTGCTTCAGCCAGCATGCGCAAGACCGGAAGTCCAAACGCGCCTGAGCCAAAGAACACCACATCGGGAAGTGTGGCGGTGCCGCTTGACGATGGATTTCCCGGAGCAGCAGATCGCAATTGCATAGGAGTTAGTCAATCCGATCGACAGAAAGTTTCAGATCCTTCAAGGCACGACGAACACGCAGTCGGTCAATCGGACTCATCTTGTCAATGATGAGGATGCCTTCCAAGTGATCAAATTCATGCTGCCACACGCGGGCCGAAAAGTCGGAACTGGTCTCAGTGAATTCTTTACCGTCGATATCAAGTGCACGAATCGTCACTTGGGTGGGACGGCGCACCGAGCCACGCACGTTTGGCAGGCTCAGGCATCCCTCGTCCATGGACTCAAGCTCGCCTCCAATATCAACCAACACCGGATTGATGTACGCCTTGCGCGGCACACCGCGTTCGTGGGTTCCGGTCACAAAGATCCGCAGCGATTCTCCCACCTGTGGCGCGGCCACACCGGCGCCCTCCTCGTCATCCATGACTCGGTACATGTCTTCCACGAGGGCGCGAATGGCTGCATCCACGACCTGTACTGGCTTCGCCTTGCGACGAAGGATCGGGTCCGGGAAGAGCACCACGGGGCGCTGCGGAAGATGTTCGTTCGGCAGTCGTTCGGCCATGCACTTTCGATGCTACGCTACGCAATCCCCGCATAGGAGCAACACCGTGATCTTTGGATGGCGTAAAGGTGATTCCAGTAACTCCGAGAAGCCCTACGAACCGCAGCCCGACAAGGCGCGAAAGTTCTTTGACCACGCTCGTACCGTTGGGGAAACTGACCAACTTGACTACTCCCTCAAGCTCTGGGCTAACGGCCTGAAGTTTGACCCCGCCAATATGGTGGCCCATCAGGGGATGTATGAAGTGGCCTGCAAATACCACGATCGCGCCTCGGCAGCGACCGGTAAGGACATCAAGGAAATCGAAGGTCCGGGGCCGGTCGACAAGATGGTGGTTCATGAATACACCTGGATGCGGGACCTCAACAATGTTTCCGCCGCCATGCGCTTCCTGGAAGCGGCTGGCAAGGCTGGGCAGGTTCCGGTTGGTCAGTGGCTCGCGCCCAAGGTGATCAACATGCTTCGCAATGCGATGCAAAAGAAGCCGCAGAAGAAGGTCTGGGTGCAAGCCATCGAACTGTTCTCCGAAGTGGAGGCATGGAACGAGGCGTTTGCATCCGGCGAGGAAGCACAGCGATTGGATCCATCCGATGGAGCGCTTGAACAGCGCATCCGTCAGCTGACTGCCGCGCGCGCCATTCAACAAGGCGGGTACCAGCAGAACTTTGGACAAGCAGGCGGCTTCCGCGCGCAGGTGCGCGACTCTGAGAAGCAGCGGCAACTGGAAGCATCAAACAGCATTTCCGGCGCGGGCGGCAGCGAAGAAATCGCTATGGACAAGGCGAAAAAGGACTTTGACGACAATCCCATGTCGCCCGAGGCCATCAATCGTTACGGCTCCCTGCTGCGTAAGCGCGGACAAACTGGCGATGAAGACCGCGCCATTGAAGTGTTCTTGGCTGGCTATACACGCCTCCATGAATACCGCTTCAAGATGAACGCCGATGACCTGCGCATTGCAGCGGTACGGCGCAGTGAGCGCGTGGCGCGCGAGCAACTTGAGCAGGCGCCTGACAACTCACAACTGCAGATGACCCATGATGCGGCACGCGCCAAACTCTTGGAACTGGAAGGCGAGATCTTCCGCGAGCGCGTCCAAAAGTACCCAACCAACCGCGAGATGAAGTCTGACCTCGGTCGGATTGAGTATGAACTTGGCAATTACCAAGATGCCATGGCTGCGTTCCAACTTGCCAAGGATGATCCGAAGTTGAAGGTCAACAGCGCCTGGATGCTGGGGCGTTGCTTTGCGAAGGAAGGTTGGCATTCGGAAGCCACCAGCGAATACAAGGAAGCGCTCGGCGCCATTGATGCCACCCACGCAGAGAAAGAGCTCGACATCAAGTACGACCTCATGCTCTCGCTGATCGAATTGGCGAAGTTGGAAAAATCCGGCGCCCATGCCAAGGAAGCTGCGGACATTTGCAGCGCGATCGTTCGCAAGAACATTGGCTACAAGGACGTTCGTATTCGACGCAAGGAAGTTGACGAATTGATCCGCACGCTCGGTTGAACCGCCCATGCGCATGAACGCACCTCGAACGCCTCTGATCGCTCGAATCATCGCCGCGGGGGTCGCGGTGGTGTTGCTTTCCGGATGCGCGGAAACGCTCATGCCAACGCCGGTTGGATTTGACAAGAGCGGCGGGGATCCGTTTCTGAACACCCCGCCTTCGAGGCAGAGCACCCAACTCAGGGTGTTAGTGGCAGCGGATCGCAAGCCAGCAGTCCATGACTCATCGCACGGCGACCCCGCAAGCAAGTCGGGGATGGATTTCTTTACTAATGAACGTGACGGTTCCATGCAGTTTGGACTCGCCACCGTTGAGTTCACGTCCAAGGAACCGGGCTGGGACTACCTGGTCAACGAATCACGAACCGAAGACCGCCGAAGTGATCCAACACTGAAGATGGTTGGCTATGAGCCGTTGGGGTCACTGTGGTTTGGAATGCCAGCACTTGACGAAACGCCACGCGATGCGGAAGAAGCCGCAATCACCACGATTGCAGAGGCCGTAAATGCCGAGCTGAGTGCGTCACGCTGCAAGGACATCTACATATTCATTCACGGGTTCAACACTTCGTTTGTGGAAAATATGACGCTCGGCGCAGAGATGTTTCATTACCTCGGCCGTGATGGCGTCTTCATCAACTACGGGTGGCCATCACAAGACAGCGTCTTTGACTATTCCGCGGATAAGAGCACAGCGAGTTACTCAACTCGACCGTTTCGGCTGTTTCTGACGCGCCTTGCCAAGCGATCTAACGCGGAGCGTATTCACATTCTGGCGCACAGCGCAGGTGCACCGATTGCGGTTGAAGCACTTCGGCAACTGCGATTGATGAACTTCAGTGAGCCGAACGAGGCAACGCGTAGCCGGTACAAAATCGGACGCCTCGTACTGGTTGCACCAGACATGGACCTCGGTGACTTTGAAAATGCAGTCGCGGATGGAGCGACTGCTGTGCCAGAACGCACCACTATCTACATCAGTTCGCATGACAAGGCCCTTGATATCTCTGCATGGATGGGCGGCTTTGCCCGGCTCGGTCAACCGATGAGCGTGTTGACGCCGAAGAACATCGCGTTCCTCAACGAGCAGGAGGGCGTTGATATCGTTGATGTCTTCCTCGCAGAGCGGATGTTCGGAAGCTGGCTTGGGCACAGCTACTTTCATGATGATCCATGGGTGAGCACTGATGTCCTACTGACGCTGGCGGACGGCATGCTGCCCGCTGAGCGCGGCTTGGTCCGCGATCCCAAGGCGAGCGTGTTTACATTCCCAGCTGACTATCCAGCCAAGGCCGCAGCCGCGGCATTGCGCGTATGCCAACCCACACCGGCCGCTGCGCCGACCGCGAATCCATCGCTCGCCCCGCCCGCTGCGAGTTCGGCAGCTACCCCGTCCGCTGCGGAGCCGTCCGCTGCTGATTTATCCCCCGAGGAGCGGTGAATCCTTGAATCCGTTACGCGTTGCTGCCGTCATACCCGCCCGCTTTGCGAGTACCCGATTCCCGGGTAAGCCGTTGGCGGATCTCACGGGCAAGCCGCTCATTCTGCACGTCCTTGATCGCGCTGCGGAGTGCAAGACGGTGAGCCGAGTGATCGTTGCCACTGATGATGAGCGGATCCATGAAACCGTCTTACGCGCCGGATTTGAATCACGGATGACGCGGGCTGATCATCCCAATGGAACCAGCCGTATTGCCGAAATTGCCGAGACGCTTGACGAAGACTTGATTGTCAATATTCAGGGTGACGAGCCACAGATTGAGCCGGAGCTGGTTGACCGCACGGTCACGCTCTTGGCATCACGCCCGGATGTAAACATGGCCACCCTGGTCTCCCCCTTTGCCACAGGTGAGGATCCGGCGAACCCCAACATCGTCAAGTGCGTGTGCGCAGTGGATGGCCGAGCGCTCTACTTCAGTCGCAGCGTGATCCCGTTCAACCGAGACGGTGCCCCCGATGCCGCACAGCCACTGAAGCATGTTGGTCTGTACGTGTACCGCCGCTCGTTTCTCAGTACGTTTCTTGCACTTTCGCCCACGCCGCTTGAGCGCACCGAGAGTCTTGAACAGTTGCGCGTCTTAGAGCACGGCCACACCATCCTGTGCGCGCACGGCGACGCACACTTCACGGGCATCGACACCCCCGAGCAATACGCTGCCTTCGTACAGCGGTGCCGGGGCCGCCTCTAACTCATGCGCCGCGGCGACTTGAGATGCGCGCTCACGCGTGACGGGCTGCCTTGCTCACACGCGGGGCGTACTCGCCTGAAGTATCAAAAACCCGCATTTGAGCCTTGAGAGCGCGGATATATCGGGCGAATGAACAAATCTGAAATGTTGTGATACATCTGGCCTCTCGATTACGCTCTTGAGTACGGAGCGTGGAGTCGGCAATCAGGAAATCCTGAGACCCGAACCCCGCAAATCAAAGCGTTGCCAGCCCGATGGCTGGACACCGGAAACAGAACCGCTCGCCGACGGTTTCGGCTGTGTCACGCCCCTTCCGGGGCCACTCACCGGGGTTCACACCCCAAGGATTCATAGATGAAGAACAACAAGAAGTTTGTCATGACCGCTGGCATGTTCGTGGCTGGAGCCCTGACTTCGGTGGCCGGCGCGGATTTTGGAACACTGTCCTACGGCAGTACGCCGATCAGCTTTGTGTGGGGTAGTGGAATCCCGGACAACACTGGTTTCGTCTACACCAACTCCGCAGTCAGCGGCAAGACGCTCGCTATCGGTCTGCGCACATCGGCGTACTACGACATTGCGAATGGTGCACCGACGAACGACGGAGTCAATACATACACAGTGAACGCTGGAACTACGCTTTGGGCACCTCCGGCGGGATCCACAGACCCTCAGTACGCCTCATATTCTGCATCTGCGCCGCGCTGGGGATTCAACTGGAGCGTGTCGATGGATGGTCAACGAACTGCAGCAGCGCTGGCTGGTCTGAACTGGGCCATGCGAATCACCGGCCCGGGCGGTACTTGGGGCTACACGGCGGCGCCAGGTGCTGACCTTGGCACTGCTGGCAACGCGGCTGAGTACTCCCAGAATTCTTGGCAGATGGGTTACAACTATCTGCAGGTCGACTCAGCCAACACTCCGAATGTAGGCGTTCCGGGCCTGTGGACGGGTCTTGCGTTCAATCCGAATCAGATTGGGACATACTCGGTTCAAATCGCCGTCCATCAGAGTGGCACACTTGTCGGCAGCACAACGATGTTCGTGAATGTCGTCCCCGCCCCAGGCGCACTCGCCCTGCTCTGTGTCGCTGGTCTCGCCGGTGGCCGTCGCCGCCGCGCCTGACCCTTACTTTGCACTCCACGTTGGCTTCGGCCGGCGTCCACACTCCACGCCCCCACGCGCATCCGCGCTTGGGGGCGTGTGTGCGTTCGGGGTCATGTCACGTCACGCAGCAAGCTTCTTCACCCACTCCGCGGCTCGCTTGCGCCAGGACGGATCGCGGTGATGCTCTGCGATCGCCCGCAAACGTTCCTTGGCAGCCTGGCACTTGAGTTCGGCCAAAGCACCGCCCGCGGACATCGCTGTTCGCTCTTCTGCGTCGTCAAGCAATCCGATCAGGAACGTTTCCACCTTGGTGCGATCGTCGCCAGTCAAGCGCGCCGCCACATCGGCAAGCGCACTCACTGCTGCCGGCCGAACACGGTCGGGTAACCCAAGCGCTGTGCGCGACTCAATGCGCTCAACGTCCGAGGCGTCTCCAAACTTACCCAAGTACCGAAGCGCCGCCGCACTGATCGACTCATTGTGACTCGGCACCGCCACCTGCGCGCGCACCGTATCAATGGCGTCCTTGGCAGCATGCGCCGTCAGCACGTCAATCGCCTGCACGCGCACGATGTAACTCGCCTCGCCCGCGCCACCATTGGGTGGAATCAATAGATTCCTGCACAAAGGCACTGCATCGGCCGCGGGAACCTTCTCCAACGCACCGATCACTGCTGCGCGCACACGCACGTCCGCGATCGGCGAACGCGCCAACGCCAATACCGCCTCTTGTGATTCTTTACTCCCATACGCAGCCAACGCATTCACAGCATCAATTCGAAGCGTAAATCGCAGCGAATCATTGCGCGCCGTCTCCAAGAGCGCCATCCGCGCATCGGGCGACTCCACCTTTGCCAGCGCCGCCAGTGCCTGCCGCTTGGCAGCATGGGTTGGAGCCGATCGCAATGATCCCAACGTCCAGAGTTCTGGCTGCGTCACTTCAACGGTCTTCAACGCCTCCAGATATGGATCCACCCACACCGCTACCGGCGGCGCATCCAACGTCTTGGAAACCGTCCCCGTGCGGCCAGTCATCTCCATCGGAATCAAGACCTCGCCCTTCTCCGTCTTCACCCACACCGGAATCGAAATCCGCATGGCGGGCGTGCGCGCATCAATCTGTTGCGTTTGCTCCGCGGTCATGGTCAACACCCGACTGGCTGCGTCGTACACACACTTCGCCTTCAACTGCGGCGAGCCAGGACGGAAACACCACTGATCAAAGAACCACTCGAGCCCAAGTCCGCTGGCTTCTTCCATGGCTCGCCGAAAGTCATAGGTCTCCGCGTTACCAAGCGCATGACGCGCAAAGTATGACTGCACACCGGCAAAAAACACCTTGTCTCCAAGCATGCGCCGCAACATATGCAGAATCGAAGCGCCCTTCGGATACGGGTTCGCGGGCCGTCCAAAGGTCTCGCCCGCGTTCGTATACACGGGGCTGCACATTGCTTCCGGCGCCGTTGCAACATCGCCGCGCGCAACGCCCGCGTTGCCAAGAACGCTATCCCAGTATCCATCCGCACCGTCGCGTTCTTCCATCCACAGCGTGGTTCCGTAGGTGGCCCAACCTTCGTTCAGCCAAATGTGCGCCCAGCTTCGGCACGTGATCAAGTCACCCGTCCACTGATGGCACAACTCATGACTAATGAGTCCGTCAAGATCCTGCTCATTGCGTGCCGTTGCATCCAACACTGCCGACGGCTGCATGGTGGTGGCGCTGGTGTTCTCCATGCCGCCCGCACCGAAATTGCGAACCACCAACTGGTCGTACCGCGCCCACGGATACTTCTGGCCAAAGACGCGCTCAAACAACACCATCATCCGATCGGTGCGCTCATAGGTGGCCTTGGCATCATCGCCGCGTCCCTTGGGTGCCCACACAGTCATCGGCACTCCGCTCAACGTGCTTGGCAACTCCGCGTGATCAAAGTCACCAATGACCACGGAAACCAAGTACGGAACATGTGGCTTCTCCTGATTCCAATGCCACACTTCGCGGTCGCCACGAACCTCATGCTTCACCAATGCGCCGTTGGAACTTGCCTGAAATCCAGCAGGAACATCGATCACCAACTCGGTTGCCATGCGGACGTTCGGGAAGTCATGAATCGGGAACCAGTAGTGATTGGTCTCAGTCTGCCCCTGCGTGTGCACCTCCGCGCCGCGCGCGGGCGCTACGCCCGGGATCTCTGGTGTTGGCACACTGAATGTCAGGCCATCCATGGGACGATCGCAGGAATACGCAATCACCACGGTGCTCGCCGCCGTCTGACCACCGCCCGCCGCTGGCACCAACGGCTGCGCAAAGCGAATCGAAAGCGCCTCGCCATCATTGGAGAATTCAGCGTCGCGACCGTCAACCGTGACTGAACTCACCTTCATGCCTGCAGCGTCAAGCCGAAGCACTTGCACCGGCACACCGATCGGCGCAATCGTCAACGTCTCCGTCCCCGTGAATCGACCGCTCGTCATATCTTCAAAGCGCATCGCCAATTTCATGCGTTGAAACTGCACCTGCGGATCCGGTGGAAAGTTCCGATGGTCACGCCCATTCGCGGCATCGAACACGCCGCCCTTGCCATCGCCAGGACCCGCGGTGGGACGCTCGCGCTCCGCGCGCTCCATGCGATGCGCCCAGCAGCCGCACTCCTCCTCCACCGTGACACTGAATGCCCAACTGACGGGCACCGCTGTGAGTAAGGGAATCGCAAGTGCAAATGGCAGAACGCGGGCGATGATCGGGTTGTCCATAGGAATAAAACTTACCGGGTCAGCGCCCTTGCGTTCCAAAGTTCCGCGCAGTTTCGAACCGCTCCGGAACGACCGCGCCATCCACGGCGCACCCGGGCACCTGCACGGCCGCAGCACTGTTCCTCCACGGGGTTCCCCTCACGGACTGGCACCCACAGGAAACTGCTCCTTTTCAGCCAACAATGAAGGATTGAATCCAAACCCACCGCCGTGCTACCGTATGACATGCCCACGGACGGATACGGCGCGCAATCTCGTCAATTTCAACCGAATCCCGACCCCGCGTCGGCTGGTTTCCTTGCCCAATTCGGCGCTTCCGACGAATCG
>CAMDCW010000114.1 GCA_945890745.1 Phycisphaera mikurensis NBRC 102666
CGCACGGCTTTGTTCTGCTGGGCCTATGCCAAGGGGAAGGGCGGCACCTTTCTACTCCGTATTGAGGACACCGACCAGAAGCGATCAAGCGACTCGGCCAGCGTCGGATTTCTGAAGGACTTGGCATGGCTCGGAATCGGTTGGGACGAGGGTCCGGTGCTCGGTACCCACGGCGGTGGTGCGCACGGTCCGTACTTCCAGAGCGAGCGATTGGATATTTACAACCGCTACCTCGCGCAGTTGGTTGAAGCGGGCAAGGCCTACTACGCGTTCGATACCCCTGCTGAATTGGACGCGAAGCGACAGGCCGCCAAATTAGCGGGTCACGCATACCGCTACGACCGATCGGAAATGGCAAACCTTCCCAAAGCCACGGTCGACGCATGGTTGGCCGAAGGGCGCCCGGCGGTGATTCGTTGCAAGACCCCGGATGGGCCAATTACTATCGTCGATGAAGTCTTAGGGGAAGCCACGCTTCCTGCGGGCGAAGTGGATGACTTTGTCATTCGCAAGGCCGACGGATTTCCAACCTATCACTTTGCCGTGGTGGTTGATGATGAACTCATGCGCGTCACTCACGTGCTGCGCGCGCAGGAGCATTTCAACAACACCGCCAAGCACATGGTTCTGCAAGACGCGCTCGGGTTCCGTCGTCCCATCTATGGGCATTTGCCGCTGATTACCAATCCCGACGCCAGCAAGATGTCCAAGCGCGACAAGGACAAGGTGCTCCGCAAGACCGTGATCGATCGCAAGCTCACCGCTCCGCCGCAGGACACGATCTCTCAAGCACGTTTCGATGCGTGGCTTGCTGACAAGAACACACAACTTGAACTTGCCGAGGCGTCGTTGCTAGCAACCGGCTTGCAAGTAACGCTGCCTGAAATCAATGTGGATGACTTCCGGCAGAGCGGGTACCTGCCAGAAGTGCTGTGCAATTTCCTGGCGCTCAACGGCTGGAGCCCGGGCGAGAATGTAGAGAAGTTTGACACTGAATTCCTCAAGCAGCGTTTCGATCTGAAGCGTGTCGTGAAGACGCCGGCTAAGTTTGATCGCACCAAACTGTTGTCATTCAATTGCGATGCCATCACCGGAATGCCGCGCGAAGAGTTTGTCGCTCGCGCTCGCCTGCATGGTCAGGAGTTCCACGCCGACTTCATGAAGCGCATCACTGCTGAGCAGTTCGAACAACTTGCTGGCGCGAGTCATGAACGATCCAAGACGCTTGATGAAATGTTCCGCACCAATCGGTTCTTCATCATTGCTGACGACGTGCTCGCCTGGGAGCGCTCGAAGAATGTGGAGAAGGCGCTCTTGGGTCCAGAACCCAACGGGCTGAGTCACTTGCGTGCGGTGTTACCCGTACTCGAAGGATGCGCGGATTGGAGTGCCACGGCGCTTGAGCAGGCGATCACTCCGTACGCAGTGCAACATACGGAAGGCAACCTTGGCAAAGTTGCCCAGCCGCTTCGTATTGCGGTGAGCGGTGGGACCGTGAGTCCGCCCATCTTTGACACGCTGGCAATTCTTGGAAGAGACAGCACGCTGAACCGTATCCGCCGGTGTATCGCTACTTTCACCGCCTGATCGATCGCTGGTCCAATCGCCTGCCCAAGTTGGGCATGCGAATCAGGTCACGGATTCGTGTCAGGGTTGTCCGAGCTGGACGCCGGACGTTGCATGTTGGTCGACAGTCCAGGCGCTGCCGGTACCCATTGGCTCCAGACATTCTCTTCAGTGGTGATCATCGCTTCCACGCGTCCGCTTGACCAGAGCCGGTAGACCGCGGTTCCGTTCGGGATGGGATTCGCGGCAATTCCAACCAGGACGCCGGATGCTGGCGGAGCAGAGTTGCGCGCGGTTGATCGTGGCGCGCCCGGGCCCGTACCAACAGCCGATTGCGGGTCGAGCATGGCGCTGGGTTCCGGGTTCGCGTGAGCGGGTTCGTACGCACCGAGGGGCTCCATCGGCGCATCGCTGCTCATCCACTCTCCGGGTCCAGCCTGTGCAGCAGTTGCGTCGGCAGCACGGCCAAGCAGCATGCCGGTTCCCTCAACGGCGGCCAGGGCCATGAGTCCAGCGCCAATCATGGCAAGACCAAAGCCGGGGCTGAAGATGTCAAGACGCCGTGGTGCGACGGTGTTATCTGCGCGGCTATGGGCGGCGTTGCTGCTGGAGGCGTGGGTGGTGTGTGCCATGTGGGTGGTTCTCGCTTGGGTGTGAAACTGTCGCAGGTTTCATCGTCCGCATGGTGAGGATTGCTGTAAGAAGGCGCGCATTCCTTTTGATATCTGCCTGAGTTGGGGGCAATTTGCGGGTTCCAATTCATTCCGATTGGGGTGCTTGTCTGGACGTCCGGAAGCCGATAGACTGCTTGCTTCGGACCATTGGCGCAGTTGGCTAGCGCGTCTCCATGACACGGAGAAGGTCACTGGTTCAAATCCAGTATGGTCCACCTGAATGAACAAGCCCCGCACATCGGCGGGGCTTGTTTGTTTTTGTGTTGGTTGGCGTTCGGAAGTGACCTTCCGAGCAATTACCGTCGACGGCGACCGCGGAGTGCTGCAGCCATCAGGATCGCGGGGATGGCGCCTGGAGCTGGCACGGCGGTGAACGTGGCGTCGTAGGAGAAGTTGCCGCCAGTGTTTGTGCACTCGGCCGACATCACCAGCCAGTAGGTCCCTGCCGCTACCGATCCTGAGAATGAACCGGCGGAAGACAGGGTGGAGACGCCGCCCCAAGCAATGGCCGCGGCGCCAGTAAACGCCAGCCCAAACATCGGAACGCTTGGATCCGCGCTTCCGAGATCGAGGAGCCCCCAAGAGACCTGATTGCCAACGCCTTCCGCCCCCTGCATGTCGTAGGTGATTGCGAAGGTGCTGTTCGATCCGAGGGTGATTTCCGTGATGGTTCTCGATACGCCTGTGATCGCTCCGAAGCCCTGATCGGCGGTACCGGTGCATGTACCGACGAAGGTGCTGCCGTTGGCGCGCCAATTGAGATCCGCAGAGATGCCGGAGATCCCGGCCATGGAGGCCTGGTAGATGCCAAGCGCAGAGCCGATGTCTTGGGCGTTCGCATAGGTATTGTTTGGGACGTCGTTTTGCGACACGAGTACACCCGTTTGAATACCTCCCGCCTCAGCGATGCTGGCGCAGACAAGGGGAAGGGCGAGGAGTACAGCAGTTGCGGTAGTCGCGGTGTGTTTCATATATTTCTTTCGCAGGCAACAGAGGGTTGATAAGGGTCAATTCTCTAGTCTTATAAGCGTAAAACGCGGGCGCAACCCATCAGCGAGTTTGGCGGAAATTTCGCTGCACTCGCATTCCAAGCACGGAAGCCGCGTTCCGCCCGTGAGTTACGATGTCGACAATGAACCCTAAAAATCTTCTCAAATTGCGGAGCTTCGCCCTGTTAGCGGTCGCTTCTGCAGGCATCACCACGTCAGGATGCATCCGAGAAGTGATCTCCGGCGAGGATCCACAAGCGAAGACGCCTGCGCTGGTTGGGAAGTCAAGCTCAGACACGCTGACGATTCGGATTCCGTGGATGGAGATTCCGCCACCGCGGCTTCTCCTGGACGACAAACTGCTGCGTGCCGAGACCATTTATGCACGCAGCCCGCACGGTGCCATGCGGTTTACCCTGCGGACCGTCACCGGGGTCACCGCGATCGTTGATGTGAAGTCGAAACGTCTGCCGGACGACTCCATGGAATTCACCTATGAAATCACCTCGCTTCCTCCCAAATATGTGGTGGACACCCTGGTGATGCTGGCAGCCGACAAGGCGCGACCAGCAGTGAAAGTGCAGGTGAACGGCGCGCCCGTGAAGACGCTGGTCGGAACCGAAGTGGTGGTCATTCAGCTGTCTCGCGATGCCGTAACCAAGATCCTTGCTATTCCGGTGTTCCCGCCGGAAGTTCCCGCGGACGCTGCTGTTCCCGCCGCAACCCCTGCAGGTACTCCTGCTGTTGTTCCCGCAACGGCGGCGGGTACTTCCGCCACTCCGCGCACCTGAACCGTGGATATTCTCGCCGCCCGATCTGACCTCCTACCCAACGGAACTTTGCTTCATCATGCGCCACTTCATTGCACTTACCGTCGCCACACTCTCGATCGTCTCATGCATGGCTGCACAGCCGATGGAACCGACCACGCCGAACACGCTCTCGGCGGCCGAAGTGAAGGATGGATGGGTGCTGCTCTTTGACGGCAAGGATGTCAGCAAGTCCTTCCGCGGCTTCAAGCGCACCGACACGCCAAAGGAGTGGGCTGTTGAAGATGGCGCCATCGTGCTGCGTGGTAAGGGCGGCGACTTGGCTACCAAGGATGAGTATGCGGACTTTGAGTTTGCCATTGACTGGAAGATCGCCAGTGGCGGTAACAGTGGCATCATGTGGCGTTCCTCGGAGGATTTCGGAGCGCCGTGGGAGACTGGCCCGGAGATGCAGGTGCTTGATGACGCCAAGCATGCCGATGGCCAAAGCCCGCTCACCAGCGCTGGCGCCTGCTACGCGCTCTATCCCGCACCCAAGGGCGCTGTAAAGCCAGTGGGCGAGTGGAACCATGCAGTGATTACCGCGATCGGTCCAAAGGTCACCTACACGCTCAACGGCGTAAAGACTGCTGAATTTGACCTTTCGTCCAAGGAATGGAAGGACAAGGTTGCCGGCAGCAAGTTCGCATCTATGAAGGCGTTTGGTACGAAAGATAAGGGGCACATCGTGCTTCAGGATCACGGCGACGTGGTCATGTACCGGAACATCAAGATTCGTCCAATCGGCGCCGCCAAGCCCTCTGCCGCGCCTACTCATACCAAGTGATTCCACTGACCGTCATCCTCCTGACCGCCGCGCTGCAAACATCCAGCGCGGCGGTCGGGGATGGAACGCGCGGTCAAGATCCGTTTGATGATGTTGCATCGATCGCCGAGCTGCGCACGCTGGAAGGGCAGTTGCGCGCGTTATCCGTGCAGTTGCGCCCAACGGTGGTAATGATTCGCATTGGCGGCGGGCGCATGAGTGGGGGAACGACTGGCACGGGCGTGTTGATTACTTCGGATGGTCTGGTTGCTACGTGCGGTCATGTTGGTGTGCGCGCGGGCGTCCCGGTGAGGGTCACCCTTTCTGATGGAACCGAACTAAAGGGTCGAACGCTCGGTCAGGCAAACATTGGTGCCCTTGATTGCGGACTCATTCAACTGAACACTGAGGGCCGGGACCTGCCATACGCACCGCTCGGCACGAGTAAGGGATTAGCCGCGGGCGATTGGTTGTTAGCGATGGGATTTACGCAAGGGCCGCCTGATGAGCCGCGACCGTCGCTGGTGCGCATCGGGCGCGTATTGAGAAACACTCCGACAGAAATGCTCTTCGATGCGCCAATCGACGCGGGCGATTCTGGCGGGCCAAGTTTCAACCTACGCGGCGAAGTGGTCGCTATCAATTCTCGATGCGGGCAGAGTCCGTGGGAAAACGCAGCAACTCCGGTCGATCGTCTACGCGAGCGCATGTGGGAGTTTCGTGATGGCATTGATGAGGAAATGATGACCCTGAATGCCTCTGATATTTCTGATCGAGGTGTTCGAACGAACTTTGCGCGCGGCGGATCCGACAACGGTCGGATGGCGGTGCAGCGCGGACTCCCGTTTGATACGGTTATTGCGGGCGCGCGCGCATCCATGCTGAACGTCATGGACGGGAAGGCTGCGCGTGTCTGCGCCACCGTCATCGATGCCGAGGGTCACGCGGTGACCAAGCGATCACAGTTGCCCGCTGGGTGGCAGGCTGGCGTGTTGCAATTGGAATCTGCTGGTGGTGAACACTTCAGCGCGCGTGTCATTGGCTCTGATGGACCCCTGGATTTGGCGGTCCTGAAGATTGACAATTGCACGATCGCGCCGATCGAGTGGACGCGCAGAGCGCACGTTGCTCCGGGGCAAGTGCTTCTGACCCCGCGTCTTGGTCAGCGTTCGGCTGCCTTGGGGTTTGCGGCCATTGAGTCGCGTGAGAGTGATCGTGATTGGAGTGCCAGTCCGTTCTTGGGTGTACAGACGGCACCTGCCACGGCGCAGGAACGGGAGCCCTTTGGGGTTTCCGACGCGCTCAAAGTAGAAGTGGTGGTGGCTGGCTCGGCGGCGGCAGCGGCGGGTATTGAAGTGGGGGACTTGCTACTCACTCTTGATGGCAAGAGCCTGGCGGGTCGCATGGGCTTGCGGCGCGTCATTGCGGACCGATACGTTGGTGATCATGTGGCGCTTGAAGTGGCGCGCGGTAAGGCGGTTCTGCACCTGGAGGCCACGCTTGCAAAGCGCGGGCCAAACAGCGGTGGTAACGCAGGGCCATCGCGCGGCAACACCACCACGGCGATTTCCGACATCTCCACCGGATTTGGGAGCGTCCTGGCGCACGATGGAATTGTCTGGCCGGAACAGTGTGGCGGGCCGATCGTCAATCTTGACGGCCAGGCCGTTGGCCTGAACATTGCGCGGTTTGATCGCACCGCAACGCACGCGCTGAGTGCTGACACGGTGATGGATGCGGTTGACAAGATTCTGTTCAGTGCCGGGACCGTTGAAACGCGACCAGCGTCGGCGGTGAGTCCCGCCCCGCGCTGAGTAGCCGTGTTAGCTCGATTGACCTTGTTTCGCCAGTTGCTGGGTAGCCCCGATAATGTTTGCGGGAATCTTCCCTACAGGAATCCGCTTGACTTGAAGGTCAATTCTGTCACCATGCGCTTATGAGCCTGAAGCCAACACGATTGCTGGTGGCGATCGTCTTGTTCGTGGGGGCTTTCCATGGCACTGCATCCGCACAAGCAACGGCGGCATCAAGTTGGAACCGCCTGATTCTGGAGTCAATCAAGCGCGACTTTGCCCGGCCGCCCGTGCATGCTCGCAACCTCTTTCATCACGCGGCCGGGATGTGGGACGCGTGGCGCGCCTTTGATGGCTCCGGAGCGGCCTGCTTCGTTGACGATCACGGAGAGCCCGTCGGGACATCGGTGTACGTCGCCCGCGAGCAGGCGATCAGCGTGGTCTCGTACCGCATCTTGTGCGCTCGATTTGCTACGAGTCCGGGCTATGCGGTGATGAAGCCGCAGTACGACGCATTGCTCGCGCAGTACGGCGTCGTGCCAACCGATACGCATACGGTGGGTCTTGATCCAGTGGCTGTCGGTAATCGAATTGCTGCCACCATGCTTGCCACGCTTGTCAACGATGGCTCAAACGAAGCAAACAACTTTGCAAATCGCGTGTATGTGCCAGTGAACAATCCCATGATTGTTTCAATTGGCGGCAATCCCGACATGCAGTTTCCGAATCAGTGGCAGCCGTTGGCGCTGACGAGTTTTGTTGATCAACAAGGCAATGTGATTCCTGGCGGATTTCCGGCATTTCAATCGCCGGAGTGGGGCGGAGTTACTCCCTTCGGGATGCTCACTTCCGATCGCACCTACCGCACGCGCAATGGAGTGAGCTGGCCCATATGGCTCGATCCGGGCGCGCCGCCGCAGTACATGGGTACGGGCACGGATAACGCCACGTTCCGCAAGGGCATGGAGATTGTGTTGCGCTGGTCGGCGCACTTGGATCCAGCCGACGGCGTGATGTGGGATATTTCTCCAGGAACGATGGGTGATTCGCCGGAGCCTGCCGTTTCATCCGATTGGCAGAACTACTACGACGCTTCCAGTGGTCGTCCGCTTGGGGTCGGCCATACGGTGAACCCCGCAACCGGATTGCCTTATCAGGCCAATGTGGTGCCGCGTGGTGACTTTACGCGTGCGCTGGCGGAATTCTGGGCTGATGGCCCATCGAGCGAAACGCCGCCGGGACATTGGTTCGCTCTTCTGAATGACGTGCGCGATCGGTCGGCTGATCGGCGCATCGGTGGACGTGGTGCGCAACTTGACCCATTGGAATGGGACGTCAAGGCGTACGTGCTCCTCGGCGGCGCGATGCATGACGCGGCGGTTTCTGCATGGAGCGTGAAGGGCGCATACGACGCAACGCGGCCCGTGAATTCAGTGCGCTACATGACCCATCGCGGTCAGTCGTCCAATCCGGAGCTGGGTAGTTTCTCGCCGCTGGGCATTCAACTAGTCACCGGCGAAGTGGAGTTCATTAGTACCGCCAGCAGTGCGCCCGGCGAACGACACGCGCATCTCTCCAATTCCGTTGGCCAGATTGCGGTGCGTACGTGGCGTGGTCCAGGTGCCATTACAAATCCAGCTACGGACGTTGCTGGCGTTGGTTGGATTCTTGGTCGCTTTTGGTATCCGTATCAACGCCCGACGTTCGTCACACCGCCGTTTGCGGGCTATGTCAGCGGTCACAGCACCTATAGCCGCGCTGCTGCGGAGACGCTCACCACGCTGACCGGTGATGCGTTCTTCCCGGGTGGCGTTGGTGAGTACCTGTGCCTTCGTAACCAATTCCTGGTGTTTGAAGAGGGCCCCAGCGTTGATGTTCGCTTGCAGTGGGCCACCTACCGAGACGCCGCCGAGCAGAGCGGCTTGAGCCGAATTTGGGGTGGAATTCATCCGCCCTTTGATGACATGCCGGGGCGCGCCATTGGCAAGCAAGTTGCGAGCCGTGCATGGGCACGTGCGCGGGAACTGTGGAACACGCCAGCGTCATGCGACGCGGACCTCGACGGTAGTGGTAATACCGGTGGTGAAGACCTCGGCATACTGCTTGCCGCTTGGGGACCCGTGCTCGATCATCCGGCTGCAGACCTCAATAATGACGGCGTGGTCAGCGGTGCCGATCTTGGGCTGATGCTCGCGGCATGGGGGCCGTGCGTTCACTAGTGCGTTTCAGCGCAATTCGCGCGGCAGTGCAATGGTGGCGTCGGCGGCAACCTGCTTGAAGTGTTCCGGCAGCGGGCACGTCACCGTCACTGGAGCGCCGGTGGTTGGATGCGCAAATGTCAGTGTTAGTGCGTGCAATGCCAGTGGCTGCATGGCGCGACCCTTGGGTGGCCGACTGGTGATGGGCGGCAGATCCACTCGATAGACCGATTCACCAACTACTGGGCAGCCAAGTTCTGCCATGTGCGCGCGGATCTGGTGCAGGCGACCGGTTTCGATTTCTACATCTAAGAGCGTGCGTCGATGTCCGGATCCGAGTGACTTCCAACGCGTGATGGCGGGGCGACCGCCGCCGCGATGATCGACCAGCGAAATCTTCATGTCGCCGCGGCGCACTTCGTCAAGTGGAAGTTCAATGCTTCCTTCCGGGCGCGGTGGCTTGCCTTCCACAATGGTCATGTAGCGCTTGCGAACGGTCCGCGCCGCAAACTG
>CAMDCW010000115.1 GCA_945890745.1 Phycisphaera mikurensis NBRC 102666
CGAACCTAGACAAACTGAGTCAGAGTCAGTTGTGCTACCGTTACACCAATTCCCAAATCGTGAACCGAAGATTCTAGCGCGGTCATGACGTAGGCGGAAGCCGCTGTTCGATGCCGATAAAGCCAATATGGACGCTCTTGCAGCGTCCGTCGCACATCTTTTCGGCCGCGATCCGTTAGACGCTCGGGGGCGTAGCGGCAGCCGGCGCGGCACCTGCGGCACCCGCAGCCGGAGCAGTACCCGCAGTACCCGCAGGCTTCGCATCCGAACCCGCAGGGGTTGCACCGCTAGTTGGCGCGGGCATTGGTTGCGGTCGAATGGCGCGACGAACCGCTTCGTCAGCCTGCATTCTTCGCTCGAGGTCCGTGATGCGCGCGCGCGCCCTGGACAATTCATCTTGCGTTGCCGGATCCGCGGCGGCAGCCGCCTTCGCCGCCGCAGCACTGCTTGCAGCGTTCGCTGATGCCTTGGCGGCGGCAGTCGTCGCTGCCGCACTGGCCGTTGCTGCAGCAGATTCAGGCCCCGGCGCACTTGATGCACTGGCTGGAGCCACCGCGTCCACTTGTCCAACGGCGCGCAACATGTGCTTTGCTTCCCATGGGATGAGCGTGACATCTGCTTCGCGCTTTTGACCCGCGCGAACGACCATGAACTTCACATGTTCGCCTGGCGCAGCGGCGCGAACCACTGCGCGAATGGCTTCCGGTGAAGCGTTGTTTGATCCATTGATTGCCACAATGACATCGTGCGGCATAACGCCTGCTTGCTCAAGCGCAAGACCAGGGATGACTTGCGCCACATAGGCGCATTCCGCGCCGGAAGGCGTGGTGTGTTCAGCATGAAGATGCGCCAGGGCGGCCGGCGGTACTGCTTCCAGTCGACCGCCAAGCATGGCCTTCGGCGCCGTCAACGTGGCGCCATCACGCGTGCGGTAGACGCCCGGTGCATCCGCCTTCGTGCCATGTTCTGCTGTCCACGTATCTGGAATATCAAGGCGCTCGATCACCGTGCCTTGATCATTGATCACGGCCACATGATTTCCTTTGCGCACCACGTGGTCCGGCGGGACCGGCTGCGAATCCATGAAGACCTCAATGCGGTCGCCACTGAACGCCCGCAGTTCCCAGCGATGCGCTTGTCCGTCGCGCGTGGGGCGTGTGTCCGTTGGGCTTTGCGCAACGGTGGTCGGCGTATTGGCGGTCATCTGCTTTGGCTCGGTGGCAGGCCGTGCCACAGCCGTAGCGAGCTCATCCGCTGGCGCGGCGGTTGCGCTGGAAGCACCAGACGCCCCAGAAACCGACGCAGCACCCGATGTTTCGGCGCCTTCGGTGGCCACCGATGGCTCAGTTGGCTGCTCGGTGCTTGCGCAACCGGCGAGTGCGAGGGTGATGCAGCACGTTGAGATCAGGGTGGCGCGCATGACGAAGCATGATACAAGCATCATCGCAGCGACTATCTTCCTCCTTCGCTGAACCCCTTGGATCTCATGCTCCCCATGCTCCCCACGCTCCCCACGCTCCCCACGCTCCCCACGCTCTCCACGCTCTCCACGTTCCCCATGCCCAGACTCTCCGTGCTGCTTGCTGTTGCGACCCTCATGCTCAGTGCATGCGGCGAACACGCCGGCCAGGATGTTGCAAGTGCGGGCGCCGGGGCCACCTGGCGCTGGCGTGCGGAGAAGATGGAAGTCAGCGCGCTGTCAACGCCAATGGTGGCTCGCGCCGGGCGCGGATCCATGATTGACGCGCGCATTGAGTTCTTCGACAGTGACCGCGACGAGACCAAGGCCGTCGGTCAACTGGCCGTGGTGGTGCGCTTTGATAGCAATGAAATTGGGCGCCAGTCCGCCGACCTGGCCGGCGTCGGCGGCCACGCCCGTGCCTGGGATTCAGTGACCGAGACCTACTCGATGCAAATTCCACTCTCCATTGATCCGCTGCCCGGACGCGTGGTGGTGTTGCAGGCGACCTTTGAAGGCGTTGATGGGTCGCGGATGACGGCCTCGCGCGAGGTGCGCTGGCCGGAGACCGCGCGATGACCAACGCTGCATCCCTGCCGGCCCCGCGCCGACTGGGGATATTCGCAGCGGATTCGCTCCTTCTGACGGCAGCATTGATCTGGGGCGTTACCTTTGTTGCGCAAAAATTTGCCACCGAACACATGGGGCCACTGCTTTTCACGGGCATTCGCTTTTCGATCGGCGCGGCCATACTTCTGCCAATCGCACTGCCGCGCTTTCGACGCATTGCCTCCGGACGGGCCCGTCGCAGCGCACTGCTTGGGGGTTGCCTCGCCGGATGCGCGATGGCGCTGGGCAGCACCTTGCAGCAAGTGGGGATGCATTCCACCAGCGTGAGTAACGCGGGGTTCATCACTGGGCTGTACGTGATCATTGTGCCAATGCTCGGCCTCTTTGTTGGGCAGCGAGTCCGCTGGAACGTATGGATCGGCGCGATCTTGGCCGTGGCAGGGCTCTTCTATCTGAGCCTGTACGACCCATCGGGCAGTGCCACCGGAATTTCCATCAACGAAGGCGATATGTGGGTGCTGGCATGCGCGCTCGCATGGAGTTTCCACGTGCAGATCATTGGATGGGCGGCGCCGGACATTGATCCGTTCGTCATCAGCGTGGTGCAGTTTGCGGTGACGGGCGCAACGGCATTGCTTGCTTCGCAGGTCATCGCCCATGGCTGGCCCACCGAGCCATGGGGCGCGCGCGAGGTCTTTGAACTTGGAGCGCTGCAAGCGGTGGCGTGGCCACTCGCCTTTGCCGCGATCCTCTCCACATGTATTGCATTCACATTGCAGACCGTCGCACAGGGCAGCGCGCCGCCTGCACACGCCGCCATCCTGTTGAGCTTGGAGAGCGTGTTTGCGGCGCTGGCCGAGGCGGTCTTTCTGGTGGCAGGATGGACGAGCCTGGGCTCGCCCATGACGCGCTGGAAACTGGCGGGCTGCGCCTTGATGTTTGCCGGGGTGGTCCTGAGCCAATGGCGAATTCGCGCGCGCGCGGCGGGCGCGTGACGGCAGCAGGTTCCTATACTGCGCAGTCCATGTCCCTTGAAATGTCAGCATTCCCCGCCGGAACACGCATCCGGGTCACACAGCAGCTCCCCGCGGTGCGCCACGTCAGCACCACCACCATTGAGGGCACGGTGCTTCGTTACCGCCAGTCCGAGACTGGGAGTTGGTTTGCGCACAGCCAGCACGATCGCCTCTGGCTTGATCGGTTGGAGATTCAAATGGACGACGGCGAGATCACGGTACTGAACCTTGATCAGTACACAGTGATTGCACCGAGCGATCAGGCTTAGCCAACTAACCGTGGCGCAACCGTCACCTGCGTTCGGCCGGCGCGCCATGCGGCGCCCATGTCACGCGCGATGTACTCGTTGACGCCTGCCAGGGTCAGTCGATCAAACTCCGCTGCGCTCTGGGCGAGATCCATGGCCTCGCCGAGGCGCCACAATTGTGAAGCAATGGTGGCCGCCCGAGCGCTGGAACTTTCGCCGCTCATGATCAGGCCCGCCTTGGCGCCCACCAGGGCGTCGCGGAACTCATCGGCAGTGATTCCCTGCTCGAATCGCTCCAGTTCGTGCATGATGCATTCCAAGGTGCGCGGGGCGCGTTCGTGGGTGCTTCCGGCGTAGACCTGCACCAATCCGCGGTCGCGACCAAGTGCGGAGGAGGCGCCCACCGAATAGCACAGACCGCGCTTCTCTCGCACTTCGGTGAAGAGGCGGCTGCTGCTTGCGCCGCCCAAGATTCGGATGGCCACGCGATGAGCGTGGGCGTCGGCGTCCCGGTCCGGCGGGGCATCGAAGCCGATGGCGAGGTGGGTCTGTTGGGTATCAAGCTGCACCAAATGCGATCCGCGCAGGGCGGGGCGGGTCTCAACGGGGTCCTCAGTGGAGCCGCTCCAGCCCTCAAGCAGGCGTTCCACCATGTCCCGAGCGCGTTCGGGCTCAATATCGCCGGCCATGCCGATCACCGTGCCACCCGGACGGGCGCGACGCGACCACGCGGCGCGAATTTTGTCCTGGGTGAGGGACTGCAGCCCAGCAACGGTTCCGTAGCCACTGCGATTAAATGGAGCCGGCATTGCAAACTCGCGCAGGCGTACGCCGGCAAGGTGTTGCGGCTCATCTTCCAATCCATTCAGGGCTTGCAGTGCAATGGCGCGCACGGATTCCAGGGCATCTGCGTCAAGGTGCGGCTGTCGAACCACCAAGGAAAGTAGGCGCATTGCCTCTTCGATGCGTTCGCCCATGCACAGCGTGGAGAGCATGGTGTGGTGGACTGCGGCTGCTCCATGGCGTTGCGCACCGAGTGCATCGAACGCATCAGAGATATCGCGGCTTGATTTACCTGCAGCGCCGCGCAGGATGAGTTCTGAAAGGACAGTGGCCTCACCCTCACCCGCATCGCCCTCTGGATCGCTCGCTGTTCCGACTGGCAGCATCCAGACCGCGGCGCAACTGCGGGTGCCGGGCATGCGCTCCACTACGAGGCGGGCGCCCGATGCAAGCGTGTACCAACGAAGAAGGTCAGTAGCCATGTGGGAATGAAGGGTAGCAGCGAAGGGGGTCGAGCGGCTGATGTTTGCTGGCGGATGGGTCAGTCAACCCCGCGCAAAGTCGGCAAACCACTCGTCGGTCACATGCATTCCCACCGGTTGTTGTACTAACCAGCGTGCCATACGCAGTGCGCCCAGCGCAAAGAGGTCACGGCTGGTGGCGGAGTGAGTGATGATGATTCGTTCGCCAGGACCACTGAATGCCACCACGTGTTCACCAACCACGTCGCCAGCACGAATAGCATGAATTCTGGCTGGATTAAGGGGCTTTCCTGTACCAGCGGTCACTGCCGCGGCCAGGCTCAATGCGGTTCCACTGGGCGCATCAAGCTTGCGTACGTGATGCGTTTCCGTGATGTCAATATCAAATTCAGGCAGTAGTCGTGCTGCATCCATCACCAGTTTGCGGGTCACCGCAACCCCCAACGAAGTGTTGGCGGCCACCATCGCCGGCACCCGTGCGGATGCACGTTGGATCGCATCACGTGAGGCCTGCGACAGTCCCGTGGTTCCCACCAGAAGCGCGCATCCCAGCGTGGTTGCAGCCTGCGCAGCACGCATGGCACCGTCGTCGCTTGAGAAATCAATCACTACATCGGCGCCGCCAGGCAGAACTTCCAGCTGGTTGTCACGGTCGATTGATTGCGCAATCAGGTATCCGCGTTCGGATGAGATGCACCCCAAGAGGCGTTGACCCATCCTTCCGAGGGCTCCATGCAAGACAATACGCAGTGGACGCAAAGAATCTTCAGCAACAGAAGAGAGGGATGACTGAGTGGTCGTCATGGGTGCATTCTCTGCAAAGGGCGCGTGATTTGCTCGGGAATTCTCGATGAATCCGTGCACTTGCAGTGATTTGCAGTTCACCCTGTAGCAGCACGAAGGGGTGCATCAAGTGCACTTTCCAAGAAATCTTATAAAAATTCTTCTCAACCCCCTTCACAGGCTGTGCCGATACAGGTATTAATAACAAGCGTTCAGGAGCCGAGTTACGCGGGCCTCTGATCACTCCGACCCGTACGCGTAACACAAAGGGAGCCAAACCATGGCCAAGAAGAAGAAGGCTGCCAAGAAGGTAGCTAAGAAGACCGCGAAGAAGAAGAGCAAGTAAATCTGCTCGACCGGACAATACCAGCAGGGCCGGCGAGAGCCGGCCCTGCTGGTTTTTTCATTACTACGCGTGAATACCGCAGATTCACCCGCCCGATTTACCCTCCAGATTCGCCCCGAAATCGACCCCCTTTGGAACTTCCGGTTCCGTCATCCCTGTGGGTCGTTGTCGCGCTAGGATTCTGACCCCCGCCGCGCACGGCGGTTTCAGAGAGAACCTATGGCACACATCATCGCTGAACCCTGCATCGGAACGAAGGACGCCGCCTGTGTCGAGGTCTGCCCAGTGGATTGCATCCACCCCGGCAAGAACGAGGGCGATTTCGGTAAGGCAAGCCAACTCTTCATCGATCCGGACACGTGCATCGATTGCGGACTGTGCGTCGATGAGTGCCCGGTCCATGCCATCTATCCGCAGGAAGACCTTCCTTCGGAGTGGACCAAGTACATCCAGATTAATTCGGACTTCTTCAAGACCCAGAAGTGACGGATCGCGGCGGCTGTCGGAGCCGCACACGCGCCCGCATTGATGGACTTCCGAACAACGACGCGCGCCGCAGATTGCGGCACGCGTCGTTTGTTCTTTTGGTTGGGCTATTGACCGGATCGCCAGGTTCGCCCTGATCGCCCTGATCGCCCGATTCGCGCGACGCAGAGCATCCCTGCGCGTCTATTCCTCGCGCTGCTCAGCTGGCTTGTTGACACCGCTTGCAACGTTGCCCTTCTCGGTCCAGTCGGTGGCGCGGCTGCCCAAGTTCAGTTCGCTGGGCATGGTCTTGCGGTATCCGAGCTTGCGGATGATCTCTAAGACATCGGTCCAAGACGGGAATGTCTTGTGATTGACGCGCTTGAATGCGTCAATCGCCAGGAGGAACAAGTACTGCTCCCGGTTCATTTCGCCTTCTTCAGCGGTCTTGACGAAGTCCGTCAAGCGGCGCCCAGGACCGCGGCGGCGTTCAAGATTGGTGGGATCCGTGGATAGATCGCGGCGGTCAATACCAACCCGTCGGTCCACCACATCCGGTGCCGAAGCATCGACGTGTTCAGGGGTCTGTGCGGGGTCGCGTGGCTTGCGTCGATCTTCGGGAGTCATGGTCAAAGTGTAACCATCCGGCTTCAGGGATTTGCGTGGATACGATGCAGCCAATGCATTCGGACCCCTCGATGCGACCTGCCACCACTCGCTCCACTGTGATTGCCCGCATTGCGGCCGTTGCTGCAGTCATCGCGGTTGCCTTTGCCGCCGCCTCGGGCGCGGAGGCGATGCAGTCGCCACCCGCCGTTGCGACCTCAGCCCCGATACAAGCGCCGACACAGGCGCCAGCACAAGCCCCGGTCACTGCCACGGCGGCGCTGCCGCGCATCTTGGTGTTCAGCCGCACCGCCGGGTTCCGGCACGCTTCCATTCCCGATGGCATTCGCGCAGTGACGGAACTGGGGGCGGGTCGTTGGACCGTGGATGCAACCGAAGACTCGACCGTATTTACGGCCGCCAATCTAAAGAACTATCGCGCGGTTGTGTTCCTATCCACCACTGGCGATGTGCTTGACGATGCACAGCAGAAGGCGTTTGAGAATTACATCCATGCGGGTGGCGCGTGGGTTGGAGTGCACGCTGCGTCGGATACCGAATACGACTGGCCGTGGTACGGCCGATTGGCGGGTGCGTGGTTTGCTGGGCATCCAGCCGTCAATCAAGAGGCCACCGTGGTTGTTGAGGACCGGACGCACCCCAGTACCCGCATGTTGCCTGCGGAGTGGAAGCGACTGGACGAGTGGTACGCGTTCCGAACAAATCCACGCAGTAACGTGCATGTCTTGGCATCGCTTGATGAGAAGAGTTACGACCCCGGCAAGGCATCCATGGGTGGCGATCATCCAATCATGTGGTGGCAAGACTTTGAGGGCGGGCGCGCTTGGTACACGGCCGGCGGGCACACCAAGGAGAGTTACACCGAGCCGCTCTTTCGTCAGCATCTGCGCGAGGGCATCGCATGGGCAGCAGGCATTGCGGATGCCAAGGCAGTTCCCTCCGCCGCGCCTGCCAAGGCTGGGGATGCCACTGCGCCCGTCCAGGCTCCCAAACCAGCCGCACAACTCATGCAGTCAACGCGCGCGCACAGCCTGCTTGCGGACGCCTCACCCATGCTGGCAGCGATTCCCACCGCGCTTGCATTGGGCGGCGCATTCTTGGTGGCAGCGATCATCTTGGGCGCAAGCGGCCAGGGCGTCAAGGGTCCCGTACTGAACTGGGCATTCCCAGGGCTTGGGCACGTGGTGCTTGGACACCGCAAGCGCGGATTCTTAGCGATGGCGGCCATTCTGGGAATGTTCGGCTGCGGACTTCTGATCGGTGGCATTGATGCCGTTGATAGTGTTGAGGACGCGCCGTGGTTCATTGCGCAAAGTGGCAACGGACCGATCGCCCTCGCCGCGGACTGGACGAATCAGAACGTTCTGAAGACCGGCAAGGTCGGGGAACTCTTGCCCGCGCCAGCGCCGCTTGATCCGCTGGGCCGCCCGCTGCCAGGCAAGCACACGTTGTCATCGTTTAAAGGCTTGGGTTCGGCCAATGAATTTGGAACGCTGTTCATTGCGCTCGGCGGGTTGATGAATTTCATTCTGATCATGGACATCAGTCGCCGCGATTGAATGGCAGCGCCAACACCCAGCGCGCACTCACTCGCTCATTCACTCACGCACTTCACCGAATAGCACTTGTGCAATCGGCACCATTCGATCCGGGAGACTCATGGCAACTTCGTCCCCGGCTTCCAAGCGAGTGTCGCCACGCACTCGATGGGTTCGCGCGCCACGGATGACCAGCGCAATGGTGATCTCGCCGGGCAGTCTCGCTTCCGAAAGATATTTGCCATCAATCGATGAGCCGGGCTGGACCACCATGATCATCATCCGTGTGTCGAGCGGGGTCTTGGTGACCATGTCAATGGTGGTGGATGGGTGCGGAATGGGCGGAAGCCGAATGCGCAAGAGTCGCATCACCCATCGCACCGTCGATCCAGGGATGATGCTGCCCACCACGACGCACACAAACACCACCGCAAATGCCCGTGACAAATTGTTCTGGCCCACACTGGTGCGCGCAGCGTTCATGGGGATCATCATCAGGATGATCGGTACGGCGCCGCGCAGCCCGAGCCAAGAAACGGCGAGCGACTCGCGAATGGGGAATCGAAACAACAGCAACAGCGGCGTGACCACCAGCGGCCGCGCGATAAATGCCAAGATCAAGGCAATCAGTGTTCCGCTGGCCATCACGCGAACATCGAGCAGTGATTCGGGGATCACCAAGACGCCAAGCACAAAGAACATCACAATCTGCGCGAGGTATGCCAGTGACGCGTGGAAGCGAACAATGGTGCTGCGAAACGGCAAATCCGCGCTGTTTCCAAGGGTCAGTGCCGTCATGAACACCGCAAGCAATCCGCTGGAATGCAATGACTCAGCAATCCCGTACGCCAACAGTGCAAGCGCAATGGTGATGACCGGGTAAATCTCCGGCGAGTCTTCCTCAAAC
>CAMDCW010000116.1 GCA_945890745.1 Phycisphaera mikurensis NBRC 102666
GTGTTGTGGTTCGTGAAGGGCCAGGGGCAAAGTGCTCCGCTGGAGAGTTATGAAAATCGCCTGTCCGGATGGGGTGGACTCGGATACGAGTTCCTGAAGATGCCGCCTGCAAAATTGCTTGGAAAGCTTGGTGCGGGTTACACCTATGAATTTGGTGACCAAAACGACGGGCAAGCGGAGTTGTATGCAGAAATGGAATGGGACTGGAAGGTCACCGAGCGCCAGGCGATTGTTGGTTCCTACTGGATCGCACCAGCGTTTGATGACCCGAGCAACTTCATCCACTTGTTCCGCACCGAATGGACCATGATGTTGGAAGACGTCAAGGGTCTCAAATTGTTGGGCGGCATACGTTGGCAGTACCAGTCCGACGTAACACCAAAGGATGCACTGCAAAACGACATCCGACTGTATGCCGGTCTGCGCTTTGAAATGTAAGCATGCCCGCTCGGGTCAACAAGAAGCTTCATACCTCGCTTGAACAGATCGCCAGCAGACTGCGAGACCGCTGTGATCTGTTGAACTTCAACGCAGCGGCTGCATACACCTACAACCCACTGCAATATGCGTGGGGAGCACATTGCGCCTTCCTTGCCCGGGCACATCCGCAACCGCACGTCCTCTTTGTCGGAATGAATCCCGGTCCATTTGGCATGGCGCAAACAGGCGTACCGTTTGGTGAGGTGGCCGCGGTCAGAGGATTTCTTGGCATCACCGACCGTGTCGCCAAGATCACCACACCCGAGCACATGCACCCAAAGCGCCCGGTCGATGGCCTTGCTTGCACGCGTAGTGAGGTCAGTGGCGCTCGCGTGTGGGCGTGGGCGCAACAGCGTTTCGGTACCGCCGACCAGTTCTTTCACCAGGCATTCATTTGGAACTGGTGTCCGCTGGCGTTTGTCGCTGCCAGTGGTGCCAACCAAACCCCGGACAAACTTCCTCGCACTGGTCGTGGTGCCAAAGCCACGCACATGCTCGAGTCTGCTTGCGACGAAGCGCTTGGCGCGGTCATCGTGGCCCTGCAGCCGACACATGTGGTGGGCTTCGGGGCATTCGCCCGCCAGCGCGCGGAGCGTGTGTTGGCGCAACTACAGATCGCGGACCCAACACGCACCCTGCCGCTGATTCACCAGGTGCTGCACCCAAGCCCTGCCAGTCCAGCGGCAAATCGCGGTTGGGCGGCACAAGTTGATGCACAGTTAGCCGCCGCGGGGATTCACTTCGGCGCGCGCCCTATCCTGCCTGCGTGCGCGTCGCCGTCCTCAATATCGTCGGGCTCTGTCCAGCCGTCTTCGCGCGGCGCAAGTGTCCGAACCTCCAAGCGTTCGCGCAGCGCTCGGGCGGCATCCGGACGCTAACTACCGACCTCCCCGCGGTCACCTGCAGTTCGCAAAGCTCAATGCTGACCGGGAAGCGTTCTGGTGAGCACGGCATCGTCGGCAATGGCTGGTTCGACCGCTCTTTGCAAGAGGTGCATTTCTGGAAACAGTCAAACCGCCTCGTCCACGGCCCCATGGTGTGGGACACCCTGCGCGAACGAGCGCGCGCCGCGGGCCGCAACGCGCCAGTGATTGCTAACTCCTTCTGGTGGTTCAATATGTATTCCGGCGCGGACATTTCTGTCACGCCGCGCCCGCAGTACCGCGCTGATGGTCGCAAGGTGCCCGACTGCTGGACACAACCGCCGCAGCTTCGCGACGAATTGCAGCAGGAATTTGGCCCATTTCCACTGTTTCACTTCTGGGGTCCCATGTCTGACATCCGCAGCACCGATTGGATCGCGTGCGCGGCGATGAGTGTGGAGAAGAAGTTTCAACCAGATTTACATCTCATCTATCTGCCGCACCTTGATTACTGCTTGCAGAAATTCGGTCCTGAAGACCCACGCATCGATCAAGAAATCCGCGAGATCGACCGTGTGTTTGAAGGCATCCGCAAGTTCTATGAACAACGCGGCGTGCAGGTGGTTGTACTGAGCGAGTATGGAATTGCGCCGGTTGATCATGCACTCACACCAAACCGAACATTGCGCGATGCCGGATTTATTTCTATCCGGAACGAAGGCGAGCGTGAATACCTCGACGCTGGTGCCAGCCGCGCATTTGCTGTGTGCGATCATCAGGTAGCGCACGTCTATGTGAACGACGCGGCGGACGTTGCCGCTGTGCGCGCCGCGCTCTTAGCGGGCGAGCCCGGTATCGAGCAATTGCTCGATAGTGCCGCCCAACGCGCGCTTGGTATTCAGCACGAACGGAGCGGCGACCTCCTTGCGGTGGCAGCGGCCGGTGCGTGGTTTGCGTACCCATGGTGGAATGATCCACGCGCTGCTCCAGACTTCGCCCGCACGGTGGATATTCACCGCAAGCCTGGTTACGACCCACTGGAGTTGTTCATGGATCCGTCGATTCGGGCGCCCACCGCATACGTTGCTCGCCAGTTGCTGCTGCGCAAATTGGGAATGCGGGCGTTACTTGAAACTGTGCCGCTCGACACTTCCTTGATTCGCGGCAGCCACGGCCGCGTGGAGTCGGGCACTCCCTATGCGCCAGTCCTGATTGCTGATGGCCTGGACATGCTGGATGCTGGCCCAGTCCACGCAACTCAGGTGCACGACGCACTTGTGCACCTCGTCGAACGCGCCTAACAGCCCTACGATGCCGATATGCGTGCTGTCTGGATCATTGCCGCCACGGTGTTGGTGCTTGCCGCGATTGCCGCCGCATGGTGGCCGCACGCCGGTACTCCCAGCGTCGACGTGGTGGTTCGCCCCGCCGAGGTTGCCTTGGTCTGCCCGCAGCCGCTAGTAGCCGATCCTGCCGCTACTCCCGTTGCCGCCCCCGTTGTTGCCGCTCCTGTTGCCGCTCCTGTTGGTGCTCCTGTTGCTGCTCCTCTGGCCGCACTCGCGCCGCCAGTCGTTACCACCACGACCACTACGGCCCCAAAGGTCACAATTGGCGCCAAGGCCACCATTGAACGAATCGATCACCAAACGGTCCGCATTGATGGCAAGTACCTCGTGCGAGGCTCTGGCTCTGAGTCGGATCCGTACCAAATCACCTGGGAACTATTGACGAGCGCCGCACGCACGGTCGATGCATCAAAATCCATCTATGAAGTGCCAGGGCGCCTTGCGGACTTGCGCGGGGCGTGGGTGCAAATCAGTGGCTACTGGGCTCCGCCGCTGCAAGTGTTTCAAACCAAAGAAGCGATGTTCATGCTCAACAAGTGGGACGGTTGCTGCATCGGTCTTCCGCCCACGCCGTTTGATTCGATCGAGGCAACATTTACAAAGCCTTTCGCCGTGCAGGGGCAACACCTGTACCGCTATGGAACCATCAAAGGACGGCTCGAAATTGAGCCGTTTGCAGCGGGAATGTTTCTGCTGGGCTTCTATCGGCTGCACGACGCGGTCATGGAATCAACGTCATGAGCGCGCTCAATAGCACCCCCGCCCTGCGTGGTGAGGGCTTTCACATTGGACCGTTGCGCCTTGAAACGCCGCTCCTCCTTGCCCCAATCGCTGGTCATTGCGACTTGGCATTCCGAATCCTCTGTCGCGAACAAGGTGGTGTTGGTCTTGCAAGCACTGACCTGTTGAACTGCACTGCCATCCTGCGCGGCACCGCCAAGAGCCTCGACCTTGCCGCAACCAATGGACTCGACCAACCGTGCGGCATGCAGCTCTATGGCAATTGGGATGACCCGCTCCCCGAAGCGGCACGTTGGGCGATCGACCACGGCGCACAACTGATCGATATCAATATGGGTTGTCCGGTAGACAAGGTGGCAAAGAAGCACGGCGGGTCGTTGCTTCTCTGTGATGCGCTGAGCACCATGAAGCTCGCCGAGCGAATTGTTGAATCGGTTCGACGCCACTCCAACGGCCGCGTGCCGGTGACCGCCAAGTTGCGGCTTGGTTGGGACCCAGAGCACTTTGTCGCCCCACAACTCGCTCGCGACCTGGAGTCGGCGGGCATTGCAGCAGTGACGGTGCATGGGCGCTGGACCGTGCAACTGTTCTCCGGAGTTGCGGACTGGGCACGGATTGGCGCGGTCGTGGAGGCCGTGCGAACCATCCCCGTCATTGGCAATGGCGATGTCAACGAACCTGAGCACGTACCAGCGCTCATGCAGGCCAGTGGCTGCCGCGGCGTCATGATCGGTCGGGGCTCGCTACGAACCCCGTGGATCTTTCGACGCGCCTTGGGGCTTCTCCGGACCGGAGAACTCCCGCCCGAACCATCGTTTCACGAAAAATTGAATTGCATAGCCCGGCATGTGGAGTTACTCAATCGATACCACGCCGTGGAGCACGTCTTGCACTGCATGCGTAGCCGGATCAGTTGGTACGGCAAGTCCATGGGTCATGTGAAGGGGCTCAAAGAAGGCATCCGAACAGCAACGGACGTGGAAACCATGCTCCGGGTGATTGAGGAGTGGCACCGCCCGGACGGCGAGGTCATCTCCAGAATCAGTGATGATTTACGGTTATCGGTCGAAAGGTCGTAATATCGCTGATTGGGGGTTGTCTGTCGCGAAGTTCCCAGCGTTGATGGCGATCTGGGATACCCATCTCCGGGAATTTTACCCCCCGACCGGCGGGAGTTTGGCACGATTTCTTGCTTCTCTGGAGAAATGGGATAGGTTCCTTGCACTGACGTGTTGTCTCGTCAGTAGAAGCGTTCGGAAAACACCAATCGGCCGTAACCGAGGGAAAAGGTTTGGCCGTGTCCCCCTAAAGGAGGGCGCAAGATGTCTATTTATCGGTCCATCGCATGTATTGCTGTATTCGGAACTGGATACTCGGCCTCGGCTGGTGTCGTCTCCGGATCGCAAACCTTCTACAACATGTCTGCTTCAAGCAGGACATACACCTACTACCAGTACGCGCCGGTTTCTGGCGGTTCTGGCGGGAACGTGATGAACGGCTCGGTCACCACAACACTCACCGACCTGAATGGGAACGGTGCATTGTTGAGTACTGATCCTGCCGGTCATGCCATCTATACCGCCACTATCAACGACGTCGCCGTGCAAACGCTCTGGGACTCGCCGTTCGGATTTGCGGTCGGGCAGTTCTTGAGCAACGCCACCGCACCTGCCAGCTTTGCAAACGTTCCACTGCCCTCCGGCGTGCCGGCTGATGGCAATGCCGGAGTGGTTCTTCGTTTCACGCTCAGCGCTGGAGATGCCGTTTCATTCGCCTACACATTCAACGTAGTTCCGGGACCTGGTGCCCTCGCTCTGTTGGCCTGTGCGGGTTGTGTAACGAACAACCGACGTCGAAAAAGTTGATTGGTCATATCGGTTGCTTGCTTGTGAAAGCTTGGATCAGAGAGTTATAAAGTCGTATGGTTTGGTTCAGCATTGATTTACCGTTGATGGAAAGGCCCGAGATGAAGTTCTGTCTCAGTTCAATACTTGTCGTGACTGCCCTAGTGGGATCAGCGAACGCGGGGATACCCGTAGTGCAGATTTCTGTCGCCGGAAGCTCTGGCAGCGCAGCAACTGCTACGCCTGTCGGTTCACCTGGAGACCCCTTTCAATACAGCTACAACAGCACGCTTTCTGCAGCTGGCTTTCTTTCCAACTTTACGCTGACCGCCACGGACACCACTGGTTCCGACCGTGCGATCTTTGGAGGTCTCATCACGCTGATCAACGCATCAGCATCGGTGCAGACATTCACTATTGATATCAGTGCAAGTACGTTTGCACACGGTTCCAGCAGTTTGACTGGTGGCTCCGTCAGTGGCGTGCTGACAGGCAATTCCGATGGCGGGCTCTTTGCATCCTCAAAAGGCAACCCCATCTGGACTGCTTACGTTCGTGCCAACTCCATGAATTACAACATTGCTTCGCTACTGAATGCACCATTTCCGGTGACTTCCGGTGCGGACAATGTTGCGTCGATTCCTGGAGATGCATTTGGACAACCCATTCCCACCCAGCCAGCAATGGCCATGGGTGACGCCATGGGAATCCGTCTGCTCTTTCAACTGGGTGCTGGAGATCGGGTTGATCTGACGACGGCCTTCGTACTGGAAGCAGTTCCAGCGCCAGGTGCCGTGGCTGCCTTTGCGCTGGTTGGATTGAGCCAGCGCCGACGTCGTCGCGATTGACGGGATTGATATTTCTCTGAAACGCCTGCTGGGCGGCATCGCGGTCATACGCCATGCCGCCTGGCTCACTTTCAATGAGATCGCCACGGCGTATGCACGCTCGGAATTCCACCCAATCTCCAAATGCCCAAAGACGGGGTGCCGGCTTATTTCAGGTCTTTTGCGTTCGGCAGGTCGTCGAGTTTGCCGATACCAAATTGCTTGAGGAACTCAGTGGTGGTTCCGTACAGCATTGGTCGACCAACCTCATCGGCGCGACCGACGATCTTCACCAAGCGGCGTTCCATCAGGCTGCGCAGGACTTCGCCACACGCCACGCCACGGATTGATTCAAGGTCTGCGCGCAAGAGTGGCTGCCGATACGCAACAATCGCCAGGGTCTCCAGCGCAGCCTGTGTTAATCGGCCCTGCTCTCGTACGCCCTTCAAGCGCGCAACGATTGGTCCAAATGCAGGCAGCGTCATCAGCTGACGACCACCCGCCACGCTCTCGATACGAAATGTTCGACCGTCTGCTGCATACCGAACGTTCAATGCGTCGATCGCGTCGCGGACTTGCGCGGCTGCGCGCTTCTGTTGTGGCGTTTCCTCGGTCGCTGGTTCTTCAGCCGCCGGTGCCACTGCCGTATCGGCTTCTGATTCAGCGTTCGCGTCGGCCTTCTTGCGGCGGCGCTTCACAGGGGCGACATCGATAATCCCCAAGAGTTCCGCAACGCGTGACTCGGATACGGGACGATCGGCCACCATCAACACTGCTTCGACGCGCTGCTCTAACGGCAGGTCAAAGCAGGGAATTGCCTGCTCTGCCGATTCGGCCATCAGTGCAAAGGTCGAGGGCGCAGGTGCGCTCTTCTGGGTCATGCGCGTAGTGTCCCAAAAACTGCGGCATCAGGTTGCCGCGCCAATCGAACGATCACTTCCGGGCTGCCTGGGCGGCCATGATCTTGGCTCGCGCAAGGCGTTGTGCGCGCTCAATCGATGCGCGCTCGTCGAGGGTTGCGGCACGGTCGCCGGAGCCAAGGACCTTGGCATTGGCGTCGGCAAGCTCGCGTTCAGCGGCGGTGATATCGATACCGGAGGCCTCCATGGCCTTCTCGGTCAGCAAGGTCAGGCGGCTGCCGTCCATCTGCGCGAACCCGCCGTCAAGCACGAACACCCGGGATGCGCCGCCATCGATCTGCACCGTCACCACACCGGTTCCCAACTTGGTCAAGAACGCCGAAGCGCCTGTTGCAACACCCTGCTGACCGTCCCATGCTTCAAAGCTTGCATAGGAAGCAGGGGTGTCAAGAATGGCGTCGGATGGAGTAACGATGGCGCAGGTGAAGGACATTGTGTTTGCCTTGGTGATGCGGCACTGGCCGCAGGATTGAGGCGCAAATCGTAACGGAAATCGCGCGACGCGCACCACGCGCGCGACCGCCGGATTATTGCCCGGTCAACAGCCCGGAACGGAGCGCGAGCTCAGCATTGCGGAACGCCGGCTCCTCGGTGACCTCGCGCACGATGAAAGGCGCAAGCCAGTCTGGGATATCCAGGGGAGCGTCTGTTGATGGCAACTCACACTCGGCGAGCACCAGCGGAATCTGGGTGAACTGATCGATTTCCCATACGCGGTCGCCAACTGATATCCGTGTTCGCACCTTCTCCAGTCGGCGGCCGATCGTTCGTGGCCACTCGCGCGCAAATGTTTCTGAATCAATACTGCGCTCTGTTTCCTGACGAACCAACCCGATGCCACTCTTGATGGTGTGAATGTGCTCAACCGAGCCATCGGAGTGCGTGATGCGCCGCAGGCGACCTTCAAGTTGATGCGGGGTGACAGGCGCGAGTGGCAAATAGCCCTGTTCGATGCGCCACACTTCGCCGTGCGGCAGCGGTGTTGGTAACGCACGCAGCAGATAGACACGTTCAATCTCAGCGGCCACGGCCCGCTCCGGTCGCTGACTGCTTTGGAGCCAGTTGACTCACCCACTGCGCAACCAGGTTGGCGAATGCATGCTTTAAGTTCACAGCCGAACGAACGTGTTGTTCAAATTCCGCGAGGATTTCACTGGCACCAACCCAGCGCTCTAATGCGGCGGTGTCATTGGAAACCGCGGCGGCTGCCAGCGCACCGCGCACGCGTAGTCCAAGCAACTGCGCGAGTAAACGCACGCCCAAACGATTTGCTGCTTCCTTCGAAGCGCTGTCGTCGGCATCGACAATTGCCTTTGCAAATTCGTCGGCAATTTCAGCCATTCGGTCTGATAGGCCTGGTGGATAGCGGCCACTCTCAAGTGCATCAAAGAGTGGGGAAAGTTCGGCATTCCAAGCGGCAATCCCATGCTGAACCGCGCGGGTCGCCATGCCTGGTGATCCCTCGGCAAAGGAATCGATGAACGACTTGTCATCATCGGGAAGCGTCGGGCCGTCGGTCTGCCACCATTGCGCCATTTCTTGTGCACCAAGTGGACCAAATGCAACACGCTGGCATCGACTGCGAATGGTTGGCAACAAGCGATCTTCTTGCTGCGTCACCAACACAATGGTGGTTCCAGCGGGCGGCTCTTCAAGAGTCTTGAGCATGGCGTTCTGGCCATCGGCATCAAGAAGTTCAGCCTCGTCAATGATGAATACCTTGCCATGACCAAGCGACGCGGTGCGGAACACTCCGCTTTCGTGATGGCGACCACTACTGGTAACGCCACCGAGCATTCGCTCCCGCAGCAGTTCCAGCGGGATATTCATTTGCTTACGGTCGCGCAACTCACGACTCTCGCTAATGCCAGCGAGTTCTTTACGGATGACGTGGAAATCTGGATGCGTTCCAGCGTCAATCAATCGTGCACACGGGGTATCACGCGGCGCTTGGAATCTTTCGCGATTGATGGAAGTACTCGCTGGATCAAGCAGGATCCGAGCAAATTCCTCGGCGGTTCGAAACTTCCCAACGCCTGCCGGGCCGTGAAATATCCATGCGTGGTGCACGTGTCCACTTGCAAGCGCACACCCAAGTGCACGTAGCGCGCGCGATTGACCAAGGATGTGGTGTGCTGCCGTCACAACTCGCGAGTGTACGAGCAGCGTCATCATGCGCCATCATGC
>CAMDCW010000117.1 GCA_945890745.1 Phycisphaera mikurensis NBRC 102666
CCGCGTGGGCGTGGGCGCAAGCATGCAACGGCTGCGGCGGTGCACGGCGCGCATGAAGTGGATGCGTCGCTCTTTGATCGATTGCGCACGTTGCGGCGCGAACTTGCCACGACGCGCGGCGTGCCGCCGTACGTGATCTTTAGCGATGCAACGTTGATGGAGATGGCTGCTCGAAAGCCGCAGTCACTCAATGAATTTGCGGAGATCAAGGGCGTGGGCGAGAAGAAGCTGGCAGACCTTGGGCTGACGTTCTTGCGCGTGATTAATGAGTGACGCGTAGAGCGCGGCTTTACGAAAGATTCAACTCAATCTCAATCGTGCCGTTGATCTTGTCCTGCATGATGCCGATCTTCTGCTCACGGGCGAGCTCAAGCATCGCAAGGAACAAACCGATCGCCTCGCCGCGGCTTCGACCCTTGAAGATGTCTTGCAGCGTCATTCGCTTCTCGGGCGCATGATCGAGTCGGTCCACCAAGTCTGACTGGTGCAATGAAATCGGCGTGTCGTCGTACTCCACGCGGTGGTCGCCCACCTTGGAAAGATCAATGCCCGCAACGATCCGCTCGTAGGCCTCAATCAAGTCCATCATGTGGACGTCTTCCATGTCGTACTCGCGCTCGGGCTCCTCAGGGAGCGTGGCGCCGCGACCGGATACCGACCAACGCTGCGCAAACTCCTGGCGTAGGCGCGAAAGTTCATCGGCTGCGGTGCGATACTTCTGATACGCAAGCAACTGCTTCACCAGCTCAAAGCGTGGGTCGGTGTCATCAAGCGCCCCGCCCTCGCCGCCTTCACCCGGGCCGCGCGCGCTTGCAGGCGTCAGCGTTCGACTCTTAATTTCCACCAGCGTGGCGGCCATCACCAGGAACTCGCCAGCAACATCAATGTCAATGGTGTGCAGCTCCTTCAGGAACGCAAAGTATTGCTCAGTGATCTGCCGGATCGGAATATCCGCAATATCCACCTCCGCCCGACGGATCAGGAAGAGGAGCAGGTCCATGGGACCCTGAAAACTGTCGAGCCGCACTTGATAATCGTCCTGGAACGCCATTGCGGGAAGCGTACCGCGCGGCGCGGGTAAACTCGCCGCATGACCGGATCCCCAAAGGCAGAACCGACTCAGGCAGCCACCGAACGCGAAGAAACTGCCTTCATTTCAGAGGCAATGCTCGCGGAGGCTGAGGCCGTTCGCCGCACCGCCTCCCGGGCCGCCGGCGAGGATGCCGAACACTGGCGCAACGCCGTCACCCTGCTCGACGCCTGCACCGGCCACGTCATGGTCTCCGGCATGGGCAAGAGCGGCCTGGTTGGCGCCAAGATCGCTGCCACCATGTCAAGCCTCGGCCTGCCCGCGCACTTCATGCATCCAAGCGAGGCCGTCCACGGCGACCTGGGCAGACTCCGCGCTGGCGATGTGGCGGTCCTCATCAGTTACTCCGGCGGCACTGAAGAACTGGTCAACCTGGCCGCCATTCTGCGCACTGACGGGATCCGTCGCGTGGGTATCAGTTGCAACCATCAATCGCACTTGGCGCGGCTTTGCGATGTGCATCTGGCCATCGGCGATGTAGTGGAAGCATGCCCCCTGAACCTGGCACCCACCGCAAGCACCACCGCCATGTTGGCTATGGGCGATGCGCTAGCACTGGCTGTCAGCCGCCGCCGTAACTTTGCAGCCGATGATTTCCATCGCCGTCATCCCGGCGGTTCGCTCGGCGCTGGCTTGAAGAGCGTGACCGAAGTGCTTCGATTCCGTGTTGGTGACACCCTCAGCACTGTGCGCGAAGATTGCACCGTGGCAGACGCACTGCGCACCACGGGCGATGGACGACGCGCGGGCGCGCTGGTGGTGGTTGACCAAGACGGTCGTCTCTCTGGCATCTTTACTGACGGCGATCTGCGCAGACGCGTCAATGAACTCGGCGCTGCGCTCCTCACCAAGAAGGTGTCGGAAGTCATGACTGCCCGACCAAGTTCACTCTCGTCGGACGCATTGGTGCGCGACGCCGTGCAATTGGTGCGCGAACGCCGACTGGATGAAATTCCAGTGGTTGATGCACATGGCAGACCGCTTGGTCTGATTGACGTGCAGGACCTGGTTTCGATGAAAGTGATCGACTTAGACAGCTGAGCGCAAGCGATCCAAGTATCCCTGCAGCGCGCTGAAGCTGAATGATTCAAGCCACTCGCGCGGCGCGGAGATATTGAAGCGGCGGATCTGCTCCACCACTTGGCTCTTGGTCATACGGTCGGTGAAGGCATCAGACATCGGCGGGCCTCACGGAGGTCGTTTGGGCGTCCTGCCTCAGAATGCGATTCGCCCGACGATCGGGCGCAGTGCGGCTCCGCCGCATGAGTGGCATCGGCGGACTGACCCGGATGGCTTGAAAGTCAGGGGCGACCGCCCGGGCGACCGTGCAACGTGCGCTTCAGGGTCCGCAAAAAAGCGCAAATCTCGGTTCCTTTCGAACCTCGCCACGAACGATCCGTACGGAATGGGTGGAAGGCGTTCTCCACACCTACGGGGGGCGGAATTGCAAGGCTGGCGTAGATATCAATGAACAAACACGTACGGAAACTCATCGGTATTCCTTTCGCGATTGCGGCAGCCTGCGGCGCACCGACGTTTGCCAACTGCCCTGCGGACGGCAATGGCGATGGGGTCGTGGATGGATCGGACCTTTCGTTACTCCTGAGCGTGTGGGGACAGCCATCGGCGTATGACTTGAATGGCGACGGCACCACCGATGGAAGTGATCTTGCGGCGGTGCTGCAAGCGTGGGGCCCATGCGAAACACCCGCACCAACGGACGGTTTCACCCAAGTGCCGTTCACCCACTACATCCAGTTCCCGTGGGATTTGCAGTTAAGCGATCGCTATTCACTGGCGAATGGTGTCCATGATTTCCAGGTTTACAGCACGGATCAACCATTCCAGTCGGGCAGCACCACTCAGCCGCGCACCGAGATGCGCATCAACAATAATTACACCAGCGGGGTCTGGCAATTTGAAGGTGATCTCTTTGTGCCTACTGGCACTACTGGCGTGGCCGTGATGCAAGTGTTCGGCGGAAGCACCTCGTCCACCTCTTGCCAATTGCGGGTCTACAACGGTTCGTTGTGCTACTACACCACGCCGATCATGAACAACATTCATGACACGTGGATTCACGTCAATGTGATCCATGATGCGAATGCGCACACGGTTTCGGTCTATCTCAACGGGACATTCGTTCGGTCAGCACCAGACCGCGGGCCGGCAACTTACTACTTCAAGTGCGGCGTGTATCAGCAGAACAATTCCAGCGCACTGATGCAAGCTGAGTGGGCGAACATCAAAGTTTGGAGTGGCCCCGCTTAAGGTCTCCAAGCATCCGCTTCAACACGCTCACGCGCAGCAGGCTGCGAACGCGGGTCACCAGTTCCAGCTTGTTGACCGGCTTGGTGAGGAAGTCATCGCAGCCGCACTCGACGGCGCGTTCAAAGTCGCCGACTTCGTGAAGCGCGGTGACCATGATGATGACGGTGTCGCGGAGGTCTGGGTTCTGCTTGATCTTCTGGCAGACTTCAAAGCCTGACATCTTGGGCATCATGACATCCAGAAGCACCAGATCCGGCTTGAAGCGCTCGGCCTGTGCCATGGCGTCCAACCCATCCACCGCCGTGGCGATCTCTACGGGCAGGGACTCCAGGTACGCCTGCACCAATTCAGTGTTCTGCTGGTTGTCATCGACCACCAGCACCCTGCACCCCCGAATATCCACTTGGCTGGAAGCCTCATCCAGAGCGAGCGTAATGGGGTCGTTAGGAGTGGTGGGCGTGGCCATAACCGAGATTCTACTGACACCCCCAAGGGTAACGCAGGGGCCCTTAAAATGGTCCGGGAGGAACGGGACGAATTTCGGAATCGGGTGATGGGTTGCACCCGTGGATTGCGTAATCGTAGGACAGAGCACTCTATGCGCACCCACCATCATTCCACGCGTTGTTCCGGAATTGTCGCCCCGCTTGCCCTTTGCCTTGCCCTCGCGGCGAGCGCGAACGCCGGCGTTTACACCACCACCTATACGCTCAACACGCCCTACACGGCTTCCACGCCGCAGGTGACGCACGTGGTCGTGAACTGGTCAACCAACCTGACCTCCGGGGTCGTCCGTGAGACCGATCTCACCAACTGGAGCATTCGCCTTGATGGCGGCGGCAGCGATGTCTACACAGACAACGTGATCGTGGCGGGCGCGGTGCAGTCGATCGGCGGCGTAAGCCGCTCGGTGACAAGCATCATGTTTCAGTTCAACCTGGACACGACCACCGCGGGCGAATTCGACAACATGCTGACGGGCTCGGCGCTGACCGGCGCCACCGGCACTGCGTACAACATCTACAGCTACCTGAACGGCTTGCCGCCGCCCTACTCGCCGCTCGGCCTGTGGTCGAACGGCAACGAAGCGACCCGCCAGTTGCCGGGCTACTCGTCGGTAGTGACCGTCCCGGGCCCAGGCGCGTGTGCACTCCTCGCCCTCGCCGGAGCCCGAAAGCGGCGCCCCCGCCGACCCGTCTGAAAATGGTCCGGGAGGAACGGGACACATTTATGGATTTCGACGTGATCCATGTGAATGCGAAATTTCGCCTCTTCGGTTGAAGCGGCAATGTCGCCAGTGTTTTTCATTTACCCACCCCACTTGATAGAGACCCGACCCATGAGCCTTTGTTCCACGCTCCGTACTCGCGCCCTTCTCGCCCCTGCGGCCGCTGCCGCCCTGCTGACGAGCGGCGCCAGCGCTGCCGTCTATCAGTACTCGCTGAGCTTTGCCAACGGCTTCGTTGCCGATGGTCAGTTCTCCACCAAAGCCTCCGCTCCGGCAAGCTTCGTTGAGAAGAACCCCACAATCACTGGCGAAACAACTGGGCCGTGGGACTTCAGCACACTCACCCCTGCGCCATATGCCACCACTTACCTGGAATCGCAGACTCTGCGCGTCCTGCAGAACGGCGCGGTGCTTGACCAATCAACCACCGTCCTTGATGGCGTGTGCTCAGACCGATTCTTGTACCTCAACTTCAGCGATCTTGGCACCCCTGCGATCGCAGCGCTCGACTTCTCCACGGTGCGTCCGAGCGCAACTTCCTACTACTTCGTTTCCAACGGCTCAAATCCGAGCGGCAACACCGTGGCGTTTGGCAGCACGGGATACAACCTGTTTCTGTTTGATGTTGCAACCTCGCAAGGCACATTCATCGGCACAGCCACATCGCTGACCGTGACAGCCGTTCCAGCGCCGGGTGCGTGTGCACTCCTCGCCCTCGCCGGAGCCCGAAAGCGCCGCCCCCGCCGACCCGTCTGAAAATGGTCCGGGAGGAACGGGACGAATTTGTGTCTTTCATGTACGTACGACACCCCACTTGATTGCGACCCCACCTATGAGCTTTCGACCCACGCTTCGTAATCGCGCCCTTCTCGCTCCTGCTGCTGCTGCCCTGCTGACGAGCGGCGCCAGTGCTGCCGTCTATCAGTACTCGCTGAGCTTTGAGAATGGCTTCGTTGCCGAGGGTCAGTTCTCCACCAAAGCCTCCGCGCCGGCAAGCTTTATTGAGAGTAACCCCACACAGACCGCTGCCCCGTATGCCACCACTTACCTGGAATCGCAGACCATGCGCGTGCTGCAGAACGGCGCGGTGCTTGACCAATCAACCACCGTCTTTGCTGGCGTGTGCTCAGACATTTACTTGTATCTCGACTTCAGTAGTGTCGGCGGACCTGCGATCGCAGGGATGGACCTCTCCACGGTGGATCCGGAAGCAACTTCGTACTACTTCGTTTCCAACAGCAAAGATCCGAGCGGCGCCTACGGGGCGTATGGCAGCACGGGATACAACCTGTTTCGGTCCGATGTTGCAACGATGCAAGACGTGTACATCGGAACGGCCACATCACTCACCGTGACAGCCGTTCCAGCGCCAGGCGCGTTGACATTGCTTGCAGCCGCGGGCATTGGCATTGGTGGTAGTCGACGCCGCAGGGGGTAAGCCGAGCGCGCCGCTGAACTCAGCGCCGTTCCTTCAACACAACCGCGATCTCGTCGAGCCGTTCCGAAATTCCACGAAGGAGCCGCAACTGCTCTTGCGATGGCGCGCTTGTTTCGCCACCGTCGCGGTGGACTGTGGTTGCCGTGGAAGCATCACCCGCGCGGTGCGCACGAAGTGCCTCGCGCGCGGCGAGGATCCGATTGCGGAAATCCTGCGCGTCGATGATCCCCGTCAGTTGCATGTCATGCGCCTGGCCCGCACTGTGACCCGCGGTCTCAAACTTGATGGTGCTCAGGTTGAAGCGGCGAAGCACCGGACCCTCAACGAACGTGACGTCCTGGATGTTCTCAAGGGGGATCGTCTTCTCGACCTGAAAGAGGATGCCCTTGCGGAACCGCAGCGTGCGGTCGGAAAGCTCGCACTGCAGCAGGTTGTAGTAGTGCCGCGACCACCATTGCCCCACACCGCAGAACCAGACCAGCGCCACTGGGAGGCCGATGATGGTGATGACCATCGTGAAACCGATGGAGACAACGAGGTACGTCCGGTAGAGCGGGTTAAACCGGGCATTATGGATGACGTTCGGTGATGAGGCTTCCATCGCAGCGCACGATACTTGGCTGTGGTTTCCGGCGTTCATGTCGCGAACGGTCAGGCCCAGCACTGGCCACGCAACCTCATTCAGGTTGTTGTATTTGATCCAATTCGTCGCTCACGCCAAGGCGGTCCGCCCAGGATTGCATGTATTTCCAGTCCAATGTTTCGCTTCCCTGAGTGGCAATGATGCTGGCAATATCGCGCAAGTGCTTTGCTGATTTTCCATCTCTGAAAAACTCTAGTTTTTTCAGAATCACATCTTCTGGTGATGAGAACGGCTCAACACAATCACCCGCAATCTGAATCTTTCGAACCCTGCTAAATCGGGATGCATTAAAGTCGCTGTTGGAAGCAACAATCAGATCCACCTTCAAACCAGATGGAACATGAATGATGTTGAACATACTGCCGCGCCTCACCGCGTCGAGCGCGGCCGCCTCGCTGACATACCACTCATCGCCAGTAAACGCTGCGGCAACACAACGTGCCTGATGCTCATTGAGGCGGACAACAATGTCAATGTCGTTTGTGAATCGTGGCTCACCATAGATCATGGAAGCCACTGATCCCGTTGTAAATCGCTCGCATCCAATACGATCAAGTTCGGCGCCCACCTTGCGAAGAAGTTCGGTGGGTTCTGTCATGCGTGTCGCACCGCGCCATGGGACATGCGTGCGGCAACTTCTTGAGCTAGATTCGCTTCGCTCCAAGTGGGATGCTGGGCGCGAACGCCGGCAGCAACAAGTGTTCGCGCGGAGCGCCACATGCCATCAAGAACCGCCAGCTTCTGGGCGGGTGTTTGACGGCGCAAAATTGAAATGAGCGCGGGATCACAACGATCAGAAAGTTCGTGTTGGAATCCCGAGTCTGCCATGCCCTCATGCTATGCCCTCGCCCCCACTCCGCGGCCCCCTGGACGGTTGTTGCTCACAAATACCACTCGTTCAGAACGCCGATTTTTCCATCACGCGAAGCGATCGGTAAAGTGCCGACACCCATGCCGCACCTCCTTTCAATCAGCCGACCAATCGCCCTCCTCATCGCTTGTTTCGTGAGCGCAACCAGCACCGCAACCTATGCGCACCCGCTAGCAAGCGCAGCAGACTCAAACCTGGAATTTGACAGCGGTACCAAGGGCTGGCAAACCGTCCTTGATGGCGTCATGGGTGGACTCTCAACCGGACGTATCGCCGCTGGCGAAGGCGGCACGCTGAGCTTCACTGGCGAACTCTCCCTTGACAACAACGGCGGGTTCTCGCAGGTTCGTACCGCCGTCCCGGAAGGAACATTCGCCGGCACCACGGGATTGCGCATGCGCGTGAAAGGTGACGGGCGAACGTACCAGTGTGACATTCGATCCTCGCGCGTGCGACTCATGGCGGGCGGATACCAGCGTGTCTTTGACACCAAGCCTGGTCAATGGATCGAAGTTGAGATCCCCTTCGCTGAGTGCGCACTGAACAGCTTCGGTCAGCGCGTGCGCAACGCCGCCCCGCTCGACCCTGCATCCATTGAGTCGGTGGGTATCACGCTCTCCGATAAAAAGCCTGGTCCGTTCGCGCTCGAAATCGATTGGATCCGACCAATCGGCGGCACTACCACCGCCACCACCACCGAGCAATCCTCTGCGGGCTCGCTCGCATCGGTGGCAACCAAGGCAAACCTCACAACGCTTCTGGCACTGGTGAAGGCCGCCGAACTTGAACTCCCCAAGGGTGCGCGCGTCACCATCTTTGCACCCACTAACGCCGCATTTGCCAAACTCCCCAAGGAGCAAGTTGAGTTTCTGACAAGTGCTGCGGGCAAGGCAACGCTGCAGACCATTCTGAAGCATCACATTGTTGCACAGCCCCTGGAAAGTTCCGCCGTGCTTGAGCGTCGACGACTCACTGCGCTATCCGGGCAATCACTTGATATCGATCCAGCCGCCCTCACGATCGACAGTGCCCACCTGATTGCCACCGATGTCACCTTTGATGGTGGTCTCGTTCATGTCATCGATGCGGTGATGGTTCCAGAACTACGCACCATCGAAGAGGTAGTGACCGCCGAGCCGCGCTTCGCCACTCTGCGAACCGCCATTGAAGCCGCCGGTCTTGGCGTGCAACTGGGAAAGTCGAACCCTGGTCCTTGGACGCTGCTTGCACCATCAAACGATGCATTCGCTGCTGTTCCTGCCGATGCGCTCGCGGCGCTTCTGAAGGACAAGGGAGCGCTGACAGCGGTGCTCGCCGGGCATGTCCTACCAACGGCGATCCATCGCGATGAAATGCTTTCACAAGGCTCCGCCCGCACGCTCCTCGGCGACGGCAGTGTTGTCTTTGCGCTTGAATCCGGAGCGATCACCGTTGACGGTGCGCAGATCGAAGTTGCCGACATCGAAGCGGTCAACGGTGTCATCCACATCATCAATCGAGTGCTGCTCACTAAGAAGA
>CAMDCW010000118.1 GCA_945890745.1 Phycisphaera mikurensis NBRC 102666
GTCCGATCGCCAGATGGCCATGGCTGCCGACAGTTGCAACAGTCAAAGTCAGGGTGGACAACAATCAAGCGGCATGAGTGAAGCGGAGGCGGATAGCGCGCTGAGTGCCAGTGCTGAGAGTGCCAAGAGTGGCAACGGTAATGGCAAAAAGCAGGGTTCATCCGGAAATCGTGCGGAGGCGGGTGGTGGCGACCGCGCGTTCCGTGAAACTGGATTTGGCACCAAACTTCAGAAGGAGAAGGGCCAGAAGCAGGATGGCGATGTGATCGCGCGGCAGCTGGTCGCTGGTCAGTCACCGGTGGGTGAAAGCCGCGTTGGTTTGCAGGAAGTAGCCGGCACCATCGCCACTGGTTACGAGCGCGGTTCTGACGAGGAACCAGTGCCCGCGCACTTGCGCGATGTGCATAAGCGGTACTTCTGCGACCTGCGCAAGAAATTTGAAGAACGCGGCGTAGAGGCGAAGAAGCCCGCTGGAGATGCTGGTGGGAAGTAGCCGAACGGCGCTGATCGCTGCGTGCATGAGTGCGGCGACGGGTGTCTTAGCATTCGTTGCCGGCGGATGTGATCGGACGCCCACGGTCACCGTCTACGCCAGCGCCGATGAATCCGTGGCACAGCCAGTGTTCGATCGATTTGAGAAAGAGACTGGCATTCATGTCAATGCCAAGTTTGATACGGAGGCCACCAAGACCACGGGGCTTGCCAACACGCTGCGCGCTGAGCGGGATCGTCCGCGCGCGGATGTCTTCTGGTCGAACGAACAAGCTGCGCATGTGGCGCTTGCTGCGGAGGGCATTACTGCGCCGTTGCAAGGGAACGGGGCGGCGGCAAAGCCGGTAGGTGATGGCGCTGCTGTTTCGCGTGCCGCGCAATGGCCTGCAGCGTGGCGCGACGCGGACGGGCGTTGGTTTGCGATTGCTGGTCGGGCGCGCGTCATCGTGTACGCCCCGGACCGCGTTCCCATGCCGCCCACCGAATGGACGGGTCTGATTGCGCCGCGATGGAACGGCAAGATTGCCATGGCTGATCCGCGCTTTGGCACCACACGCAGTCATCTTGGGGCCATGAAGACGTACTGGGATACGTTTGCAATGCCCGGCTATTACGAAGCATTCATCGAGGGCCTTGCGGAGAATCATCCCAAGGTGTTGACTTCCGGAAACGCTGGCGTGGTTGATGCAGTGGCGCGCGGCGAAGCAGACATTGGACTCACGGATAGTGACGATGTCTTTGCAGCGCAGGCGCGTGGACTCAAGGTTGCCATGGTTCTGCCTCGTCATGCGCGCGAAGTGACCACCGCTGGGGGCGGTACTTATTTCATTCCCAATACGGTTGGAATGGTGAACGGCGCGCCACATGCTGATGCAGCGCGAACGTTTGTGGAGTTCATGCTCACCCCTGAGACGGAGCGGCAACTCGCCGCGATGCCAGCAAAGCACGCGCCGCTTGTTCATCCAGCCACTGCGAGTGACTTTGTTGTTCCTGATCCACTGGTGATTCCGCCGCAGTTTGTAGCTGCGCAATGCGATGCGGCGGTTGATGCATTCTTTGCAGCAGTCCGCGCGGTTGAGGAGGAGAAGTAGGTGTCGGGGGGATTCGGCGCACGCATATTGGTGTCCGCAGCGATCGTGCTCTTTGCAGTGGCAGTGGCGTGGCCGATGGTCGCTGGTGCGCGACTCTTTGCAACGGGCGGGCAGATTCCAGCCACCTTTGACGGCACTCGGACGCTCGTGGCAACGCTTGGTTGGTCAGTGCTGGCGGCAGCGTGCGCAACCGTGGTGGGGTGGCCGGTTGGTCGTGCCATTCGCTCTGCGCGCAGGGGAAATCTGCTGCTCGCGCTCTCTGTGGTGGCGGCGGCGTTGCCTCCGTATGCGGTGTTCTGGACGTGGTGGCAAGCCGCGGGGCCAGGATCAATGGTGGGCGATTGGAGTGCGCGTGGTGGGCACTCGGATTCGTTGCGGACAGCGCTGTTGCTAGCAGGGCTGACTTCCTGGGCGTGGCCATTGGCGGCGTGGATGGTGGCCGGACGTTCAGCGGGCGCAGAACCACTCGAACGAGAAGTCGGCGCAGTTGATGGCGAAGGCGTGACGGATCGCCTCCGGCGCGCGTGGCGCACTGATCGCGGCGCGTTGGCGTTGGCATGTGCAGCATTGATCGTGGTGATTGGCGGATCAACCATCGCCTTTGACTTGGCGCAAGTGCCGACCTTTGGATTTGAACTTCGCACATTGGATGTTCAAGGAACTCCAGCAAGCGTGGTGTTGCGCGCGGCGTGGCCAGTGCTGCTCTTCGCCGGTGTGGGCGCAGTGACCTTTGCGTGCTGGCCGATCACGTCGCGCGATGATGGTCCGGCGCTCGTGCGTCGCGGTGCAGGAGAGTTGGCGTGGCTGGTCTTGGTGTGCACGTTAATTGCCCCGCTGGCAACGCTGGCGTATGCGCTGATTACCCAGGGTGCCCTCGATCGATTTGCAGCAACCAGCGTGCGGGGCGCTGCTGGAACGATCGGTACCGCGGCCATTGCGGGCGCGCTGATTGGCGTGGTGGCGTGCGGGCATGTGCTGCTTGCTGCACGCGGAACACGCGGCACGCGCTTCTTGGAACGCCTCATGTTGGCTGGCTGGATGGTTGCCGCACTGGTACCCGCCACCGTGGCGGCAGTGACGCTCGTAGCAGCTTGGAACATTGATTCTGTTGGCCCATGGATATACGACACACCCGCTGTTGTTGTGCTCTCGCACCTGGGGCGGTTTGGCGTGGTTGGTGCGTGGCTTGGGCGCCTAGTGGCACTGCGCGAGCCGCGTGAGCGTCGTGAGTTGCGCGCTATTGATGGCGGAGGTTCGCGCGGATTGCTGCAAGCGCTGGCGCCTGAAGTGCGCGGGGCGGGCATGGCAGCAGTATTGGTGGGCACCACACTTGCGGCTGGCGAAGTGGTGGCGGCAGCGCGCGTGGAGCCGCCCGGTTGGGCTTGGTCGGCATCAACTTTACTGAACGCCATTCACTATCAGCAGCCAGCAACAGTGTTGGGATCCCTGCTGGCATTGCTGGTGGTGGCGGCAGGTGCGGGAGGTGCGGTGGCATTGATGAGCGCGCGGGGTGAACGCCTACGCGGGACAGCAATGCTGTTGTTACTCATGGTGGTGATTGCCGGGTGTCGTGAAGTGCCAGTGCCACCAAGTGGTCCGCACGTTCAGGCAACGCGTTGGTTTGGCGCGCCCGGGCGTGGTCGTGGTCAATTTGAATACCCGCGTGCCATGGACATTGATCCGCGTGATGGAACGGTCTTAGTAGTGGATCGTCAAGCGCGCGTGCAACGCTTTGCGCCCGATGGCAAGTTCATTTCAGAGTGGTCGATGCCGGAGAAATCGCTCGGAAAGCCAACTGGAATTGGTGTTGGCACGGACGGTCGCGTGTGGGTTGCGGATACGCACTATCACCGCGTCATCTGTTGGTCCCCCGATGGCAAAGAACTGTTACGCATCGGCGAGTACGGCACTGGCCCGGGGCAATTCATCTATCCATGCGATGTAGAAGTTGCGCCGGACGGCACGGTGTGGGTGTGTGAGTTTGGCGGCAACGACCGCATTCAGGTGTTCACACCGGACGGAAAGTTCCTACGTTCCATTGGTGGCAATGGACGAGAGCTCGGGCAGTTTGATCGACCGCAGTCGATTGGATTTTCAACTGACGGCCGTGAGGTCTATGTAGCGGATGCATGCAACCACCGGATTCAAGTGCTCACCATGGAAGGAGTGCCGGTTCGGTCATTTGGTAAAGCCGGTCCCAATGACGGTGAGATGGCGTACCCCTACGGTTTGGAAGTTGTCCCGGATGGCACGGTGTTGGTCACCGAGTTTGGTAACCACCGCGTGCAGCGCTTCAATGCTGCCGATGGGCGGTCGCTGGGAACCGTGCGCGCCGTGTCCGGCGCACCCACGCCGCTGGTGCTGCATGTGATCGATGGAGAACGCGTTCGATCCGTACCGAGCGGTGAAAATTCGCTGCGATTCCCCTGGGCGATTGGCGTTCGGGGTAGCCAAGCTTTCATCTTGGATTCAGGGCATTCGCGCGTCTTGGTGGCGCCCCTTGATTCAGTATGCACGTCGGGTGCATCGGTCGTCCCGTTTTCGGTGCCGCTGCGGTAGCGTGGAGCACAAGTAGACATGAACGTCACCTTTGAACATCCGTTGGCACTGGCGATCTTGGCGCTCGCGTTGCCATTCTGGTGGATGTCGTGGCGGAGCGTGCCGGTCTTGGGCAGATGGAAGGCGTGGGGCGGATTGGCGCTGCGCATCTTGGTGCTGCTCTGCCTGACCGTGGCGGTGGCGCGACCGAGCATCGTTCGTGAGACTGACGCCATGAGCGTCCTGGTGGTGGCGGATTCAAGCGACAGTATTCCGATTGCGCTGCGCACGCAAGCAGAGAAGGCGGTGCGTGAGGCAGTTGCTCGCAAGGAGCGTCCCGAAGATCGGATGGGCGCGGTCACGGTCGCGCGCGACGCAGTCATTGCAGCTATGCCTGCCAATGCCGGTGAAGTGACGCTCACGGGTCATGTCGGCGACATGCAAGCCACTGATTTGGCGGCCGGAGTACGCATGGCGCTGGCAACGCAGCCTGGAGATACCACCGCGCGCATTCTGCTGCTCTCTGATGGCAACCAGACTGCCGGGAGTCTTGAAGACGCGGCGGCGCTGGCCAAGGCGGCTGGCGTTCCGATTGATGTTGTTCCGCTTGAGTATCAACACAACAACGAAGTGCTCATTGAGTCATTGCGTGCCCCAACGCGGGCGCGTGAGGGTCAATCGATTGATCTGCGGATTTCCATTCGAAGCCAGCGTCCTGCAAGCGGGCGCATTCTGTTGTGGCAGAACGATGAACCGATCGATCTTGATGCCGCGAGTGATGGTCTTGGATACGCGGTGGAATTGCAGCCGGGCGCCAATCTGGTGACGCTGCCCGTTGTTGCTGACGGCTCGGGCGCACAGCGATTCCGAGCCGTATTTGAGCCAACGGAGTCCGCCATGGATTCGGTGCAGCAGAACAACACCGGCGCCGCGGTGGTGTTTGTGGGCGGCACTGGGCGCGTACTGATCATTGAGCCAGGCGGTGGTGCGGAATGCAACGCCTTGGCCACCGCGCTCCGCGATGGAAAGATTGAAGTTGAACGCGCGCAGCCAGAAACCGTCATGGGCCGCGGCTTGGCGTTCATAGCTGGATTTGATGCAGTGATCATTGCCAATCTGCCGCGGTGGTCGTTTGACAACGAGTTTGACCGCGGCTTGCATTCGTATGTTCATGACCTTGGTGGTGGGCTGGTGATGCTCGGCGGTCCGGAGAGTTTCGGCGCTGGTGGCTGGCTTGGCTCGGAGACCGAGAAGACGCTGCCAGTCAAACTTGATCCACCGCAGACTCGACAGATTCTGCGCGGCGCGCTCGCCATGCTTCTTCATAGTTGTGAGATGCCGGAAGGAAACTACTGGGGCGTGCAGGTTGCCAATTCGGCGATTGACGCGCTTTCCAGTCAGGACTACGCGGGTCTGATTTCCCTGGGCGGTGCGGGCTATGGTGGCGGGCCGGCAACTAAGGATGGTTATGGATGGGGCTTCCCACTGCAAATCATCGGCGACAAGAGCCGCGCGAAGGATGCTGCTAAGAAGATGGTGGTGGGTGATATGCCGAGTTTCACCACGCCTCTTGAAATGATTTTGGATGACATGGTGAAGGTCCGTGCTGGACAGAAGCATGTCATCGTCATTTCTGACGGCGATCCAGGTGCGCCGCCGCCGGAACTTCTCAACGATTTCAAAGCTGCAAAGATCACTATCACCACCGTGCTACTTGCCGGCAGCGGCAGTGCCAGCCTTGGTCACGGCGGCCCGGAAGATCATCGAAAGATGCAGGCGATTGCCACCAAGACGGGTGGCCGCTTCTATCGCGTTGAGAATCCGCGGAAGTTGCCGCAGATTTTCATTCAGGAAGCAACCGTGGTTTCGCGTTCGTTGATTGTGGAAGGTGACTTTCAACCACAGGTGGCGCCAGGCGCTGCTGGTCCGCTGGCTGGATTTGATTCGCTACCTCCCGTGCGTGGCTATGTACTCACGGTTCCGCGCGAGGGGTTGGCGCAGGTTCCAGCGGTCGTGAAGAACAAGGATGGAACCGATCCGTTTTATTCGCACTGGAATTTCGGCTTGGGTCGCAGCATTGCATTTGCAAGTGATGTGAGTGGTCGTTGGGGGGCGGCATGGACGACGTGGCCGCGCTTCGGTGCGTTCTGGGAACAGTCGATGCGATGGGTGATGCGTCCGGCCATGCCGCAAGACGTCAGCATTGCCACGCGCGTTGATGGCGATCGTGCTTTCCTTGAAGTGGAGACGCGCGAGCAGGCGCAGAACGGCTTTGCCGCTGAAACCCGCGCTGAAGCACGGTTGGTGACGCCTGATGGGCGCGTACTGGAATTGCCGCTTCGTCAAGTTGGACCGGGGCGATTTACTGGTGAATTTGACGCGCAACAGGCGGGTGCGTATTTAGCCAACGTTGCCTTTGCGCGCGCCGGTTCCGGCGATGCAGCCGCCCGTGCTGGCAGCGTGCAGGCTGCAATCAGTGTTCCGTATCCTGCCGAGTACCGCGCTATTCGTGACAACGCGGCGTTGCTGCGATCGATTGCTGAACGGACTGGCGGTCGTGTCTTGCGTCTCACTGATGCAAAGACCTGGGAGCTGTTTGATCGCTCTGACTTGGGCTCATCACGAACGGCGCGCGCGTTGTGGCAGTTGGCGGCGATTCTTGCCGCAGTATTGATCTTGCTGGACGTGGCGTGGCGCCGCATTTCCTTTGATCGTCGCGATGCGCAGGAACTGGCTGCCCGCGTGACGGGTGGATCAGTCAGCGCTGGTTCGGGCGGAGTAGACGCACTGCGACGCGCACGCGAAGGCGCCGCAGCGGGACGGAGTGCCGCACCCTCAGGGACGCGATTTGAAGCAGACTCAGGTGCACAGAAAGTCGATGCGCGTGATCTTGCAGGAAGTGATGCCGGAGCTGTGCGGCCGAGCGCAGTTTCTAAGCCGAGCGTCCCGGAATCTGTGCCCGAAGAGGGTGACGCGCTGGCACGCCTGCGTGCCGCGCGTCGGCGTGCGCTGGGTAAGACGGATGGCGATGATGGGTCGAGTGGCGCGGGCAGTGGCGGAGCCGGCGGTGGTCCGGGTGGTACGGGCAGCGGTCCGGGTGGAATCGGTAGTGGTCCGGGGGGCGTTGGAACATGACCGTCATCGCGCCACAACTCCCTGGCGATATCGCGCGACTTCCCGCGTTCGATGCTGGCATAGAGAACGACGACATCGCCCGCGAGCGCTGCGCATCATTCCGCTCGGTTGCACTCCGGCTGCGCGAGGCGATCAGCAAGCGCGTGGTTGGTCAGCAGACAGTCGTTGATCAGACGTTGTGGGCACTCTTTGCGGGCGGTCACGTTCTTCTTGAAGGCGTGCCCGGCTTAGGTAAGACGCTCTTGGTTCGAACGCTTGGTGACGCGCTGCATCTGGACTTCAGTCGTATTCAATTCACTCCGGATTTGATGCCAGCGGACATCGTTGGTACGCAGATCCTGATGGATGACGATGCTGGGCATCGCGTCATGCAGTTTCGTCCGGGGCCAATCTTTACGCAGATTCTGCTTGCCGATGAAGTCAACCGCGCGAGCCCCAAGAGCCAGTCCGCGCTCCTTGAGGCGATGCAGGAACGGTCCGTCACGGTGGGTGGCGAAACCCATCGCTTGCGCGCACCGTTCCTAGTGCTGGCAACGCAGAACCCCATTGAGCAAGAGGGCACCTATCCACTGCCGGAAGCGCAGTTGGATCGGTTCCTTCTCAAGATTGCCGTGCCATCCGTGGAACGCGCGGATTTGCACGAGATCCTGCGTCGAACCACTACGAGTTCGGAAACTCCGGTCACGCCGATTCTGGACGGCGAGCGCATTGTGCAGGCGCAGCGTTTGGCGCGACGGATTGTCATGGCGCTACCGGTGCAGGATTACGTGATTCGACTTGTCCTTGCCACGCACCCCGGTGGCGAGTACGCCGATCCACAGGCCGCACGCGAAATCTCCGTTGGTGCTAGTCCGCGTGCCGCGCAGGCGATTGTGACAACGGCCAAAGTGCGCGCGCTGCTCGACGGACGGTTTCATGTTTCGATCGCTGATGTGCACGCAGTGGCGGCCAGTGCATTGCGGCACCGCATTGCTCCAAGCTTTGAAGCCGAGGCCGATGGGCTTGATTCCGACCGCATTGTCAGCGGAATCATTGCGCGTTTGCAGCGACAGGTTCCGGAGGATGCTTCGTGAGTTTGTTCTTTCAAGGGCAGCCAAGTCGCAAGCGTCCCGAGCGCGTTGATGATCTCATTGACGCAGCATTGATGGCACGCATTGGGCAACTCGACGTGGTCAGCCGGAAGATCTTCACTGGCAAGATTCAGGGCGAGCGTCGTTCCAAGCGGCGCGGCCAAAGTGTTGAGTTTGCTGATTTCCGCCCCTATGTGCACGGCGATGACCTCCGCTTCATCGACTGGAACATCTTTGGACGACTTGACCGTCTCTTCCTGAAGATCTTTCTGGAAGAAGAAGATCTTTCCTTGGTCATTGCCATTGATGTCAGTGCCTCCATGGACTGGGGTGATCCAAACAAGATGGTGTTTGCGCAGCGTTTGGCAATGGCGCTTGGCTACATTGGATTGGTGAATCACAATCGTGTCACGATCGCTGCGTTCGGCGGTGAGGGGGGCATGCAAAAGATTTCCAACCTGCGTGGGCGTCGCAAGACGGCGGAGATGGGCAAGTGGATCTTGAATCTGCAGTCGGGTAACACCGGAAGCTTTGAGGAGTCCATGAAGGCATTGGCGCTTGCTCGGCAGGGGCGCGG
>CAMDCW010000119.1 GCA_945890745.1 Phycisphaera mikurensis NBRC 102666
TGCTCAACGTCCGTGTTCACTATGAATCGCGCGTTCCATCGCGCGTCTCCCGCCAATTCATCGGCCGAGCCCGTCGCCTTGGTTCAAGATTCTGTGGTCTTTGGCGTTAATCGGGCGCGCAATGCTGGCTGGGGGGTGCCAAACACATCCGGCTCATCCTTTGGGGCCGCCCCGGTCCGCATGGCATCAAATTTCTCAAACTGCGTGCGCGGCGCACTCTCCGGAAACAGCGGCTTGGTGCAACCGGCGGCAATCAACAAGGCGCCTGCCGCGCTGACGGCCATCAATGCCACTTTCATGTGTTGCGTGTGCCGCATGTCTCGCATCTCTCGCATCTCTCGATTGCTCGCCAAACTCATGGGAAACATCGTACCCATCACTGCCGCGGTGCCGCCACCGAGCCGGATGTTCGGAAGGTCTGCCGAGTCCAACCATCGGTGCATGAAACCGCTACTGTCCAAGCCACCTTGGGCGGCGCCGAGGCAGGAACCACTACCGGAATCTCCAATGAATAGTGCGTTCCCATGAATGCCGCGCGCCATGCCGCACGCAATTCACCGGGCGCAACGGCACGATGTCCAAGCTCGATGACCTTGCCAGCCGGGTCGACAATCGCCACGGTCACTTCGCATCGCCCCGCCACTTGCAACACGCGCCCGAGTCCGTCCCGAGGTTCAACCGCCACCCGTACCAGGGCATGGCGCCCAGACTCGTCGGCGCCCGGAGCTTCGGCCGCGGCCGGTACCGTCGACCATTCCGCGGAACCTCCCGCGAATGCCAACGTCACCATGCGTGGTGTCGCCTCGGCAACCTCACGGTCAGCAGCGCCGACCGCGTTCGCTTGAGCCAGTTGCTCCTGTGCTGCCGCCAACTGCGCTTGCAATTCAGCGGTGGTGCCCTCCAACTCCTTGACACGGCGCTGCAATTCCACTGCCTGCACGCGCGCGTCGGTCAATCCATCCGGTGGCACCAGCGTCGCACTGCATCCAAGCAACGCGATGCAACACCACGTCACCGTGGCAGCCAGCAGCGTGAGTGGCGCGCGGCGCGGAGTCATGCTGCCCCCCGTCGACGTCGGCGCTGCGCCACGGGCTTGCTTTCCGCCTCTTCAATCGCTGCCATGTCGCGCTGCGAGACATCATGAACAAGATGCTCCAACGCCGAGCGAAAGTCCACATTGACCATCGACACACGATCCCCAACACTCAGGAGTCGCGGCGCAAAGTTCAAGATGCCGCGCACGCCCGCTTCTATCAAATCGTCCGCCACTTCTTGCGCACATTCCGGTGGCACGGCAATGATTCCAATACCAATGTCTTCACGCGCCACAGTGGCAGCCAAGTCACTCATCGGCCGAACGCGCAGTTGTGCCACGGTGCGGCCAACCACCGCCGCTGAAGCATCAAACACCGCCACAATCTCAAATCCCTGCTGATGGAAACTGCGATACGCCGCCAGCGCCCGGCCAATGTTGCCAGCGCCCACTAATGCCGCGCGCCACCGTTTGTGCACGCCGATCACCTCACGAATTGCTTCCGCCAGCGCACCGACGCGATAGCCGATCCCCGGAATCCCGGAATGTCCAATGATTCCCAGATCCTTACGAACCTGAGCGTCAGCCGCACCCACCGATTCGCCAAGTTGCCGGCTACTCACCGTCAATTGTTCGATGGCTTCGAGCCGCTCCAGTTCGCGGAGGTACAGACTGAGGCGCTGTGCCGTCGGTCGCGGAACTCGTGTGTTGCCAGGCATGAGGCGAAGTGTAGCCCCCGCGTCGCCGCACCTTAGACTGCCCGAATGCATATCCGCGACATCCTTGCCCGGGATGGAATGACCGCCAGTTTCGAATTCTTCCCGCCACGCACCGATGCGGCGTGGAACGAGTTCGTTGCTTCGCTTCCAGAGTTCGAAGCGCTGCAGCCATCGTTTGTCTCGGTCACGTACGGAGCCGGCGGCAGCACTCGCGATCGCACCGATGCATTGGTGACGCGGCTTGCTACCGACACCACGCTTGCACCAGTGCCGCACCTCACCTGTGTTGGTCACAGCACCGCCGAAATCAACCAGATCTTGCAGGCGTATGCCTCGCGTGGCGTTTCCAACATTCTTGCGCTTCGCGGCGACGCGCCACGTTCACAGACTGCCGAGTCCGCTGACTTTCGTCATGCGATTGACCTCGTCCGCGCTGTGAAATCTTTCAACGAAGCGCGCCACCATCCTGATCAACGCGGTTTCGGAATCGGCGTCGCTGGATTTCCAGAAGGCCATCCTGAAACGCCAAACACATTGGTGCAGATGGATCACCTCAAGGCAAAGGTGGATGCCGGCGCCGATTTCATCATCACGCAACTGTTTTTTGACAACAACGCATTCTTTGACTGGAAAGCACGGTGTTCGCTGGCTGGCATCACCGTACCGGTGATCGCTGGAGTCATGCCAGTCACCACGCTCACCAGCCTGAAGCGCATGGCAGAACTTGCCGGTGGCACACGCTTTCCGGCACCACTCTTGCGCGCCATCAAGCGTTGCGAAGACGATGCAGAATCCGTTGCAAATGTAGGCATTCACTGGGCCACCGAGCAAGCGCGCGACCTCATCGATCGCGGAGTAGACGGAATCCACTTCTATACGCTGAACCGCAGCGATGCCACGCGCCGGATTTATCGAACGCTGGGGCTTGCTGGCAGAGTTGGGTCTGCGGCTACTGGCAACCAAATCCGCTGAAGCAATCCCAGCATCGCGTCATCGGGGCGTGTCTGGCGCATCGCGTCGAGGCCCTCACGAATGACTTCGCTTCGGTCGGTTTGAAAGCCGATGTAAGAAATCACCAACCCGAAATCAAAGCGATCACTCTGCAGTTCCGGCGATGCGTTGGGCGTGTTGGCCGCTGCTAGACGTTCCCGCGCTGCCGATAGCGCCGCTTCGATACGCGCGGTTGGCGGCAGAATTTCCGTGCCCAAGTGTGTATCGATCATCTCCGGGTGCATCGCAAAGAGTTTGCGAAGCGTCAGCGCCGCGCTGACCGAAAGCCCTGCACCCATTTGCGCGTTGGCGACGCCAGCCATTGCACCGGCGTTGTTGGGGAGCACTGCCAACACAGAAGCGAATCGTTCTTCAGCACGGAAGAACTCGCCGCGTGACATGGACGTGGCGCCAAGTTCCATCATGTCCTTGATGGCACTTGAATCCTCTGGAACCAATGACTGCAACTTGCGCCCGTGGCGCAGAATGAATGCAAGGTCATCCACGCTCGGCTGCCGCGCACGCTCTTCTTTGGTCATCCCGCCGCGGTCGCGTCCATTGGCATCGCGCACAACGGAATCAGTCATCCCGGTTGAGTTTCCGTCAATATTCTTGCTGCCGTCACGCGTTCGACCCGAGCCGGTTCCATCGTCACCCTTGGTGGAGTCGCCGGTGTTGCCCTGGTCTGCGCCGTTGCCCTTGCCAACACCCTTGCCCCCATCCGTTCCTTGTTCCATTCCATCTTGCTTGGTGGCATCCGGCTCCTTGCCGTCTGTCCCCAATTGCCGTTCCAGTGATGGGTCGATCGGGGCATTCTCGGCACGTGGCCCCGCCACGCCGCGTGCGCGATTCTCAGAACCGCTGCGCATCAATTGATCGCGTAGCCAGTCCATATCACCAGTCAGTTCCTTCTCTATCTCCTTCGCTCGTGCTGCGCGATCTGCTTCCGATGTTGGAACCGGAATGCGGTCGCCCGCGCGCGCGCGGAGTGATTCATAAATTGATGAGTACTCCGGTGCAAGGGTTGGTCGAAGGCGCGCTGTATCGGCCAACGAATCACCCGGAAGAAGCGACGTCTGCGACAGTGGATCGCTGACCATTTCGCGCTTGGTTCTGCCTTGCAGAATGTCTTGCTTGAGTCGTTGCCGGTCATAGGTACTGAGCCCCATGTTGCCAAGCAAATCATCAACACCCTGTTCGCGGCGCGACTCCCGCCCGGATGCAGCGGAAATAGCCTGAGTCACCCGCCAATTCAAGCGGTCACTGGTGTCGCGCGCGTTGGCAGGGTCAATGATGTCTGCCATGCGCTTCATCTTCTTACTGCTATCGGCAGTGAATCGATCGAAGGCGATGCGCGCATCAAGGGGCTGCTGATTGGTCAAGATGTCGCGCGCTGAAGCGTTGGCATACGTACGCGTGTACATGATGGCGCCGAACGCCTGGCTTGCTTGCAGTGGGTTGTAGGTGGCCTGTGCCATGTACGGGCTGGAGTACACGCTGTACGCGCGCCAGGCACGGTTGTCATCGGATCCAGTTTGACCCGTGAATTCCGACTGCTCGCGATAACCGACGCTGCCACGGAAACCGCGTCCACCGGCAACGTCACCGGTAACAATCAGGTTGCGCGAGAAGTAATCTTCCTTGGCACGAGCGCCATTTTCGCCCTGACCACCAACGCGTGAATTCGCATCCAGTACGCCTTGGTTCGAAGTCATCCGCGGATCGGAATGGCGCGTGTCACGCGAAAGTGCATCGCCACCTCCCAGCGCGTTCTGCGCATCGGCTGCGCGCGGGCTGGCAAGGAGGAGGATCGCCACAACCGAGGCTCGGAGCGTGATCTGCTGCATTACTCAAGCGTAGCATTCATTCTGAGCACAACCAATGCACCAGATGCAAGAAACTCCGGATGACCGGGAATCACCCACGCCACAGCACCGGACCAAGGTGAGCCCGGTTGCCATTGGCCTGACGTTCGCCACGGTGATCTTTGCTGTGGTCATCGGGCTCACCGGTCCGCGACTACGAGAACGCCAAGGCACTACCCAGCAGGACCTGCCTATTGGGGACCTTGCCACCATCGCCGCCATGCACGAAATGCGCGCCACCACGGATATTGCCGCTGGTCGCGACCGCGAAGCCGCACTCACCAAGTTGCCAGAACTGATGCGCGAGGCGCTCGGGGCACGGGCCACATCCGCCCCCGATCTCTCCACCGTTGGCTGGAGCGCCGATGACGCGCGCAATGTGGAACTTGCTCCGGGCTTCTTGGGCACCATGGTGCTGTACAAGAACCACGAAACCAACGCCATCCTTTCGGTCATCATGCTCCCCGACGACGGTCGGCCGGTGCGCTTCGATGGCTTTGGTCGCGCCATACCGATCGCCCCTGGTGATGAATGGCTGCAGCTCCTCGCCGCCGACGAAAGCGGTCTTGCACGCACGGCGTATGCGCTCTCGGACGGGCGCGTGTTGTGGCTTGTCATTGGAAACGGGCAGTCAGCCATCGCCCGGGTTGCCAAGCTCCTCAAGTAGCCACCGAACGCGTTGGTGCCACAGCATCGGACACGCGCTCGCGGGCGCCGCAGCCACCCTGCTACCGCGGACTACCATCCGCACCTCTCATGCCCGCTTACATCACCACTCCCATCTACTACGTCAACGACCGGCCGCACATCGGCCACGCCTATACCACCACGGTCTGTGATGTCTGGGCACGCGCCATGCGCCTGCGCGGCGAGGATGTCTTCTTCCTCACTGGCACCGATGAACACGGCGTGAAGGTAGAAAAGAGTGCAGCCGCCAAGGGCGTGACCCCGCAAGCGCTCGCCGATGAAAATGCCGCTGAGTTCCAGCGAGTTCTCAAGGTGTTCGGACTCACAAATGATGATTTCATTCGAACCACCGAGCCGCGCCATGAGAAGCAGGTGCAATACTTCGTCAAGCGGCTCTTGGATGCTGGCAGTGTCTACCTCGGCACGTTTGAGGGCTGGTACGACGAAGGCCAAGAGGAGTACTACACAGAGACGCGCGCCAAAGAACTGGACTACAAGAGTCCGATCAGTGGCCGTCCGCTCACCCGTGCGACCGAGCAGAACTACTACTTCAAGCTGAGCGCATTTCAGAAGCAGCTCGAAGACTTCTTCGCCACCAATCCTGACTTTGTGCAACCAGCTGCACGCCGCAACGAAGTGCTTGGCCGGCTGCGTGACGGTCTGCAAGATGTACCTGTCACACGCACCAACTTTACGTGGGGCATTCCGTTCCCTGGCGATGAGAAGCACGTCATCTATGTGTGGATCGACGCGCTCTTCAACTACATCACCGCGCTTGGCCTTTGTGAGCCGGGTGGCGCGCTCGCCACGGAGCGCGCGAAGTACTGGCCCGCTGCGTACCACGTGATCGGTAAGGAGATCCTCTGGTTCCACGCGGTCATTTGGCCGGCGCTATTGATGGCGCTGGAGCTACCCATGCCGCGCCGCATTCACGCGCACAGCTTCTGGATTGCTGATGGACAGAAGATGTCCAAATCCATGGGCAACTTTGTGGATCTCCCCACCATTGAGGGTTACTTCTCTAAGTACGGTTTAGATGCTTGGCGCTGGTACATGGCAACCCAAGGACCGCTGCAGGCAAGCGACTCTGACTTCCGTGCGCAGCACTTTCATGAGACCTACACCAGCGATCTTGTGAACGTGGTTGGCAATTGCCCAAGCCGGGTCACCGCCATGATCAACAAGTACTTTGAAGGCAAGATGCCCGCCGACAGCCAAGCGGGAGGCGAATGGCCAGCCAAGTGCGCCGCCGCGGTCACACAATGGAACACAGCGATCGACGAACTGGACCTTGTCGGTGCCGCGCAGGCTGCCATGGGTTTGCTGCGCGAAGTTGATGCGTTCATTCATCGCACCGAGCCATTCAAGTTAGCGAAGGACCCGGCGCGCGCTGATGAGTTGTGCAGCATCCTGGCGCAGTGTGCTGAAACGGTGCGCATTGCAGGCGTGCTACTCGAGCCGTTCCTGCCCGCAAAGATGGCTGAACTCCGTGTCGCGCTCAAGCAGGACGACGGCGCGCCGCTCGCCAAACGCGTTGCCTGGGGCGGCCTAGCCGCTGGCACCGTGCTGGACAAGTGCGCACTATTCCCGCGCCTCGAAGCGTGAGGTAGCGCGCATCAACACGGAGCCGCATCGAACGCCCGTGGGGGGCGCGCTCGCTGATACTCAATACCAATCGGTGAGCAGTCGACCCAGGTCATTGCCGCCCACCGTGCCGTCGTTATCAAGGTCGCAACAAACGCTGGGCTGGCCCCATTCATTGAGGAGCAGCGCCAAATCCGCACCGTCCACACGTCGGTCGCGATTCAGATCGCCAAGCCGGTATTGCTCAGGCGATCGAAAGGTGACCTCGAGCCGCGGTCGCAGGATGATGTTGGAGTTTTCACTGGAACGAATGTCAATGCCGTCATCGTTGCCACTGATGATCTGCGGCATGATGGCAATGCCCCAGTTCGGAGTGCCGTTGACCCACGCTTGAACCGTTGCAGTGATGTCAATACGACGCATTGACTCGCTATCAGGCGAATTGTCGCCCAGGAACGACGCCACCTGCTGGCCAAGATCAGCACCCACAGTGAGTCCGCCGCTCAGTGAGTTCCATGTGGAAGCTTCATTCCATCCGCGCAGCACGGGATGCACGGTGAAGCCGGGGTTGTACAAGGGCGTATCAATATCGTCCACCACGTCGATCACCAGCGTGGCATTCAACACCGTCGATCCCGCTGGGACTGCTTCCGCGCCCACCATGTTGTCGAAGCGCATCAGCGCTTGGCCGCGATAGTCAGAGAATAGTGAATTTGCCACATCATCATCCGAGGTACGCGTGCCATTGTTTCCGTAACTGGTATTCGGGTTCTGCTGATTCACCCATGTGTCCTGAGTTCCCGCGTATCCGGATACGCCCTCTTGGAAAGCCTTGAATGACTCGCCTTCTGACAGGGCGTAGTCGCGGAAATTCACGGCAAGATTGAAATCACTTTTCGGCGAGGTACGCACCGCCTGCAATGTCGGCGAGTAAGAATCAACATCGATGATGTTGGCCGCCGTATCGAACTTCATGATGCGCAACCAACCGTCGCCACCATTCGGGTCATCCTGGAAGTCCGCAAGAACCTCTTGAATAGGCTTGCCCGCAACATTCAGGCTCTGCTGGCGCCACTCCCCGTGGAAATGCCCGCAGGTCACCATGAAAATGTTGGTGTTCTTGCGCAGGAACCACTGATAGAACTGCTCGCTCTGGATGCCCGCAGGGTTGTAAAGCCCCTCAACGGAGTACCAGATCGCCGGGTAACGGCCATTCGGAACCGCTGGCACACCAGCGGTGTACGCCTCGGCTTCTTGCAAATACCTGTGCGTGGTAATCATCGCCGCACGATCCTTGTTGGCGTCCAAGATCCCTTGTGCCCATGCCAGTTCTACGAGCGGCGTGTCCACATCAAGGTGAATTTGTAAGAAGTCAATCCCGCCAGCGCTGAAGTAGGTGTAGTTGGACATTCCCGACGGCGATGCCCCTCCGTACCAAGGGCGCAATGCAAAGCGCTCCGGCCCAAAGTAGGAACGATAGTTGTCCGGGATGTACGCAGTACCGGCGCCTCCAGACGGTGTCACATCATGATTGCCAGGGCAAACACCGTAGATAATTCCCGCATCATCAAGCACGCGCATCGAGTCGTCGGCGTTTTGCCACTGCCGCAGTTGGTCGGCGTTGTTGGTGATGTCGCCGTAGTGGGAGACGTAGCAAATATCCAGCGGCGCGCGGTTGTCGACCACCCAATTGGTCTGTGCGGTATAGATCTGCGGGTAACTATCCGAATAGTTCTGCGTATCCGGAAGTCCGATCAGCGAGAACGCGTTGGACAACAGCGAGAACTGCCGCGCGTTGCGGGCCACGTATTCGTGATCGGTGGCAACCGTGTCAAACGCCGGAAGCCGGTGCTGTTTGCCGTGCCCGTCGACCCCATCATGGGCGAACGCAGAAAGCGCCGCAGTAGAAACGGCAAGGAACGGCAGAAGCCACGACTGAAATGCGTGCGGAGTCATTGATCGCAGATGACCAACT
>CAMDCW010000120.1 GCA_945890745.1 Phycisphaera mikurensis NBRC 102666
AGGTCTTCACCAGGAATACCCAAGGAGCTGTCAGCGCCAAGTCCGGCGCCAACAAACACGGCGTCGAAATCGTGTTCAAGCGAGGCAAGCGAAACCTGTTCTCCGATAGTGACGCCGGTGCGTACTTCAATGCCGCCAATAGCGAGCACCCAGTCGGCTTCTTGCAATGCGCGCTCAGCCTTCATCTTGTAGGGCGCAACGCCGCTCGCGTTGAGACCACCAATAGTGTTCTTGCGCTCAAAGATGGTGCAGGCATGCCCAAGGCGGCGCAGTTCGTGCGCGGCGGCCAGGCTTGCTGGACCCGCGCCAACCAATGCCACGCGCTTGCCGGTGTCCTTGCCCGCTTCGAAGAACTTCCATCCTTCAGCAAATGCAATGTCAGTGGCGTAGCGCTGCAACTTACCGATGGCGATCGGAGGTTGCTCGAGGTCGTTGTAGACACAAGCGCCAACGCACAACACCTCTACCGGGCAGACCCGCGCGCAACTCATGCCCAGGATGTTTGACTCAAAGATGGTCTTGGCAGAACCGTGCACGTTGTCCGTGGAAATCTTGCGGATGAATTGCGGAATATCAATGTGCGTGGGGCAGGCCTTGATGCACGGCGCGTCGCTACAGAAGAGGCACCGATTGGCTTCAACCATCGCGGCATCCCGCAAGAGCGGAAGCTTGAAGTCCTCAAATACGGTTTCGGCACGATTGGTCGGGAGGTGCTGATTCATGGTTAAACGAGACACGCGACCGGAGACATCCGGCCGCGTGTCTGCGGTGCTTAGGTTACCTGTGCCGGGCGTTGTTTCGCCCAAAGTAATGCTCAGTAAACGCTGTTTGGGAAGTAGTACTTCGCTGCGTTCTCCGGGGTCACCAAGTCAACATCAATCATCAGGTGCTGGGGCATGTAGCGCATCTTCTCTTCGCGCTTGCCGCCACTCAGCACTCCGGCGGCCAGTTCCATTCCAGTAGCGATCATGGACGGCGGATAAGTGACATTGCCTGGGAACATCGGGTCCTTGTTCATGACGCGCTTGATGATGTCCTTCATTCCAGCGCCGCCCAGGATCCAGACGCCTTCCACGCCCTTCTCGATAAGCGCTTGCTCGGCGCCAAGCGCCATGTCATCATCGGAGGCCCAGATGGCGGTCACCTTCCCGGCCTTCTGTAGCAGGGTCTCAGTGACTTCGAGCGCTTTCTGACGGTTCCAATTGGCAGCCTGTTGGCCAACGATCTTGATGCCCGGCTCAGCCTGAAAGACTTCCAGTGCCGCAGTGACGCGATCGGTATTCACCGTGCAAGGAATTCCCTCAAGCACAATGATGTTGCCAGTGGCCTTGCCTTTGCCGCCCAGCTTGCTCACCATGAACTCAGCACTCTTGCGGCCAAATGCCTTGTTGTCGCCTTCGATGAAGATGTCGGCAACGGGCTTCAAGAAACCGCGGTCAACGTTCACCACCAGAATGCCGCGGTTGTGTGCTTCTTCGGCCACGGGGGTGATCGGCGCAGACTCGGTTGCCAAGATGACCAGCGCATCCACCTTCTTGGCCATCAGTGTTTCAATGTCAGAGACTTGCTTCTCGGGAGTTTCGGCGGTGGCGATGGTCCACTCAATCTCTGGGTGAAGTTTGGCGCATTCCTTTGCCCACCAAACCACGCCAGCGGTCCAGCCGTGGTCGGCGGCGGGAATGGATACGCCGATCTTCTTTGTTGCAGTCACAGCTGCAGCGGTCGGCGCGGGCTTTGTGGCGGATTGCGCAGCGATCGGCTCGGTGGCTGCAATGGCAAACAGGGCTGATGCGGACAGAATGACTGCGCCAGATAGTTTCAGAATGCTTGAGGTGTTCATCGTGCGCGCAAAGGTACCGTCTTCCCGTTACGCACGCGAGCCACGTTGCACCAACACTGCAAGCACGATCACTGCGCCCTTCACTGCACCTTGCCAATAGGGGCTCACTCCGGAAATGGTGAGGATGTTGGTGATCATTCCTAAGATCAGCACGCCCGCAACGGTGCCCCAAATGCGCCCGAATCCGCCGCGCAGGCTGGTGCCGCCAATGACCACAGCAGCAATGGCATCCAGTTCGCTACCAAGGCCCAACTGCGCCGTTGATACTGAATTCATGCGCGAACTCTGCACCAATCCAGCAACGCCGGCAAGTGCTCCCATCAATGCGTAGACCCGAAAGCGGATCCATGCCACTGGTACGCCTGCATACCGCGCCGCGGTTTCGTTCGCGCCCACTGCCACCAGTTGTCGACCAAAGCGAGCGCGTGAAAGGAACCATTGCGCGACAATTGCGACAACAAAGAAGATCACCGTACTCCACGAAAGAGTCAGCGCCTTGCCTGCGCTGTTCTCTGCAAACGGAAGCGGAATACCACCGCGTCCAAGTGCGCTGAACATGGTTGGACTCTGTGATCGAATCTCTCCAGCCTCCGCGATGGCCAAGGCAATGGAACGGAATGCCGCCAGTCCACCAAGCGTGGCGATGAACGGTGCGATACGGCCAAAGACAATCAGCGCGCCGTTCAGTGCGCCAGCGGCAGTACCGGCAAGGATCGTGATCAATGCGCCAGAAACCACTGCGCTTGGTTCGCTCCAACCCGCTTCGATCAGCGCGTTCATGGCGGTGGTTCCAACAGCAGCGGCAAGTACCACCATGCTGCCCACCGAAAGATCAATCCCTGCGGAGACAATCACAAGCGTCATGCCAACCGCCAGGATGCCAACGGCGGCATTCTGATTCAGCAGGTTGCGAAAGTTCTCAATGCTGAGGAAGTCGCCTCCCTGTTTGAATGCGCTGACTGTAAAGAGCAGGACAAACGCAACTAGCACTCCCCAGTGTTCAAGAAAGCGTTGCATGCGCACGGCTGTTCCAGTGTGTGATCTACTCATGATTTTCCTGTCTTTCCGCGCGCAGCCCAGAAGCGATTCGAACGATGCGCTCCTCGCAGCCTGGCTCCGCCAGTTGCTCGCGGGTGACCTCGCCCGCCACACTTCCCTGACGCATCACCAGTACGCGATGTGCTAGTCCAATCAGCTCCGGTAGTTCAGAACTGATGACAATGCACGCCAACCCTTCGTGTGCGAGCGCTGCAATGATTCGGTAGATCTCAGCTTTGGCACCAATATCAACGCCGCGGGTTGGCTCATCAATGATCAGTACATTCGGGCGAGTTTCCAACCAGCGCGCGAGCGCAAATTTCTGTTGGTTTCCACCAGACAGCGATGAGATTGGCAGGCCCGGACGCGCGCAGCGGATAGCCAGTTCATTGATCCACCGCGTCACCACGGAACGCTCCGCGACCGCGTCAATGCGTGCGCCGCCGAATTGTGAAAACGCATCCAGCGATGGAAGCGTCATGTTGGCGACGCTGGAAAGCGAAACATGGAGCCCACGGCCTTTGCGATCTTCACTGACGTAGGTAACGCCGTGGCGCATGGCGGCGCGTGGGTGTTTAAATGTGCGCTCAGCACCAGCCACGCGAATCTTTCCGACCGGGCGGCGCAAGCCGACAATCGCTTCCGCAGTTTCGGTACGCCCGCTGCCAACCAGGCCAGCGATACCAACAATTTCGCCAGGGAATACAGTCACTGACACATCACGCGATCGATCTGCTGCACCAAACTCAATCAGCTCAATGGCTGCAATTTCGCCCGGCTTCGCGCTGCCCTTGGGTGGATAGATAGACCCAAGCTCGCGGCCGACCATCGCCTGTGCCAGCGTGTCTTCGGTAGCCATCGTGCCATCCTCCGCTTGCAATACTCCCATAGCGTTGCGCTGGAATCGTGCCACTAGTCGCCCATCGCGGAGAACGCTCACGCGATCCGCTACCTCCACTACTTCATCAAGGTGATGAGAGATGAAAAGCACTGCACGACCCTCGTCACGCAGACGACGCAGCAGTTGCAGGAGTTTGCTGGCCTCATGTTCACCAAGCACCGCGGTTGGCTCATCAAGAATCAACACTTGCGCTTCGCTGGCAAGACACTTGGCAATCTCCACATACTGGCAGTCGGCAATAGAGAGTTCACTCACTGCGCGGTCAAGGTCCATTTTTGCGCCGAGCATGGCCAGCAGACCCCGGGCGCGCTCGCGTTGTTGCGAGCGATCCACAGCAATTCCTGCAAGAAATGTCGGTTCTCTTCCCAGCAACACATTCTCAGCAACGCTCAGTGTTGCAACAAGATTGAGTTCTTGATGCACCATGGAGATGCCCGCGCGAATCGCGGCGCGCGGACCGCGCAGCGTGGTTGGCTCACCGTTGCGGAGTAGTTCCCCTGCATTCGGCGTGAGCGCGCCGGAGAGCACTTTCATCAGCGTGCTTTTGCCAGCGCCGTTTTCACCAACAATGGCATGAATTTCGCCAGCCATGAAGTCCACGGTGACGTTGTCCAGGGCGCGCACGCCGGGATACTCCACGGTGACGCCGCGCACCCCCATGCGCGGCAGTGTGGCGCGTGCAGCCGCGCCAACTTCCTTGACGCTCGGCAACTCCATCATGCCTTCTTGAGGAAGCACGTCTTGAGAACAAAGGTGCCCTTGCCATCGCGTACTTCGACTTCTTCGGCGTTGGATGTCAGGCGAATGTTCTTGTAGGTAGCGCCGCGCTTGATCGTCGTGTTTGCGCCCTTTACCTTCAGGTCCTTGATCAGCACAACCGCGTCGCCCTCGCTGAGTAGGGTTCCGTTGCTGTCTTTGACAATCACGGTCCATTCATCAGTTTCGTCGGTCATAGTGTCGGGGTTCTCGTTCGAGGTACTACCGATTTTCTCCGTGAATAGAGATATAAATCGATAGTTGTGTTAGATCAGTATGGCGCGCGTCAAGAATACCCCAAGGCGTGCACATCTCTATGCCTTCGGCTCACTTCGCGCGACTTGCCCGACCCGTGTTGGTTGGCGCTCCGACTGGGCTCCCATTGGCATCCGCTGGGGTGCCCGGCTTCCACGAGCGCACTTCGTAATCAGCGCCCAGGGTGTGCAGTTCATCGCACCATCCGTTCGCCCAGCGAATCCGCAGAAAGCCACCAGCAATCCACCAGCATCCCACCTTCACTTCGTCGATGGACTTCCATGCCACATGGCTCGATTGAATGGCAATGGCAAACTTCTCGCCAGTAGTCGACTGCGCTACCGGTAGTTCGTACACCCCGATCCACGAGGCGTAACTCGCTGGTGTGCGCACCGCCTGTCCAAAGTTGCTGGGGGCGCCATCGCGCGCAACGCCAGGCCCCCACGAGCGCTTCGCCAGTTCACCGGTCGGCTTGCGCAAGATCACATCGCGCCACCCGTCCACGTAATCAATGACGATGCGCCCATTGGCAATCACCCAGCTCCCTGATTCGCCGCGCGCTCCGTGCGGTCCCTTCGACCAGTTGCTCACCGCGCCGCCATCAGGCGCCAAGACAACATCGAATGTCACATTCTCATCATCAACAAGCGTCCACGAACCAGCCGCATCCGCCGCGGCGATCGGCGCGCCAAGCACATCACTGCTACCGGTTGGTACAGCGACTTTTTCCTTCAGCTCAAAGTCCGCCGTCAGGATTCCCATGAACCGTCCATCCTTGGTCACCGGCACCGAGAAAGTCATCATCTCTACATCGCCGCCCCCAGCATCAAAGTACGGCTCAGACCACATGGCTTTGCCAGACTTTCGCGGCAGGGCGAACCACGCCAGTATGGGATAGTCGTAGCCGTCAACCGCTAGTGTCCGGTGCGCAATTGTTCCATTGCGTCGGTACGCGTACGGCGCTAATTGCTTTCCCGCATAGGCCGGGTCAAGCGCGAACGTGGTGCCGTACGCATCGGGGTGCTTAGCTAGAAATTTGTCAAGTACTGGATAGATGGACTCTTCAGTGAGTTGCACCGATTCCAAGGCGGTCAGTTCCGCTTTGATGGAAGTCTCCAGCGCGGTGCGTTCGGTTTCAGTAGGTACCACCCACTCCGGAGTCTTGCAGCCAGTAAGCGCAAGGATCGGCAACAACGCAAACACGACGAGAGTGCATGTAGAGCGGTTCATATACGCCCAACTGTATCCGGCGCGAAGTGGTCACGCGACTGTCACGAAGCGGTAGTCATGCTGAGCGCCACTGCTTCAGCCACTTTGATTCCATCGATGCCCGCGGAAAGAATGCCTCCCGCGTAGCCCGCGCCTTCACCCGCTGGAAACAATCCCAGCGTGTTGAGGCTCTGAAAGTCATCAGCATCGCGCGTGATCCGAATCGGCGATGAGGTGCGCGATTCCACGGCGGTGAGCACGGCGTCGTGCAGGTCAAAGCCCTTGATTTGCTTGGCAAATGCAGGAATTGCCTCGCGAATAGCAGCGATCGCATAGTCCGGGAGCGCACTGGCAAGATCGCAGAGATGTACGCCGGGCGTGTATGAAGGAGTCACTGTGCCAAGCGCAGTGGATGGGCGCCTTGCCAAGAAGTCACCAACGAGTTGCCCAGGCGCTTCATAGTTGCGTCCACCAAGTTCATACGCGCGCGATTCCCAGAAGCGCTGGAATGCAATTCCTGCCAGCGCATCGCCGGGATAGTCCTCTTCCGGAGTGATACCCACCACGATGCCAGCGTTTGCATTTCGCTCGCTGCGCGAATACTGACTCATGCCGTTGGTGACCACGCGGCCTTCTTCGGATGTTGCTGCAACCACCGTACCGCCCGGGCACATGCAGAATGTGTAGACAGACCGACCATTGCGCGCGTGATGCACCATCTTGTAATCAGCGGCGCCCAAGAGCGGGTTGTCAGCATTGCTCCCATACCTGCACTTATTAATCAGCGACTGTGGATGTTCAATGCGGAATCCGATGGAGAACGGCTTCGCCTCAATGTGCACGTGGTGGCGGTGCAGCATGGCAAAGGTATCGCGCGCGCTGTGCCCAACCGCCAGAACCAGGTGATTGGTTGCAATACGCTCGCCACTGGCAAGCACTACCGCCTGAACACGCTGCGACCGCTCCCTGTCGTTCGCTCCGGCAATCTCCGTAAACTCAATCTCATCCACGCGGCTTTCGAAGCGAATTTCGCCGCCGAGTTCAATGATCTTGGCGCGCATTCGCTCCACCATTGCCACTAGCCGAAATGTGCCGATGTGCGGCCTGCTGACAAAGAGAATCTCCTCTGGAGCTCCCGATGCAACAAACTCCCGCAGTACCTTGCGTCCGTAGTGCTTTGGATCCTTCACTTGGCTGTACAACTTGCCATCGGAGAATGTGCCGGCGCCACCTTCGCCAAACTGCGTGTTTGATTCAGTATCCAAGATGCCTTGACGCCACATCTTGAACGTGTCCTTAGTACGTTCGCGCACAGCTTTGCCGCGTTCCAAGATCAACGGTCGAAAGCCGGACTGCGCCAAGATCAATCCAGCGAACAGTCCCGTTGGCCCCATGCCAATCACAATCGGACGAGGCGCTTTTGCTGAAGTTGCTGTGGCGCGCGCAACAAACTTGTAATCCGTATCAGGGGTGATGCCCAACTTTGCGTTGCGCTTCGCACGCGCAAGCACGGCGTCTGGGTCACGCACTTCTACATCCACCGTATAGACGAACAGAATGGCGTACGGCTTGCGTGCATCAATGCCGCGCTTGTAAATCTCAAATCGCAACAGATCCGCTGACGGGATACCAAGGCGCGCCAGAATCGCCGGACGCAGTGCGTCAGCAGGGTGCTCAAGCGGAAGGGCCAGTTCGTTCAGTCGTAGCATCGATTCGTCAGCGGGTTCGCAACGCTCACTCTATCGGCGCGGGACTCGGCGGAAGGTGGAGCGAAATGACGAATTGGAACCCAAAGACCGGGTACGCCATCCGCACTCGATACAACTGTAGTGCGTCCAAATCTTGCCGCATCTCCCCGGCGACGCGCGTAAGCATGTGGCGATAGTTGGGTATTTCAGGCATTTCGAACGACTGTTCGCCCGGTTTGTATATCTCCACCGTCTCCGGAACCGAGGCGCGGTCGATGTCGCGCCATGCATCGTTGGGATTTGCCGCGCCGCGCATGCTTGGGGAATAGACACTGAGCAGGGGAGATTCTTCGGTGAAAGTACCCGCGGGCGCCAGCAGATCAAAGACCAGCAATTTCACCGGCGCAGTGGGCTGCGCGAACGGCCCCACCAATGGTCGATCCGGTCGTGCAAATCGCGATCGCCATTCCGGCACACGCACCATGGCCAGCATGTCCGTGAGTGCATGCTTACCGAGCCCCGACTGCCGCAGGCGATACATCATCTTTCCACCCATGGTGTCCACATCAAGTACCGCGGGCTTGTTGGTATAGAGGTCCTCAAGCGACAGCGTGCTTGAAGGCACATCCACTGCGTTGGTGTGCGCGTTTGCTACCGCGCCGATGGAGTCAAATGCAAAGTTGACCGGAACATCGTTGCGCAGTCGCCGCAGCGCAATGAACCCTTGCAGCACGGTGGCGGACAGCATGGCTGGGTTGTCATGATTGGGCGCCACGAACGTGGTGGAGAGCCACGTAGCAGCCTCCACGCCGCGCAGTTCGCGCATCCCCTTGAAGACGCGGTAGCGGCTCTCAAGCTCCAGGCGCCGCTGCATGTCCGGTTGATTGGCGCAGATCGCCGCATTGAGCGCGGCGCGCGTACCGAATGAATCGCGGATGATCCGACTGAACTGTTCGATGGCATCAATCGCGGCATCCGCCGTGGTTTGCGGCGCACCTTTGGTCACCGCTGCCTCAACGATGCCGCGCAGGGTCTCCGGTCCAGGCACGCGCTGCAGCATGTCCAACGGATTGGGGAGCGCAATGGCACCGAGGGTCCGACTGATCAGCACCCGGCTGATACCCAGGTGCGTGGCGAGGGCCGACGGCCGCCG
>CAMDCW010000121.1 GCA_945890745.1 Phycisphaera mikurensis NBRC 102666
CGCTCCACAAGGTTCCGCTTAGCCTCGGGCGAAACTGTTCGTCCGGTTGGCACCCACGGGGCGTACGTCCAACTGCCGGACTTCTCAGTTTCACACGCCGCTTACCGAGGATCCCGTGCTCACTGCGGGGGCTCGAACACGGAAGGCACTTCGCGTCTGGTGGCCTGTGTGCGTTGGCAGGTTGGGTGCGGCCTTGTCCTCTCCGGCGAGTGCGCCAGGAAAGATTTTTCGGCCCCAGCGCATTCAGAACGGCGCTTTTTTACTCCAGAGAAATTTTTCAAACATTCATGATGGGTGTGGGGCGTAGATCTCGTTCTCTTCTGTGGAGAATGACATCACACGCAGGTGGAGCCTGCAAGTGATGAACCAAATCCAAAGAACGTTTGCCCTCGATGGGGCAACCGTGTGCAACATCCGCGCCGACGGTTTCGGCGATTTCACGTCTACACGGGAGTGTGGACCAAACGGGCGAGAGCTCAGCGTAGGGACTTATAATGAGAAACAAGATGTTCATTTCTTCTATGGTTAGTTTGGCTGGAAGCGTGGTGTTGTCGGGATCGGCGAGTGCTGGGGTGATGTATGACTTCGGAGCGGTGTTCGACACGTCAGCGGTGACGACCAACTCCGGTAATGCGCGGCAGCGCACCGATGGGACACTCACTGGCGGCCTGTTCGCCAACTTTGAGGCGGAGGCACGGTTCAAGGACTCGCAAGTGAGTGGCGCTGTGGGTTCGGTGAGCATGATCGCTGGTCAATCCCCCGACAAGGGTGGCATCGGCGCCTTCACGCTCGACAGTGGTGGTCTTGTGGATGCCACATTGGTGGTCAACCTCTCCGGCACCACCAGTTTCAGTATCAACGTCAATGCCTACTCAGGAACTTCGACGGTATGGGTGCTGGAAGCAGTCAGTATGTCTGGTGGACTTGAGAGATCCATGACCATCACCAAGACTGGCGTGAGCTCCGCCGGGCTGCTGACCTTCAACATGATCGATGCCGTCTACATCACGCCGACTGGGTTCGACATGAGTCGTATCGCCCTCGTCAGCGTCGTCATGCAGCGTGAGGCGCTCGGAAGTGCCGGCTCAACAACGTCGGCCAGCTTTGATAGCTTCACCTACGCCGTCCCCGGCCCCGGCTCGATCGCGCTGCTCGGCGCAGCCGGTCTCGTCGGCGGCCGTCGCCGTCGCGCCTGACATCACTCTGCACTCACGCTGGCCTCGGCCGGCGTCCACACTCAACGCCCCCAAGCGCACCCGCGTCTGGGGGCGTGTGGGCTTTTGAATTGCACCCCTACGCGCTCCGGAAGCCGATTTTTGCTATCCCCGGCGTCGCGGTCGCTCCTATACTTATTGCCCCATGCCGTACACCCTTCAGCCTGACCACGGATACGGTCTCGAAGTCGAAGAGCATTCCCACGCTCGGCCCAGCGCCGGGGCGGGGGGGATGGTCACCATTGACTCGGACAATCCCGACTACCTGCGCAACCACGTTCAACTGCCTGACCGTTGGGTCCTCAACATCGGACCGCAACATCCGGCCACGCACACCACGCTGCGCCTGATCATGGAGCTTGATGGCGAACGCGTCGCGCGCGTCACCCCGCACATCGGCTACCTGCACTCGGGGTTCGAAAAACTCGGCGAGCACCACGACTACAACCAGTACGTGTGCACCATCAGCCGGATGGATTACATCTCGCCGATCGTCAACGACATTGCGTTCCACACCGGCGTTGAGCGCTTCTTTGGCATCGAGCCAACCACGCGTTGCAAAGTGGTCCGCACCATCATGGCGGAACTTGGACGCATTCAGAATCACCTGCTCTGCGTTGGCGCTGCGGCGCTTGACCTCGGCGGATTCACGGGCTTCCTCTACGGCTTCAATGAGCGTGAGTTCATCTACGACATCGTGGAATACCTGAGCGGCCAGCGCTTCCATCCGGATTGGACGCGCGTCGGCGGCGCATGGCGCGATATCCCGTGCGATGACACATTTAAGCGCATGATCAAGCACTTCATCAACGAGCGCCTGCCGCGCGCGGTGAAGGACATGGAGACGCTGCTCACTCGCAATCGCATCTTCATTGACCGCCTGGAAGGGGTCGGCGCCATCAGTAAGCAAGACGCCATCGCGTGGGGTCTCACTGGCCCAATGGCGCGTTCTGCAGGCGTTCGACGCGATCTTCGCAAGGACGAACCCGTCCTTTGCTACGCAGACAACTGGGACGGTGAAGGCGCCGAGGCTCCCAAGTTTGACGTGGTGGTTTGCCAGACCGGCGACTGCTTTGCGCGCTACTTAGTGCGCGTTGAAGAGATCAAGCAATCCGCGCGCATCATCAACCAACTGATCGACCGCATTCCGACCGGTCCGTTCAACCCAACCGATGCAGCCAAGATCACCCAGCCTGACAAGGCCAACATCTACGGCTCCATCGAAGGCGTCATTGAGAACTTTGAACTGATGATGTGGAACAAGGGCTGGAAGGTGCCAATCGGAGAGGGTTACTTCCCCTTCGAAAGCCCCAACGGCGAACTTGGCTACTTCATCGTCGGCGACGGCACTAAGTATCCGTGGCGCGTTCGTACCCGCCCGCCGTGCTTTGTGAACTACGCCGTGCTGCCAAAGCTTGTTGAAGGTCACCTTGTCTCTGACGCTATAGCCGTCATTGGCTCTATCAATGTGATCGCCGCCGAACTTGATAGGTAACCCAGCGCGCACCTGAGCGCTTTGCCTTTGCACCGCTTCATGCATTTCCACTCGCTTACTTTCTGAGGACTCGCCCACTATGGCCTGGCCAACTAAACCTTCCGCCACCATGCAGGTCCCGCGTCGCGCGGAACCGTACGCCACCGCTCAGATGAAGGCGCGCTGGACCGCGGACGTGCTTCCCAAGTACGCGACCCGCCTTGGTGCGCTCATGCCTATCTTGCATGACATTCAGCATGCGTACCGGCATGTTCCGTACCAAGCGCAGCTGGAAATCGCAGAGTTCTTGGGCATTTCGCCCTCGGATGTCTTGGACACCGTGAGCTTCTACGACGAATACACCATCGAGCAGCGCGGCGTAGTCACCATTGGCGTTTGCCACTCGATCGCCTGCGAGCAGTGCGCGTGCTCAAGCACCAAGCTGCTTGACTGCGCGCGCGAGCGCCTTGGAATTGGCGTCGGCGAGACCACCGATGACGGTCAGTTCACGCTCATCGCCATGGATTGCCTTGGCAGTTGCGACACCGCACCTGTGGCACTGTTTAACGAGACCCTGCACGAATCACTGACGGTCGAGAAGCTCGAGAGCCTGATTGTTGACGCTCGACATGTCTCGCCCGGAGGTCAGCACTGACATGCCTGCACCTGAAGACCCGCCGCTTGCACGCAATATCGGCTCGTTCTTCGGGCACATCATTGACGCGATCGTCTCGGATCCAAACGCCCCCAAGCGCGTTGAGGTGAAGAAGACGGTCTCTGAGGAACAGCGCCCCGACGGCGTGACGCTGCGGAGAACGGTGATTGATGAAGTGCTGCTTCCGCCTGATAGCCCGACACCTCCGCCTGTGAACGACAAACACACTCACTGACGCAACGACCGCGCACGCGACACGCGACACGAGACACGAACGAGACCACCATGCCGACGTCCCCCGATTTCAAGCCGACGCCCGTTCTCACCAAGCGCATTCCCGAGGATCGCGCGCAGCGCAAGACCGTCTGGTTTGACCAGTACGTTGCTACGGGCGGCTACAAGACCCTTGAAAAGGTCCTTTCCATGCAGCCCGGCGAGATCACCGATCAGGTGAAAGCCGCCATCCTTCGCGGCCGCGGCGGCGCAGGATTTCCTGCTGGTCTGAAGTGGAGTTTCCTCACGCCACCAGATGGTGGACCGCGCTACTTGGCCATCAACTGCGATGAAGCCGAACCCGGCACATTCAAGGATCGCCTGCTTGTTGATTTCGATCCGCACGCAGTGCTTGAAGGCATCGCCATTGCGGCCTATGCATGCCAGATGCAGACCGCGTACTTCTTCATCCGCGGCGAGTACCACCACCAAGCCAAGGTCTTCCAGAAGGCGCTCGAGGAGGCCTACGCCAACGGCGTGTTTGGCAAGCAGGGTCTGATGCGCGGCGCGTCAAAGTTTGCAGTGGAGGTGGTGCTGCATCGCTCCGCGGGCGCATACATCTGCGGTGAAGAAACCGCGCTTCTTGAAGCGATTGAAGGCAAGCGCGGCTGGCCGCGCGTCAAGCCGCCGTTCCCAGCCATCAAGGGTTTGTTTGGACGCCCAACCATCATCAACAATGTTGAAACGCTTGCCGCAGTAGTGCCCATCATGGAGCACGGCGTGGAGTGGTGGAAGAAGATGGGTGTGGAAAGCACGCTGCCGGGCGGCATGCCCAGTTACGGCACCAAGCTCATGGGCGTGAGTGGTCACGTCAACAAGCCAAACACCTACGAACTTGAACTGGGCATCCCGCTGCGGATGCTGGTTGAGAAGCATTGCGGCGGTATGCGCAATGGCAAGAAGTTCAAGGGCGCCATCGCTGGTGGCGTTTCCATGGGCGTTCTTGGCACCGATCAATACGACGCGCCCATGGACTTTGACATCGGCCGCAAGTACGACGTCCTTGGCTTGGGCACCGCATGCCCAACCATCTTTGACGAAGACACCGACATGGTGGCCGTGGCCCGCAACATCTGCCGCTTCTTCAAGGCGGAGAGCTGCGGCCAGTGCACGCCGTGTCGCGAAGGCAGCGGTTGGCTCCTGAAGTTGATCACCCGCATCGAGCGCGGCGCCGGCACCACGCAGGACTTGGACATGCTTCTGGAGATTGCTGGCAGCATGGGTCTGACCCCCGGCACCACCATCTGCGGTCTGGCAGACGGCAACAACTGGGCCGTCCGCACCATTGTCAACAAGTTCCGTCCCGAGTTCGAACGCCGGGTGACCCCGCGCTTCGTACCGGTGTACGTGTCAGCGGCGGGGCGCTAATCGAAGTGGATCCCGACGGTAAACGAACATCGTCAGGCGAGCAGGGCGCACCACAATCCGTGGAATTCACCGGTCACGCGTTGGCAACTCTTTCAGTTGCCGATCGCGCGTGGCTTGCTGCAGCCATTGAACGAATCGTTCCGCTGCTTGGTTTCCCTGTCACGCGCGCCGCGATCGAACTGGTGCATGACGACCGCATGTGCATGTTGCACGCGCGACACATGGGCCTTGATTCCACCACTGATGTACTGACCTTCGCGCAGAACGCGCCCAGTGAGCCAGTGGATGTTGATATTGCTATCTGCGTAGACGAAGCGGCGCGGCGCGGGCAGGGTGCTGTACAGAACGATGGATCTGCTGCTTCGGCCAGTGCGCCGCACGGAACCCGCGGCGAGATTCTCCTCTATGCGCTGCACGGATTGCTGCACGCTGCTGGTCACGATGACCGCGATGATGATTCCTACGCGCGCATGCATGCTGAAGAAGATCGCATCCTGGAAGCTGCTGGCTTCGGGCGACTCTTTGAAGGCGGTGCCAAGTGACGCTTTCGTTAACCGTTGCAGCTATCGCGATGTTGGTGATTGTCAGCATCTTGGCGGCATTGAGCCGTTCATTGCTACAAGTGAGCGAATCAGCCCTGGAACGCGAACTGGAAGAGCGCGGTCGCCTTACGCGCGGTCGGTGGTGTTTCGGCAAGTTAGAGCAGGTTGAATGGGCAGTGTCATTTGCGCGCACTGCTGGCCGCCTTGCCTTTGCGGTGCTGGTGATTGCCATCGTTGCTGGGTTTGATGAGCCGCTCACTGCTGGCCGATTGGCTTTGGCATGGCTGGTTGCATTGATTGCTCTGTGGCTACTGTCCACCGCAGTGGCAGGCGCGTTTGCGCGTCATGACCCAGCGGGGGTGATCGTTTCGTCGCTGCCGTTCCTTCGCCTCATCTATGTGCTGCTTGCACCGGTGCGCGCGATTGCGGATGTGGTGGACGGCGCAGTGGGGCGGATCACTGGTTCCGGTACCGACGAAGCGCGCGGCGAAGAAGAGCTGGTCAGTGCCATTGAGGACACGCAGCGGCAAGGCCATATTGATGAGCAAGCTGCCACCATTCTTGAGAACGCCATGGAGTTTGGTGACACCACGGTTGGCTCCATCATGACGCCGCGGCCCGCCATTGAAGGCATTGCTTACACCGATGATCTGGCCGCCATCCGTGAGTTTGCGCGTCACTCCGGTCATTCGCGTATTCCCGTGTACCGCGGCAGCCTTGATCATGTGGAAGGCATTCTTTATGTGAAAGACCTGGTCTCGCTGCTGGGTGTCCCCGCCACTGAATTCCGCCTGCGGCCATTCCTTCGAGCGCCGCAGCGCGTTCCGGAGTCAAAGCCACTGCGCGAACAGTTGCGTGATTTCCAACAGTCCAAGGTGCACTTTGCGGTGGTGGTTGATGAATTTGGCGGCACCGCTGGCATTGTCACCATTGAAGACATCATTGAAGAGCTGGTTGGCGAAATCCGCGACGAGCATGAGCCCATCACCGATGTGCAGCCCGTGGTGCGAACCCTGGAAGATGGATCGTTTGAAGCAAGCGGCCGTGTTGCCATTGCCGACATCAATAGCGCACTCGGCACAGAGATTCCTGAAGACGACGGCTACGAGACCGTGGCCGGATTTGTACTTGAGCACTTTGGATCAATCCCCAAAGCAGGCGACGCATTTGAAGCGCACGGCACACGCTTTGAGGTGGCAGAGGCTTCGCCCACCGCCGTATTGCGAGTGCGGGCGCGCCGCATCGGCGAGTCCGCTTCCTCATAAATCACGTTGATATGCGTTCGGTCAGAGTTGGTCAGTCGAACTCATCGCCGCGGAACGTGCTGGCAAGGTACGCATTGCGCACCGCTGGATCGTTGATGATCATCTTCGGATCGCCGTCCTTCAGATTGCGCCCCTCATGGATGATGTAGGCGCGGTCGCAAATGCGCAGCGTCTGCTGCACGTTGTGATCGGTGACCAACACTGAAATTCCCTCGGAGGTGAGCTTGCGCACTTCTTCTTGCAAGTCTTCAACGGTGTGCGGATCAACCGCCGCGAACGGCTCATCAAGCATCAGGATCTTTGGGCGATTGATCAGCGCGCGCGCAATTTCCAAACGACGTCGCTCGCCGCCAGAGCAGGTGCGCGCTTCTTCACCGGCTTTGTGTTCCAAGTGAAACTGCGCCAAGAGTTGCGCGGCCCGCGCCTTGCGTTCCACCTTGGTCATCGCCTGCAGCTCCAGCACCGCCAGCAAATTGTCCTGGCACGAAAGGCGCTGGAATACGGAGGGCTCCTGTGCCAAATATCCCATTCCCGAAAGGGCATGCCGGAACATCGGCAGCATGGTCACGTCTTTGCCGTTGAAGGTCACTTGCCCAGCTTCCGGTGTGATCATGCCGATCGTCATGCGGAAACTGGTGGTCTTGCCCGCGCCGTTGCGTCCAAGCAGACCAACAATTTCACCTTCGGCCACAGTGAATGCCACATCATCGACGACTCGTCGACCGTTGTAACTCTTCACAAGCCCGTGGACTTCTAGGAGCGGCATTCCAGAAGTGTATTACACTCACCGCATGCGCTTGATGCCCACAACAGCTCATTCCGGGATGATTGCCCCGCGCGCGGCGCTGGCGTGCGCCGCACTTGCGCTCGCCGCACTGGCGCTGGCCGCGGGCTGCGTTCGGCGCGAGATTGAGGTGACATCCACGCCTCCGGGGGCGCTTCTCACGCTCAATGGACGTGAAATCGGACGAACCCCCACTCGGATCGAGTTCACCTTTGACGGCACGTATGACGTCCGCCTGAAACTCGCCGGGTATGAATCGGTTGCCGGTTCCGGTGACTCCGACATGCCCGTGTGGGACTTCATGGGCGCTGATTTGGTGGCAGAAATAGTCCCCACCGACATCCATCGATTGGAACACTGGCACTTTGAATTGGTTCCAGATGATGATGCCAATGCGTCATTGCGGCACCGTGCTGAGGCCGCGCAACGGTTTGTTGAGGCGATGCCAGTGGTTGCGCCGGACGCTCCGCCACCAGCGCCAACTGCAACACCTGAAGCGAAGAAAAAGAAGAAGCCCGCAAGTCAGAGTAATCCCTGACTCGATCTGTTCGCGGCGAACGGGGGACGTGCGTGCAACCGTGAACGGTCCGCGACCGATCCGTGGGTGACACCGTATGACGCTCGGCTGACCCCCGATGACCCTTGGACGACCCCCGGGCAACCGAGACCCGGAACCCCCAAATTCTGCAAAACGGCCACTCAGAGTTATCTCCCATCGGCGTCCGGCCGGCGTCCAATGGCGGTTACCGAGTCATGGCAGGGGGTGCTTGGGCAGCCGGATTTCCGGACACGCAAACTTCGTGAAAATCGCAGGGTTTCTAGGGGTGTTCTGCATTGATCCACCGGCGGTTGGGACGATACTACGCATCTGGCCTCAGGGGGGTCAGCACCCAATCTTCTTCGCGTTCTCGCTTCGTGCGAGGCCGTCGAACTGCCACCGTCGGACGTGTCGGAGCGTCCGACGGTGGTGCTTTTAGAACTCATCATCAACGCGCCGCATGTGAAACGCACGCACTCGCCTGCACGCTCGCAGCGCCACCCACATAATGCACGCATGAACGGCCATCGCTTCGCTTGT
>CAMDCW010000122.1 GCA_945890745.1 Phycisphaera mikurensis NBRC 102666
AGGCAGCGCCCCTTATCCAGCATCACCATGCGGTCCGCAATGGTGAAGGCACTATCCATTTCATGCGTTACCACCACGCTGGTCACGCCAAGTTTCTTGGTGAGCGTCAGAATCAGTTGATCAATCTCCGCGCTCGTCACCGGATCAAGACCAGCACTTGGTTCGTCATAGAAAATGATTTCCGGATCAAGTGCCAGCGCGCGTGCTAGGCCAGCGCGCTTCTTCATGCCGCCGGAAATCTGTGCTGGGAATTTGTCAGCGTGTTCGCGCAGACCAACGGCTTCCAGTTTCATCTTGACCTGTAGATCAATGAGATCACCGGGAAGGTCAGTGAGTTCGCGCATCGGTAGCGCCACGTTCTCCGCAATCGACATGGACTGATAGAGCGCAGCGCTCTGGAACAGAATGCCGAAGCGCTTGCGCAGTGCGTCAAGGTTTGATTCGCTTGCAACAGCAATGTCTTCGCCGAATAGGCGGATCTTGCCACGCGTCGGAGTGATTGCTCCAATCATCAGGCGCAGCAAGGTGCTCTTGCCGCATCCGGAACCACCCATGATGACCAGCGTCTCGCCGCGGCGAACCTTGAGGTCCAGCCCAGTCAGTACGGTCTGGCTGCCGAACTGCATGAGCAGGTCATCAACTTCAATGACCACCTCTTGGTCAGGGGCGGGGGTCTGCTGCGGGCTGCTCGGGGTCGGTGCGTTCATCGTCAGGGAACACGATACGCGTTCCGCCGGGGAGGTCGAACTGGAATCGGCGCACCAAGATGGCGGTCACCGCGTCAACCCCCACGGGGCGCTCAAAGGTCACATCCAGCGGAAGGCGGGTGACACCTGATTCGTTGCGGAATACGGCCACATAGAGGGCACGCATTTCCCGTTCCGTGCGCGCCGTGGCGGGCGTGGCGCCAGCGACGGGCGGGGCGCTTGGGGCAAGTTCTACGGCGTCAAGCGTGCCGAAGCGCTCTCGAAGCGGCGCAATCCACTCATTGATGGTGGCTGCAGTGGCGTCTTTCCCTGGACCAACCATCTGCAGCCGGAACTGTTCTGCGTCACCCGTCCACGCCGCCCGCAGCGCCGTACTTGGTCGAGCCGCCAGATCGATAAACGATCGATAGATTCCATAGGCCGACGCCACCATGATGGAACTGGCAACCAGTCCCAGCACGATGCCCCCCCACGCAAGCCCGCGTCCAAGAAGATCCGGGCGACCACGGAATCGAAACAGCGCCACAATTCCCAGGAGCGGCGCCAAGATGCTGCCGATCGGAAGCACCGAAAGCACGATCGATGCCATTGCTAGACGACTCCAACGCAGCGGACCGCCGGCGCGGGATTCCGAATCAGGGAGTTGCGAGGCCGTTGACGGTGAAGGAATCGCGTCGGTATTCATGGGGTGCTCGGAGCCGGCAGCGGCGGAGTAGGCGGAAGCGACGGTGGCGTTGTTGGAGCAGCATCCGCGGCAGGCAGTTGCGCGCGCACGCCCGCAAATTCCACTTCAATGGATCGAAGCACTAACTTTGGCGGCAAGGTTGCTGGAACCGTTGCAAACGTGGCGTTACCAAACACCGTGCCGCGCTCACAACTGGCATTGAACGCCGTGGAAATGGTGGGGTCGGTCAATCCTTCCACACTGCGGCGAGTCACGGTCACTTGCCGCACCGCGCCAGCCTGCGCCGCGATCTGTCGGGCAAACTCCGTGCGTTCGTTCTCCGAGGGTGGGGTACTTCGCTCGTCCCACTCCGCCGCTACCGCGGGCAGCACGGTCATGCTCGCTTCAATGGACACCACCGCTTGCGATTCCATCGACTCTTGCACTTCCGTTTGCAATTCGCCGAGTAGCCAGCCTTCGGTGAACAGAATTCCGGTGGCAATCACCATGGCCGCAATCGCCAGCCCATTTCCCGTGCGTGCGACACCCGGCCGCCGAATGCGCCGCAGCGCAATCGCCGCCAACACAATCGCTCCAAGCGCGGTGAGTGGGCACCAACCCAGCACCAGCGCCACCAAGAATGCGGCCAGTGCCATTGGTTCCAGGCGCGGGCGATCGGGGGCGTTGGGTGCGGGATCTGCCATCGGGGTGGCAACTGTAAGCCGAAATCAACAACGCCGCCCGGCACATGGCCGGGCGGCGGATTGGTTTCTGTATTCACTCGCCGGAGTCATGCCCGGCGCTCACTTCAATCAGCCCCAGTTCCCCATCAGGAAGCCCATATCAGCGCCGTTCACCACGCCGTTGCGATCCAAGTCAGCGAAGCATCCAGCCGTGCCGTTGGGGCACAGACCCCAATGTGCCAGGAGGAGCCCCAGGTCGGCGCCATTCACAACTCCGTTGCAGTCCAGATCGCCGAATCTGCACGGATTCACGGGCACCTGTGTTGCAACGCCTAACGAGCCACCGGTCTTAAACAGCCCGATCGTTGCGTTGCCGTTGCCGGGCAGCCCGTTTGAATCAAACGAGAAGTTGTAGAGCGTGCTCCAACGGAGTGCGTTGGCGTTGGCATTCTGCGCAAAGGTCTCCGTGCACTCCCACTTCATCATGCCGCCTGACATGGTCATGGTCCAGTCGGTGCTGTTGTACGGCTCGCCAGAGTGATAGGCGATGTCCTTGAACGCCATGTTGCTCACCGTCACGCCGACTGGAATCGGCATGGAGAAACTGCGTCCAGCGCTGTCGGAGTTGTAGTTAAAGATGGCGTATTCGTAGTGGTACGAACCATCCGTGTTGGTGGTGACATTGCTTGCAACGATGTACCGACCGTCGGGGGCATCAGCCACCGCGTAATTCACGGTCGGTGAGACCACCGACCAGGCGTAGATGGCGGCCTTCTGTTGGAACGTCGAGCCAGTGAGCGAGAGCGTGTACGCCCCACCGGACAGCGCTCCCACCGTAAACAATCGGTAACTCGCATTGTTGTTGTCGTTGTTGTTGGCGGCATCCTGTGGGTGCACGTATTGGCACTCGGCCACGTAGACGGCGCCAGCATTCTGCGCCGGATCAAGGTCAGCGGCCTTGATCTGTACACGGCGGGCGATCGCGCTTTGACCATTCGGAATCGATGGCCACGTGGTTGATCCAGTGGCGGGGAAGTAGCCAGTGGATGGGTTGGCCTCAAAGCGTGGACCAAGGTCAGTCTGTGACCCATTCAAGCCCGAGGTGTACGGGTCGCTACAACCGATACCCAAGAGGCTCGGGCAGCCACTGCCAGCGGGGGCACAGGATCCGCACAGCGTTTGCTGCAATGCACAGAAGCCGTGTTTCATCCAGCTGAGACCAATTTGCTCAATGCGACCATTCTTGATGCGGTAGGCATTCTGCGGGATGATCGGGTGATTGCTGGTTCCGCTGTACCAATCGAGTTGCTGCGTGCCGATGTTGCAACTGGTGGAACCAAACGCGTACGCCATGATGCTTACGCCGTTGACGGTGGCTCCGCCGTACTTTGACACGTCCGGCATGCCTCCAACAATGACGTCCGGTCCGGCTTGCGAGTCACTTGTTCCACCGTCGCCCGGAACTGCAGTCGCAGTCATTTGTCCGAGTCCAAGTGCGATACCGGCAGTGGCGAGCGTCCCGATCAGTGTTCGAATCTTCATGACAGTTCCTTGTCTCAGTCTTTGAAAGCCGCCGCCCGGCACAATGCCGGGCGGCGAATGGTTTCAGTCACTATGAGGCATTAACCCCAGTTAGAAAGCATCGTTCCCACGTCGGCGCCGTCAACGATACCGTTGTTGTTGAGGTCGCCGGGGCATCCAGGGGTGCCACCGGGGCATGGACCCCAGTTGGCAAGCAGCGATCCCAGATCAGCACCGTTGATGATTCCGTTGCAGTCCAAGTCGCCAGAGCGGCAAGGAGTGGCAGGAACCAATCCGCGAACAGCAACGCTTGCACCCGTCTTGAACACGCCCAGTGCAGTGTTGCCAGTGACTCCAGGGCTGTTTGCGTCAAACGCAAAGTTGTAGAGGGTGCCGAATCTCAATGCGTTGGCATTTGCATTCTGCGCAAAGGTCTGCGTGCACTGCCAGACCAACTGACCACCGCTATTGGAAATGGCCCAATCCGTTCCGTTGTATGGCTCGCCGGAGTGATATGCAATGTCCTTAAACGTTGCGTTTGTTACCGTCACTCCGGCTGGAATCGGAACGGAGAAACTGCCTCCGGAAGAATCCGAGTTCATGTTGTAGATGGCGTACTCGTAGTGATACGTACCGTCGGTGTTCGGGGTGACGTTGTAGCCAACGATGAAGCGACCATCGGCCATATCAACCACGGAGTAAGCAACGCTCGGAACCACTGTGCCCCAGTGATAGATGGCGGGCTTCTGCTGGAATGTTGACCCTGCGAGCGTAAGCGTGTACGCCCCGCTGGTGAGCCCGCCCACCGTAAACAATCGGTAGCTGGCGTTGTTGTTGTCGTTATTGTTGGCGGCATCCTGTGGATGCACGTATTGGCATTCGGCCAGATAGACGGCGCCAGCATTCTGCGCGGGATTCAGGTCATTGGCGTTGATCTGCACACGGCGGCCGATCACGCTTTGACCACTCGGAATCGACGGCCAAGTGCTTGTTTCCGCGGCCGTGTCCGCTGGAAATACGCCTGTAGAGGCATTCACTTTTGAGCGCGGCCCCAGGTCACCCTGTGTCCCATTCAGGCCCGAGGTATACGGATCGCTGCAACCAATACCCAAGAGGCTCGGGCAGCCACTGCCAGCGGGAGCACACGTGCCGCACAGCGATTGTTGCAATGCGCAGAAGCCGTACTTCATCCAACTCATCCCGATTTGTTCGATACGCCCGTTCTTGATGCGGTATGCATTCTGGGGGATCACTGGGTGGTTGGCTGTGTTGGCATACCAACCAAGTTGCTGTGTGCCAATGTTGCAGCTCGTGGAACCAAAGGCATACGCCATGATGCTTACGCCGTTGATGGTGGCTGCGCCGTACTTCGACACGTCCGGGATGGCGCCAACCGTGACATCCGGTCCGGCTTGCGAGTCACTTGTTCCACCATCGCCCGGCACAGCCGTAGCGGTCATCTGCCCAACCCCGAGGGCGAGACCTGCAGCAGCGATTGTTCCGATGAGTATGCGTGCCTTCATGTGTGAAAGTTCCTTGGTCTTTGTGTTCGTGAGGTGTGGGGGTCGGCAACAACAGAGGTCGGGCGAGTGCCCGTGTGTAACAGGTTCCGTTGGACAAACAACGCTCCGCGCGTTTGTCCAGTTCAAGAGTAGCCCGGAATACTGACCGGGAAAGTGTGACATCTAAAGGTTTGCGCAGGTTGTGACTTGTGAGGAAGGTTTTTGCCGCCTCAATTAAGTCCTATAACAAGTTACTCTCCCCCGATTCTGGGGAGTATTTCTGGCCTCGGGTGCCGTGCACCGCCAAGCAAGGAAAGTCCCCGACCCCCTGTGATCAGGGGTCGGGGACTTGGTTGCATATCCACGGAGCACATGTGCTCCGGCAGTTCAGTTCCTCAGGCGCGACGACGACGCGAAGCGAAGCCGGCGATTCCTAGGAGGGCAAGTGCGCCCGGGGCTGGGACAGCAGCAAAGGTGCTGATGCGCTGGTCAGTGACTCCAGTCACACCGTCCTTGATGGACACGGAAGCAGACCAGAGGACGTTCGTCGCCATGGTGCCGGTGCCAGCAACCACGATGTGACCGCACCAGATGCCGAAGTTGGCGTTGGCGGTTCCGGCGCTGCCAAGAGTGTTGCCGGAGGCAGCGGTTGCGCCGGTGTTGATGCGACCAACCAAGCCAGCGAGACTCTCAGCGCGGTTGTCGACCGAGGTTGGGTCGCCGGTGTACCAGCCAGCGTTGGCAGGAACAGTGTTGGCGGCCGGTGAAGCTGGGGTTGCGTTCCAGCTGGTGCCGGTGAAGTTCGGGTCGCCGTTGGTGTTACTGGAGGCGTAGTAGACGCCACCGTATGCACCACCAGAGAACGTGCCCGCCGTAAAGAAGCTGTCGTCGGACACATCACGTGACGAAGTAAAGCCAGCGGTGTCCGGCTTCCACGTCTTGGTGGCCAAGCCAGCCTTCTGAACGAAACCACCAGCGAGTGTCGTAGAGATGTTCGCGTTGTAGACGTTCAAGAACTTGTCGCTGGCGTTGTCGACACCGGCGTACATATCGATCACCGTGTTCGCACCAACCGTGCGGACGGAGGCGACAAAGCCAAGGAAACCAGCATCAGCAGCAACAACCATGGAAGCTGCACCAACGACTCCAATAAGAGCGATCTTCATTTGTAGAAACATCCTTTTCCCGCCGATAGCAGGAGCTTGAAACATATACCGGGATGAGTTGTTAGCCCTTTCCAATGCCGACTGGCCCTTTACCAGCCGCAGCCAACCTCACCTCGACATAGTGACAGTACAACTCTGTACTGCGCAGTCAAGTAAGCACAAAGATATTTCTGCATTACGCCTGCATAGACAGGACAGATCGACCGCACCCGTGCGTCACGGCGTGTGGGTTCGCGGACGATGATGTCGGTCACTCATGCTCGCCGGCGGCGGGATGAAGCAATTCCCACGAGCCCCAGCAATGCCACGGCTCCTGGCGCTGGCACTGCAAAGCTTGCTGCGAAGTTGGATTGAACAGTGATTCCAGAAACGGTGTCCTTCACCGTTGCGGACGCAGCCCAGTTGATGATCGATGCGTTGCTTGCACTCACCACCAAGTGACCAGCCCACGAACCCCAGTCTCCTTGAGTACCCAAGCGCATGCCGGAAACCAATGCCAAATTTTCGCTGAGCGAAGTTGTCGGCGGATCACCGGTGTACCAACCAGCCAGTGTTGGCACGGTGTTCGCCGGCGCACTGGCGGGTGTTGCATTCCATGAGGTACCGGTGAAGTTTGGGTCACCGTTGGTGGTTGAACCGGCATAGACATTCGCATCGCCGGCGAAGCGCGTTGAGCCAATGGTCATAAAGCTATCAATGGCTGCGCGCGTCGAGGTGAAGGTCACCGTGTCAGGCTTCCACGTCTTACTTGCATTCCCAGCAGCCTGGAAGAAGTTCCCGGCAGCGGTGGTGGAAATGTTTGAGTCGTAAATATTCAGCATCCGATCCGGCTCGCCGGTGGTCACTGCAAAGACGTCCACGAGGTAGTAATCGCCCGAGCGCTGCACAAATGCAGTCCAACCCGTGAAGCCTGCGTGGGAGAGAGTGACCAGCGCGCTGGCGCTAACGATGGCGATTGATGCGATCTTCATAATGCAGGTCCTGTTTCGATTGCTGTGGTCGATTGAAAGTTGAAAGTCAGAAATTGCGGAGGCGTGTTCACGCACTCCGGCGGCGCGAGCGAAGTCCGGCCAAGAGCAGCACGGCTGCGCCCGGCGCTGGAATGACGCTGAAACCCTGCGTGGTGACGCCCGTCACACCATCCTTGATGGATGCGAACGCGCCGTAGCGCAGGTTTCCATTGGCTCCAAACGTGATCGGTGCCGTGGATTGCAGCACCAAGTGCGAGCACCAGATTCCAAACTGCGCGCCCGAGGCACCCGAGCCGTTCACTCGACCCGGGAGGCCAGCAAGCCCCTCGGTGGCATTGGTGTCGGCTGTTGGATCATTGGTGTACCAACCTGCCAACGCCGGAACTGTATTAGCAGGCGCACTGATCGCGGTTGGTGTCCATGAGCTGCCAGTAAAGTTTGGATCACCAGCGGTGGTCTCACTGGAGTACGCGCCTGCAGGAAGCAGATAGTTGGTGCCTCCAGCAGTCATGAAACTATCGATCGAGTTACGCGTGGATGTCCAGTTGGTGGTGTCTGGGCGCCATGCTTTGGCCAATTCAGATGACCCCTGAAAGAAGCCGCCCGCCACCGTGGTGGAAATGGTGGCGTCGTACACGTTCAGGAAGCGGTCACTTGAGTTGGAGACCGCTGCAAAGACATCAACCACTCGAAATCCGCCGATTTCGCGCACGGAGGCAACAAATCCCATGAACCCCGCGCTTGCAGGAGCCGCCAACGCTGCAGTACCAATCGTGGCGCACAGAAGCGCGTTCTTGGTGTTCATGACGGAACTCCTGTCAGTAGTGGATGAATGACGCCGACGCCGTCCAAGGCGTGCAGCTGCAGCAAGCATGGCGATGGCACCGGGAGCGGGGATGGTGCTGACGCCTTGCGTGGTGACACCAGTCACGCCATCTTTGATTGATGCGGACGCACGGAATTGCACGTTGCCCGATGGTCCAAAGACCACTGGCTGTGTACCGCTCAACACCATGTGCGAGCACCAAATGCCCCACGCGGCGCCTTGGCTACCAACCGTTGGACCCGTGGCGCCTGCACCGGCGGTGGCGCCCGAGTTGCGTCGACCGGTCAGGCCCGTCAGGCTCTCTGTCATATTCTGTTCGGACGGTGGATTGTTCGTGTACCAGCCCGCCAATGACGGAACACCGTTGGCGGCCAGTCCGATGCCAGTCCACGCACTGGAGGTGAAGTTTGGATCGGCGGTGGTGGTGGAACCGGCGTACACGCCTGGGTAGCCAGCCACGCGCAGCGCTCCGGCGGTCATGAAGCTGTCGATCGACGCACGCGTCGAAGTGGAGCCTGATCCATCAGGGCGCCAACCGCGCGTATCAGCCGTGTCGCGCTGGTAGAAGCCACCGGCGACGGTGGTCGTGATTTCCGCG
>CAMDCW010000123.1 GCA_945890745.1 Phycisphaera mikurensis NBRC 102666
CTCTTGATGCTGCCGGCGTCACTACCAGTCTGCGTCAGAACATCGGTGAATGAACCGATCGCCTGCGATAGACCAACGACGGTGCCAATGAAGCCAAGAATCGGAATGGTCCAGATGAGCGAACGAATGACTGTGTAGCTCGAGTCCACGCTTGACCCGTCGGAATCCGCTTGACTTTCAAGAACCGCGCCAACATCACGGACTTCGCCGATGTTGCCAAGATTCGAAAGCGCCATGTCGATTCGCCGGAACAGCAGGAAATCCTTTGGCCGTTCCGCGACCGCCTTGATGCGGCGCAAGACGTCGCCAGAAGTACCAGGACTCAGGATGAAATCGCCGCGGCGCGGCACGATGTCCACGGCGCGGAGCGCACGCAGTTGGATACTGGTCTTGATCCACTTTGCCAAGAGAATTCCGAGGCACCACCACGAAAAGAACACCACCGCCCAATTGGTCCAGCAACGATTCATCATGAGTAACAAGTAACTGTTGGGTGCAACAATCACCAAGATGAGTGCCACCAGAATGGTCATGACTGCTGCCACACCAAGCCACAGCGGTGCGGATGCCACCGTGTAGCGGCCGGACGAGAATCCGATCATGCATTCAATGTCGCCGGCGCGTGCATCGAGCTTCGGTTGCGTAGTAGCGGTTGCGGCGGTTTGCGTTGGCTGTGCCATGGGTTGCTCCGTGTTCTTTCGCCGAGAGTATCAGGCGCTTTCGTTGATTTCTGTTCCGCGTAGTAGGTGTGAACTCTCAACCGCCTCGTGCACGGCTGCCCAAGAGAGTGCCGAGAAGGCAAGGACCAGGCACGCAGAAACGGCGCCCTGCGCACCCACCATCGGTGTTGTGCTGTTTAACCCAGCAAATGCTGCCGCAAAGATGCATGCCATGGATCCAGTGGCGGCGATGATTCCACTCGAGAAGACTCCTTTGGCACTTGGTCCCTTGTGCCGTATCGAAGACACGCCGGCCCAACCGAGTCCGCCAGCGCCAACTGTTCCAAGAATCATTCCTGCGAGCGTCCACGGTGAATACCAAAACACGCCGAGGGTAATGCATGCCACACCCATCAGCACTGCCGTCGAAACAGCAACAATTCCCATCGGGCGTATGCCGGGAGAACCCGCAGCGTCGAGCGCAACCAGGAGCGCAGCGATTGGCACAAGAAGTGCAATCACCAGCGCCCAAGGCGCCCACGGGGCCAGCGCCAACGCGCCTGCTGCGGCAAGGACGGCTGCGACTGCAGAGACAGAAGCAGCGCGGGCGGGCTCTGGTGGAAGAAACGCAACTACCCAACCACCCAGAACCGCGAACGCGCACAGGCCCCGGACGGCGATACCCAATGCACCCTCGTGCCACCACCATGCAAGTTCGCCCGCGTCGTCGCGCGACGTTGGCAAGGCCAACATGATGGTCGCAAGGATGAGTGCGCAGACCACCACGGGGCGAACGAACGCGCTATCCATGAATCGTCGCGAGCTGAACTGGGGGAATTCCGTTGGTGCCGTGCCGGGAAGTTCATCGCCGAAATCCGGCCGCTCTTCTTCGAGCTCCACCGTGCGCACACCCGACACAACGACCGACCCGTCTACATTGAAGACTGCTCGCACTGTGGTGGCTGCGGACCACACTTTTCCATCGACACTCAAAGCATGGACGCGAGAAAGCGCACCGCGCCGTGCCAAAATGCGCAGGCGTTCTGCATCGAATGGCCCGGTGCGCCGGCCGGCAAATCGGACAAACCATGGTCCGGCAGCCGAGCGACCGTGGTCATCGTGCCCAGGCTCCGGAGCGCCCGCGGGCACCCCCGCGTTGAGGCCATCGAAACCATCAAACTCAGAATCGTCTGTCACGGCTTGCTCCCGCGTTTGATGGTGAACACCATGTTGCCCGGCGTCACGGTGGTCGATGCTGAGTCAAACTCAACCAGGCCGCCCTGCTTAACTGTTCCCAGTTTGATCATCACGCCAGGCTTGCCGCCGATCGGCGGCTCTGCGATCCACAGTGTCGTATTCGCTGGCGCAACGATAATTTTATTGGAGAGAAATACGCCCTTGCCGTCCAATTTCACAAAGACCCCGGCAGGCTCGTACACCACTGCCAGCGGCGCGCATGCCGATTCCATGGCCGACACGTACGCCCTACGCCACAGTTCTGGTTGTACAGCTTTAAACATTGCCTCACGGGCATCGCTGCTTCGAGTGCGGGCGTCCGCGTCACGCGGATTGATCCAATCAATGGTGTCTAGCTTCTCTTTGGCAATGCGCTTGACTGCCGCCTCTATCTGCGGACGGATCACTGCGGGCATGTGTGGCGCCATTGACTCGAGCAATCCCTGCATCAATTGCGCTGCCAAGGCTCCATCAATCGTTTTATTCTCGCGCAACGCCGTCATTGCGTCGAATGCTCCATCGATGTCATTTACTGATTTTTCATCGTCTGCAATGAGCTCGCCCAACTGCTTGCCGAACACCGTTTGCGGCGATGGCCCCTCTGTCTTCAACTGCAATTGCTCAAATTTTTCGAACGTCGTCTGCTTGCCCTTGCCCTGATAGACCATGACGTTCTTCACAGCCACACCGTCCTGCCTTTGCAGTGGAGCTAATCGTGGGTCGCCTTTGCAGTACCAGCGCGAGCCGTCTTTGCGTTCGATCATCCAGTAGGTGAACTCCTCCATACTCTCTAGTTTCTCTGTCAGATACACACGCCAGTCGGGCGCGCCAGCAAGTAGCGGGGTGAGTGCTTCGCACGCAGATCCATATGGACTCGATGGATGAGCCTGAACATACTCATCAATCGCCGCAGCGACCGCGTCCCGTTCCTTCTGTGGTCGGTCTGCAAGTAATACGGTGGGCCGCGGCTGAACCGCCGACCACGCAGTCACTGCTTCCCATGTCGGAAGAGCAAGCATGGCAGCCTTAAAGTCTTTGGCTTCTGCCGAATCATCGTGCGCGTTGCTGTACTCCGCCAATGCGTCCGCAAGTTTCTGTGGCGAGGTTGCAGACGCTCCAAGTTCACCAAGCTTTCCGACACGTCCAGTCTCCACTCGCGCAGCATCTGTCTTGGTGCGCTGTGCCATCAAACTGGTACGACCAGCACGTACCTCCTGGGTCACCTCGTCGAATTCACCGTACTGGCGCTGAACATCAGCAAGTGCACTTTCCCACGCAGTGAAGGTTCCATCCCAGGATGCGTCGCCTGTTGGCTGAGCCGCCATGATTTCTTGTGCAGTTGCTTTGGCACGGGCTATGCCCTCGCGCATCCGCTCGGTGCGGCGAGTGCCAGTTGCATTGCCGTGTGCACGAATCCAGCTAGCAACCCTCGCTTGCTCTTCTTCACCTTGAGCAAATTGCTTGGCTTCCTCAATACGATCAGGCTTGGCGGTTTCAGAATCTGCGACACCAGCCTCTGCCATCAGGCTTGTGAACTTCTGCCGCTTCTCTGCGATGGCGGCACGAGCTGCTGTGAGCTTTGATCGTGCTGCGGCAATCATCGGCGATCCAGCAACGGCGGGCTCTTTCTCTGCCTCGGCAAGCTGTTGATCCGCCTCCGCAAGCCGACCAGCGTCAACATTGCTGGTGATCGCAGCGGCGATGTCATCGATCCGCTTCAGTGCCTCCGACTGGCGCAAAACATAGACAGTGGCCACTGATCCAGCAATAAGAACCAGCACCACCGCCGCAATCAAAGCCAAGCGTTTCATCCGTGCTGCACGTTCGAAAGAGTCAATCTTGCGTTCAGCACTTGCGCGCAGATCATCCGGTACCCCAGCCACGGTTTGCTCCGCAGATCGAAGCGTCTTACGCAAACCGGGAAGTGTCACAGCGTCATCATGTACGAGACGTTCCAGCGCAGCAACCCGGTCAATATTTTCCCGGTGCGCCGCTGCATCTGATTGGCGAGCGGCAAGCCACGCCTCAGCCTCATCTACGCGCGCAAGCAGGTCGCCTGGCATTTCGCCGCCGTACGAAAGCATGCGCTGCTCCAGGTCGCGCCATGATTCCAGTGCCGCCTGTGCACCCGACTCATTCTCCGCAGCCCACTCTTCATCGAGGAGTGCGATGACCGCGCGTGCTTCCAGCGCTGTTCGTGTGGCAAGTGCGCGATCCAGCCGTGCACGTAACTGCGCAGCCACCTTTGCTGCGCCAGACCAATGCCATTTACCGTCCTCAAGCCGCGTCACTGAAAGCTCTGCTTCATCAATGGCGCCCTTCTCCAAGGCGGCCTCAAATCGATCGCCAAGTTCATTCGCGGTCACTGGCTCAAGAGCGGCGCGATCTTCTTGCCATGCCGGATTGTCGCTGTCGCGTGACACCAATTCGCGGAGTATTTCAAGCTTATTCCATGCAGATGCATCCGAAAGTACCAGCCGCCGCATGCGGGCAAGTCTGCTACTAAGCGGCGCAGTCAGCGCGATTGCCTCTTCAATCTCTGCGATTGCGTCACCGGCAATCTCATCCTGCAGCGGCAACTTGTTCTTGGAGCAAAATGTCCGCCACTGCCGCATGACATCGGAATCAAACGCTGCAGCCAGTTCAAACACTGATGGTTCCGCTTCCGCCTCCGCGCATGCTTCCAATCGAAGACCGGCGCGGGCGTAACCAACCGCACGATCCAGGCGACGGCGCAGTGTGGTTGATTCTTCCGAGATTCGATGCGCCAGCTCGCGGATTTGCGCTTCGTCCCGAAGCCTTCCAGCGACAACCGAGCGGACCGTTTCGAACATTTCTTGCTTGGCTGCGTTCATTTGCTTACCCGTGGTGTGATGGCGGATTCGAGTAGCACAATTCCGTCCTCGTTCGATACGCGAATGCGCCACTGAATGGCGCTTCCCTTGCCCTTGCTCGCCGCATTGGCATCGACGAGCTGCTTACTGATGCGAATCAATTCACTATCGATGCGCGGTGTGATTGATTCGGCCATAGCACGCATGATGGATTTATCGGAGATCAGCGATGATTTCCCACCAGCACCGAGGAACTTCGCCTGCTCTTCTGGAAGAAGTGCGTTCTGTACGGCTTGAAGGTCGGTGTCAAAGTCAACTGATCGAGCAGTGCCCTTGGATACCGCGAGCACTGCGGTACACGACTTCTTGATCGCGCTCAGTTCGATTTGTTGCTTCGTCAATGCCGTGCGTTGCATCGAAATGACCGAAGCGCTCGGAGTCGTCGCATTTAAAATTGTTGCGGACTTTTGCAGAGCGCGGTTGACGGAAACAGTCAAACTATCCGCGACGTTCATGGTCTCAATTTGCAGGGCGGCAACTCGAACTGTCGCTATATCCGGAACTGATAGCGATGTGACTTGCACATCAAGCGGGCTATCGCCGAAATCTGCCAATGTAGCGCCGCCTTCGACTCCGATACTGACTGGCTTGGTTGACTTTGCCCGCATCTGTGCGAACCCCAGCGATGCGCCACTCTTGTCAAACACCTCAACGGTGCAACGCTCCAGCGCCCGCTGTAGCGCGACGATGGGATCGAGCTTGGCGTCCGTTGCATCCTTGGCGTCACGGAGCGCTAACTGCAACGCCTCAGGAACAAGACCCGCGGCGGAGCCATTGATGACTACGTTGGTGCCCTCAATAGAAGCCCGCGCACTGATAGCTGCTCCGCCGAATTCAATTGCACCGTTTGGCTTCACACTGACACCGGCTCTGGCGAGCGACTTGGCGGGCACCAACTTCACGGACCACCCAGTTTTTGCGCCAATGTCGACACGTAACCGCAATTGCACAGCGCCCGTTTCAATGCGATCGAACGCGGAGGTGGCTGCCCACTTCGCAATCGTCGGCAATACCAGCGGCGTGATGACTGGTGTCGTGAGGACAGGCGCGACTGGGGCCACGACGGGCGGAGACGGCGCCACCGGATCCTTTGGCGTCTCTGGGACTCCCTCGGTTCCGTCGTTCTGCGGCTGCGAATTCCGCATGGGCAGCGAACCAGCCCCTTGCGCGTCGGGCTCCGGGACAACAGGCGGCGGGACCGTTGCGACGGGCTCCGCTGCTTCATCGTTGGACTTGGTGGCACCGACATCGCCAACATCCACTTTCAGTTGCAGCGGCTCCATCTCCCGCTTGGGCTTCTCGACAACCGCAGGAGCCTCGGGTACCACCGGCACCGCAGGCGCCGCAGTTTGTCCCGTCGCAAAAATAACTAGGTAAATCAAACCCAGAAGTATCACTGTCAATCCAGCCGCGGCAAGTGCCAACATGGGTGGACTGATGGGCATGCGCGCTGGCTCGCCCGGTGATGCGTCTTGATCTGCAGATTCCAAATCCCGCACCAAGCGCCGCGGCGTACCGGTTTGATCTCCTGCAAAGTCCATTTCCAATTCGATGGGCGCATCACTCGACCGCGCAGCGCCGGCACTCGCCACGGCAGCCGCTCCCGCGGTACGCGCGGCTGCTCGCGTCGCTCTTTGCGCCGCCACCGCCTCCTCATCAATACCCGTCCGAGCCATGCGTGTGAATCGCGATTCAGGTGCCGGCCCCGCAGTGCGCGTCAGGTCAATGACAAGCCCCTTGGACTGCCGCGCAGCATCTGCCGCTGGAGTTCCATCAAGACAGAATCGCCACGCGCACGGGGTTCCAGCAACTGGTTGGAGGAAATACGTTGAGAACGTCGCGCGCCAACGCGCCCACTCCGGCAAGAGTCGAATTGCTTCTTCAACAAGCGGCAGCGGCTCGATGGCCGCGCTGTAAATCACATGAATCGGTCGCGCCTGATCGCGCAGAAATGCACTCGCAAGAACGCCCGCCCAACCAGCGTCACCAGTAGCCGCCTGCCATGCAGCGCACGGACGCGGGCCGGTATCACGAGTTGTCGGTACGCGTACGGGGACGTCAATCCAAGCAGGCGCACCGCTCCATGAGCTGCGCAGAAGCGCGGGTTGCAACAGAAGCCACGCAGGTCCAGCGGGTACTAACTCATCCGGCGCGAGCACCAAATAGGTAGCGATCTTGTTGGAACGCGCCGTGTGGTCCGGCGGTGCGGGACCAACAATTGAAAGTACATGCGCAATCCCCGTCGCTGTCTCAACGCGCCAGAAGCAATACGCATTCGGACCATTGCCCGAAGGACCAGCGCGATATCCGCCGAGCGCTTCCAGGCGCGGCACCAACGCCGGCGGCAATCCTTTGGTCATTGCCACAGTGCAGAACCCGCTGGTTCCAGCCCGGAGACCGCGTACTGCAGATGTATAAATGAGTTCGAGTGCCATGGTTGCGAGTCAATCAATGCAGCAATTCAACGCTAGCCAATCAATTCAACGCGGTCACGATGGATCCATGTCATCCGAATCCATCGGTGTTCCAAATGATGCGTCGCCTTCGCCCTTGTCGCTGGAGACCAAGTGCGTTGACCAACGCGCAAGTGTGTAGATAAACGGAACGGTCACCCACCGCGGAGCGATGCGCGCTACCGGAACCTTTAAGAGGCCGCTTGCTGGATCCAGGACCGGCGACGTTCCGATTGCGCTCACTGGAATGAAGATGACGCGCTCGAACGCATCTTCGGCGACGGACACGAGTTCCGGTGCTACTTCACACAGCAAGGCACGAATGCGATCACTGGTTCGATCCACGCGCTTGATGCTCATTCGCCCCAGACCGGCGCGTTCGCGCGCGTAGGGCGGCGTGGTGATGTCCATTGGCGTGCCATCTTCATCCTTCAGAAGTGGGCCCCAAATGTCGCTCTTGGAGAGAATGACAAACAGTGGCTTGGAAACCCGATCCTGCGGCGCAAGACCGGCATGCATGCGCACTCGGCGCGCCATTTCTACGATCAATTGATCTTGGCGCGTAGTTTTTGCACCCGGAGCCAACTGCGGGTCGCCGCTGACGCCAGCAAGACGCTGGCGAAAGCGAACATCCTGCGTCGGATCAAAGACGAACATCAGAACCTGCGCCTTCGCTAAATGCTGAGTTCCAGGCGCACGCGCGGTATCGGCACCAGGAAAAAAGTGCTCGCCGGCATTGTCGTACAGCGTAAAAAGTTGTGTCAATCGATGTGGCGCGTGTCCGTTCACATGATCGCGCGCAGGGCGAACGGTGAAGATGAACGGATGAGCCAACATGGTGGCGACACCCGGATCAAACTGCACCGAGTTGTATTGCGCTCCTTCCATTTCCGTCTTGTCAATCGCAACCGACGCGGACTGATCTTCATTGAGAAAGAGCTGACCTTCGTTGTTGGTGATCGCACGGTTCATCGCGGGATCCGTGTCCGTGAACGCTACGGAGAAATGCCGCGCGAGTTCCTCGCGCAATTTCCACATGGCGCTCGCCAAGAAATAGCTCTTGCCGCTTGATGGACTGCCAGCCAAACTCATGATCACCATGGGGCACTCGAGCACCAGTTGCGGAATCTCCAGGTGACAGTTGGGGCATGCAAGTCGACGAGTCTTCGATCCCGACGGGTCGATCGCTTCGCCCGCTGGCGTGAAGCGCGATGGGAGGAAACGCACCGGGTCCTCAGGCGTGAGCAATCGATCGCCGAGCAATTCTGGATGCGCAGCAACCCAGAGCGTTTGATCCGGACGGAATCGGTGCCAGC
>CAMDCW010000124.1 GCA_945890745.1 Phycisphaera mikurensis NBRC 102666
TACCGCCACTTAAACGTGCCATTACCCGCAACCCCAAAGGTTGCATTGAGGTTGAGCGGCACAGCCTGTTCTGGGCCAAACACCGTCTGGTAGCCAGCGTTGGCGTCACTGATCGGAAACGGCCCCACGATGTACCAACTACTTGATGCCGTTGGTAGTTCGGCAATCAGCGAATCCGAAGCGGCGCCTGCATGCATGCGCACGCGCCCAAAGGCGTGTTGCGGATACGGTGACTTCGTCACCAATTTCACACGCAACTCCGTGCCGCCTGGGAAACCGAATGGCTGTGCCGCAATGAACAGTGCAGCGCGCGAGCCGGGTTCGTTCTGTGCATTGACCGCCCACACGCGCCCGTCCCGGCGCAGCGCATTGGCTACCCGGTAATCGCCGTCCGACTGTTCCACATCGGCCCACGCCCATGCCAGCGAAACGCTTTGACGCTTGGTGGGATCCGTCACCGACACGGCCTCCACTTCGATGGCGTCCAACACAGCATTGCCGTTCGGGGCTCGTCCAACGCGACCGTTTGGGAGCGATGGATCAGTCATCGCCTCCAGCGCGATAGCCCGCAAGTTGGTGGCGTCGGTGCGGTACGTGAACGTCTGTTCATCGTTGGCTGGATTCTCACCGGATGAAAGCACACTGCCGTCGGGCTGCACGGTGAGCGTGGTCTTCTGAGTACTGACCGCCGAGATAAAGCGCAGCGCAGCCCAGTGAATTCCTTCGGTACTGATCTGTGTGCGAAATGCTGCGAACGCAGCACGCTCGGTATCGCTCATCGCATCGCGCGCGGCACGCGCATCGGTAGCCGCTTGTGTCAGAATGCTCAAGCGCGCGGCATGTTCTGGCGTGGGTACCTCGATGGATGGCTCATACGCACGGTTCGGGTCCATCGTCTGCGAATAGATGCCCGGCTGTTCATTGGAATTGAAGAACGCGAGTAGTGAGTAGAAGTCTTCCTGCGTCACGGGATCAAACTTGTGATCGTGACAACGCGCGCACTGCAGCGTGAGTCCAAGGAACGCAGCACCCACGGTGGCGGTGCGATCGACCGCGTATTCCATGAGGTATTCGGCGTCAATGGCCCCGCCCTCGTCACTGGTGACATGCGCGCGATTGAATCCACTGGCGATCTTCTGCTGCACCGTGCCATTGGGCATGAGGTCACCCGCCACCTGTTCAACCACAAACTGGTTGTATGGCATGTTGTCACGGAAAGCGGCAAGCACCCAATCGCGCCAAAGCCACATCTGTCGACCGTTGTCCTGATGAATGCCGCAGGTATCCGCGTAGCGCGCCACATCAAGCCACGGAATGGCCATGCGTTCGGCGTATCGGCTTCGGTACGGTTCCTGAGTCAGCAACCGATCGACGAGTACCTCGTAGGCATCGCCCCGCTCATCGGTGAGGAACGAAGCGGTCTCTTCCGGAGTGGGTGGAAGTCCGGTCAGGTCCAAGAAGACGCGACGGCACAACGTGGCGCGATCGGCTTCTGAGTTCGGCGCGATGGCGGCGCGCTCAAGCGCGGCAAGAATGAAACTGTCGATCGGTGTGCGCGGCCAGGCAACGTCATGCACCGTGGGAACAGTGGGCACCGTTGGCACGGTGAACGCCCAATGCGATTCGTATTGCGCGCCCTCAGCGATCCACTGCCGAAGCATCGCCTGCTCGTTCTGGCTGAGCGCGTGCTTGCCACTGTCAGGTGGCGGCATGACAGTGTCCGCGTCAACTGCTGCAATGCGTTGCAGCAGTAGTGATTCATCCGGATGACCGGGAACGATCGCGGCGCCGTCTTTGCGCGGCGCGGTAGCTCCCTCAAACGAGTCGAGACGCAAGCCCGCCTTCTGCTTGGCGCGGTCGGGGCCATGACAGAGGTAGCAGCGGTCGGACAGGATTGGCCGAATGTCCCGACCGAAGCGGATGGGATCAGCGGCGACGATGGATGCCACGGACGAGGACGACGGCGGCGACATGACAGCCCCGGCGGCAACCAGCGTGGTGCCGACAGCGAGGGCTGCGAGAATCGCGCGCCGGGAGAGCATGCAAGTCCTACCGAGGGCGAGCACCCGGGTTGCCATGGAACTGAGATTGCATGGCTAGGAAAGTGGGTATTTGACAGCCAGCGCGCGGCAACTTTCTACCCCGTGGCGCGTTTCATTGTCGATGACACCATTCATGCGCTCTTCCCCATGCTTCGCCGCCGCTGTTGCGCTCGCCCTGCTCAGCGCCTGCCGCACACCCGCACCCGCGCCCCTGGCTATGAACATCGATGCCTACCTAGTCACGGCGGACGTGACAGGCAGCGCTCCCGACCAGGTCATGACCACGGTGACCCTCCGGGACTCGGATGGCGCCGTGGTCGCTCAGCCCCGGATCTTTGCGTATGTGGGTTCGCCAGCCACCTTTCAGATGGGAGACGGCGAGACCAGCTTCAAAGTGGTGATCAATTCTGCCCGAAATCCACAGGAGGTCCTGGTGACCGCAACCCTCACCCAGGGCGATACCGGAGCGCCGAGTACGGTCACATCACTGGCGAAGACATCACTGCCCCCGGCGCCGACGCTTTGGAAACCGACCGGAAGCTAACAGAGCGCTCGCAGGGTTCGATCCCCGCAGCGCAACGTTCGAACCTCACAGCGCAGGCTCCAGCCCATCAGCGCAGGCTTAGCGATTCTCTGTTTCGAGGTACGTGTACCCCGACAACCCAGCTTCATACGCCTTCAGAAGGCCCTGGCTCTCCGCCACGGTCATCTGCTTGTTGACGACGGCCTTCTCGCACTCGCGGCGAACCTCGCCGAAGAGTCGCGCCAAGTCGTAGTGGACGTAACTGAGAACGTCGCGGACCGCGTCGCCCTCAATGATTTCATCGATCCACCACTCGCCTTGGTCGTCCACTTTGACGTGGGCCACGTGGGTGTCACCGAAGAGATTGTGCAAGTCGCCGAGCGTCTCCTGGTACGCGCCCACTAGGAACGCGCCCAGCAAATACTCCTCGCCGTCCTCGAAGTCATGCAGCTCGATCCACTTCTTCACGTCGTGGTCGTCCACAAATCGGTCAATCTTGCCGTCGGAATCGCAGGTCAGATCGGCGATCGTCGCCTTGCGGGTGGGACGCTCACCGAGGCGATGAATCGGCGCAATCGGGAACAGTTGATTGATGGCCCACACATCGGGCATGCTCTGGAAGATCGAGAGATTGCAGAAATAGGTGTCGCTCAGCGCGCTCTCCAAATCTCCAAGCTCCTCGGGCGGCCGGCTCATCGAACGCGCAATGTCGCGAATCTTGGCACAGCTTGCCCAGAAGATGTTGTCGACCAACGCGCGGTGTTCCAAACTCATGAGGCCGACGCTGAATAGGCGCAACGCCTCGTCGCGATCCTCAAGCATGTCGTTGTAGTGCTCAACCAGCCGACGCTCAGCGATGTTCTTGTAGACGTCAAAGATGTCCACCAGCGGTCGTGGCAATTCGGTCTCGCCGGCCGCAGGCGGTGGCAACTCAGCGGGAACCGTGAAACGATCCAGCCGATTGGCGCCGAGTACATCAAAGATCAAGACGCTCTGCTGCGCAACCATGGCGCGGCCAGACTCACTGACGATGGTTGGATGCGCTACGCCTTCTTCATCGCACACGGTCATGATCTTGTAAACCACGTTGGACGCGTACTCCTGCAGCGTGTAGTTCATGGAGAACTCAAAGCTGGTCTGGCTGCCGTCGTAATCGATGCCCAACCCGCCGCCAATATCGATGTACTTCATTCCCGCGCCGGCCTTGGCCAACTGCGTATAGATGCGCGCGAGTTCATTGATCCCCTGATTCACCTGACGAATGTCATGAATCTGGCTACCCATGTGGCAATGCAGAAGCTGCAAGCAATCTTCCATGCCCTTGGAACGGAGGATCGAGAGCACTTCCAGGACCTCAGTCATGCTGAGACCAAACTTCGCCTTCAGCCCACTTGAATGCCGCCAACGGCCAGCGCCCTGCGCTGCCAGATTGACGCGCACACCGATGGTTGGACGAACGCCGTGCTGCTCATAGAACCGCAAGATCAACTTGAGTTCGGTGATGTTCTCAATGACCGGAATGATGTTGCGACCAAGCTTCTTGGCGAGCGCGGTGAACTCAATGTATCGCTCTTCCTTGAAGCCATTGCAAATGATGAGCCGTTCAGGAGTGTCGCTGGTCATCCCCATGACCGCGAGAAGTTCTGGCTTGCTACCGGCCTCAAGGCCAAAGCCGAGGCCCTTGCCTGCGTCGCGCACTTCTTCAACCACGCGGCGCTGCTGGTTCACCTTGATCGGGAACACGCCTTGATACGTGCCGTGATAGCCGTGCTCAACAATGGCGCCGCGGAATGCTTCGGCAATGTCCACCAAGCGCTGCTTCAACAAGTCGCTGAAGTGAATCAGCAGCGGAGTGCGAAATCCGCGCTCGCGCATGCCGGCCACCACTTCATAGAGGTCGACCGCGATGGCGGGGTTGCGCTGCGGATGCACCACCACGTGTCCCGCGGCATTGACATCAAAGAATCCCTTGCCCCAATTGCGAATCGAATAGAGCGATGCCGACTCCTCGACACTCCACCCAAGTTCGGTCGCCGCTCGCGTGGCGCGGGAGCGGGGTGCGGGGACGGGAACGGATGATGTGGATTCGGTGAGTGTGTCTGCCATCGATGGAGTGGCACGCGGTAAGGACCACCGGCGCCAAGGGGTAAATGATAGGAAGAATGTTGAAAAAGAAAAGTGAAATCGCCGCGAGTTCTCAGTTGCCCCCTCGCGCGGCACGCGTGCCCGTCTCTGCACCGCGCACCGGCACTCACCCAAGACGCGTCATCAATCAGTTCCGCCGCGCAAACTGCGGGTAATCGCCACTTCGTGCATCCGCACGCTGGCGCGGTCGAGCGCTTCTTTGGCCTGATAGAAGGCGTTGGCATCCACCGACCGGGCATCGTATTCAGCGGCTGAAATATGCCCCTTCAGGCTCATAATGGCAGATTCGAGGCTCTCAAGGTATGCCGGCTCAAGCTCCTCCCGAACCCGCGCGAGGGCATCGCAGATCCACTTGAGATCCAAACGAGAGGTCGCCACCAGGTCCACCACCCGGTGGCGCTGCATGTCCTCGCGGGCGTGGGTGAAACTCTCCGCCTCCATCCGATCCACATCGGCAGCGGTCAGCCCATAGGTTGGAATGACCTGCACGGTGGCGCGCCGACCACTCCGGCGCTCGGCGGCGGTGACGGCAAGGATTCCATTGGCGTCCACCAGGAATTCCACCTCAATCTGCGGAATGCCGGCCGGCATGGGAGGGATTCCGCGCAGGTCAAAGCGCGCAATGGAACGGCAGTCAGCCACCAGCTCGCGTTCGCCTTGCAAAACATGGATACCAACATTGACTTGCCCGTCAACGGAAGTCGAGAACATCTCGGTCGCGCGGGTTGGAATGCTGGCATTGCGCATCACCAGTTTCGCTACTGCGCCGCCCACGGTTTCGATACCCAGGGACAGCGGCACCACATCCACAAGCAACAAATCACGGCGTTGCCCCGAGAGCACCGACGCTTGCACGGCGGCACCCAGCGCCACCACTTGGTCTGGATCAAGCGCCGCATACGGCTCACGTCCAAAGAATGCACGCACAGCATCGCGGACGGCAGGAATGCGCGTGCTTCCGCCGACCAGCACCACGCGATCAATCTCTGGGGCTCCCGCGTCACGCATGGCACGGCGACATGCATCAATCGTGCGCGTCACCAAGGGCGCAATCATCGTTTCAAATTCTGCACGTCCAAGTACACGTCGGTAGGTGCGATCAACGCCGAATGAAACTTCGAGCGTTGCACTGTCCGCCGATGACAGTGTGATCTTGGCGCGCTCGGCAAAATTTCGCAGCGCTTGTCGAGCCGCTGGCGGAAACTCCAGTGCAGTGCCAAATTCAGCACGGATCTCGCGGGTCACCAGCGCAATGATGGCATCATCAATGTCATCACCACCAAGACGGGTGTCGCCCGCGGTGGAAAGCACCTGAAAGAACTCGCCGTCATCGGGTCCGCCCGGCACCAACTGCAACACGGAAACGTCAAATGTTCCACCACCAAAGTCATAGACAACAATTGTTTCCGACGAAGTGCGCCGACGCTCTGATGCACCTATGCCATAGGCCAACGCCGCAGCGGTTGGTTCATTGACAATGCGAATGGCCTCCAACCCGGCGAGCCGCGCCGCGTCGCGAGTGGCCTGGCGCTGCGCGTCATCAAAGTACGCAGGGACCGTTACCACCGCGCGCCGAACAGGGACTCCCAGTTGGCGCTCGGCGATCTCTTTCAGTGCGCGCAAGACGTGCGCAGCAACTTGTTGCGGGGTGATGACGTCTGCACCAACAGCGAAGGCAGCCAACCCATGCGGACCGGCAACAACCGGGTATGGCAACTCACCAATCGAAGCGCCCTGCTCCGTAAAGCCACGCCCCATGAAACGCTTGGCGCTGTAAACGGTGTCCACCGGATATTCAACCGCATGCGCGCGCGCCTCATGACCAATGACCGGCGCGGCGCCTGCAACGAAACGCACCACCGAAGGTAGGAGCGCTCGACCAGCTTCATCCACCAAAATGCGCGGACCCGCGTCATCGCAGTACGCCACCAACGAATTGGTGGTGCCAAGATCGATGCCAACGATCGGATCAGTACTGGAAGAAGTCACAGCCATTCCGGTGATACTAGGTCCTTCGCCCGTGTCAGCTGGTATTCACGCTCCGACTGCGGCCGCGTCATCGCGTTTGCGTTCCCGCATCCGGCAAGCGCTGCATGTACCGATCGAAACGACGTGCTGCTGCCTTGGAAAGTACTTCAACAACTTGTAGCACGTACTCGTTCGGACCTTGGATCGTGAATGCGCGTTCAGATTTATCGGAGATCAGCACCACCTCGGCAACCGGGGTCTCTGCGGTGTGCAATGCGGGATCTGCTGCCGTCATCCACTTCGCTGCATTCACAAGCGCACGCAATCGAAATCCCTCTTCAGCAGTGATCCGCCCGGTCCATTCCGACTGGCGATTGAACGCCGTCAGACCGCCGCCGTACGAAAGTGATCCGTCAGCGCGCAACTGAAAGTAGTCGTACTGACGACTATCGACGCGCGCGTACCAAAGCCGCAAACCGAGTCCGTCGGTGCTCGATGCATCATCATGCGGCGGCACGATCGGTGCCGACTCACACGCAGTAAGTGCCATGGAAACCACTACCAGCGTGGCGCAAAGTGCGATGCGTGCTAAATGTTTCATCGTCGAATAGTTGCAGGTTGCTGAGCACGAATGGCTCGATAGACGGCGTACGGATCTGGACCGAAGTCATATCGCTCGGGAGCAACATCTTCCGGGCGATAGTCGGGAAGCCAACTCAAAATGGCAAGTGTGCGAATAATGCGGACGGCCGCAGCGTCAAACGGCTGCGCATCAGTGGCGCGACGAACAAACGTCCAAGTCCGCCCGCCGGCGCGGAACGTCATGACTGCCAGACGCTCACCGCGGGGCACTCGCAACATATCCGGATTGGGGGGACCATTCGCGCTGCGTTCGTCCGTAAATCCGTACTGCGCGCACAACCCCCAGAGAAATTGCACTTGGTCTTCGTAGAGCCACCGAGTTCGACCGGGCCGGGTTGATATGTCAATGAACGGACTGGCGTCCGCATGCAGCGCCCCATCCGGCAGCACCACGTACTTGGCCTGCCGATCCTCAACCTTGAGGAGCGATGGAGAGCCAAGGCCCACCAAGACCGTGACATCCAAAGTGAAATCCGGGGGATAGGTGCCGTCGGCCAGGGCTGAAGATTCAGCGGGTGCGCCTGCCGTGGACTCAACAAATCCTTCGTGCGCGGCGTCGGTGCCCGATTTCGTGCCTGGCGCTGGCTCCAACTCGGCCACTTGATCGGACGGAGGTGCCGCCGGTCCGTCAGCGGTCCCAACCACGCCGCTACAGCCCGCAATCAAGCCCGCAGCGGCAAGAAGCGCGCAGGCAGTCATTTGGATGCGCATGGCGGCCGTCACAGTGCGCGGAATGCTACCCTTCGACCCTTCACCATGCGAACAAGCGTCACTTGGATCAACGACTACCTCGACCGCCCCGCTACCGCCGAGGAGCAGGCCGACCTGCTCACCGCCGCGGGGCTGAACTTTGATGGCGGCGACGACGCCGACAACGGCGAACGCTGGCAGGAGATTGAGACCACGTCAAACCGTGGCGACTGTCTCAGCCATCTGGGACTCGCGCGCGAAATCTGCGCCATGAGCGGTCGGATACTGAAAGCACCAGAAGGAATCGCCAAGGCGACTGGCAGCGCTGCCTCCAAGCACATCGCGGTAAGTAACCACGAGCACGCTGCATGCCCGCGCTACACGGCGCGAGTCATTCGCGATGTCAAGGTTGGCCCAAGCCCCGAGTGGCTACAACGTCGCCTGCGCGCCATTGGTCAGATTCCGCGCAACAACTTGGTGGACTGCACCAACTTTGTGCTCTTTGAGTTTGGTCAACCGACCCACGTCTTTGATCTGGATTT
>CAMDCW010000125.1 GCA_945890745.1 Phycisphaera mikurensis NBRC 102666
GCGTTTATGCAGCGGAAGTCTTCGGGTTGGGACCAAAGCGGTTCGTACCGGGCGTGCTGTCCATCAACATGAAGATGAAGAAGATGATGCTGCCGATGAACGGGAGCATGTGAATGAATATCCAGAGCCCGGTGCGGTCCGTGTCATGCAGTCGGCGGAATACGACGGCCAGCCAAGGCAGCGCTACTACCACGCTGTAAAGACCGCACAAGGCACCCGGTCCGTAGTCGAACATGGTGTGACCCATCATGCGATCGATAGCAAGAAGACCGGCGTACACAAAGAAGTTCACGATCATGAACATCCAGTACTCCATGCGCCGAGCCCGACCCGAAAATCCAACATAGTTCTTGAGGACGGCGAGGTACCAGTTCATGCGATGGCCTTTCGATTGATCCGCCGGACATGCGGTCTGGAGGAGTGAATTCCGGCGCGATGCCGGCGGTCGATGATGCAAAGCGCTGCATCACCGTCGGTTGCGATGCTATGCGGAACAGTGCACCCAATGCGCGCCACACGACAGTTCATGCACAATCGCATGATCCGTCAAGATCCGCGTTGATTTCACTTGCGCGCGCGACGCTAGGAATTACCATCGTCCCCGCTCGCACGTTCCGGAGCTCTGCTCAATTCGAAACCACCGGCCGACTGCGGACGCTCCACGCTCGCATCGGATGGACATGCTCACGCACCAACCACTTGAAGGAGAGACTCATGGACGAGTCACGCAAGGTTCACATCCGCGCTCACGCCACGAGCAACGCAACGACGCTTGATCACACGCATCTGGTCGCGCCGACCCTGAGTCATCTTGGAGAATGTCCCGCCATTGGCTGTGCACTAGCATCGATTGTTGAGCAGTCGCTGCAGAGTGGCAAGCGCTTTCCGCACACGCTCCTGATTGGTGGCGCAGATAGCTCAAAGCGCGTGATCGCCGCGACAATCGCCGCAGAGATGGCCGTGCCGATTCATTACGTGGACTTAGTGCAGATCCGTAGCGGCGATGCACTGCACGCGGTGCTCCGTCACGTGACCGCCGGGGCGATAGTCCTGATGAGCGGCATCGACTGCACCTACGAGGGAACCTTTGCTGACCTTGCGCGCGCCGTCAACGGGCGCGAGCGACTCAAGGAGCCGAGTCTTACATCGTGGATGCGCGAGATGACCCGTGAGGAATGGCAGAAAAACTCCCGGCAGGCCTCTTTGAAATACGCAGATTTCACGGTGATTTTGACTGGTCGAAAGAGCCACTCCGCCCACGCCACCTACCTCCGGTGGGTCGAGCGACACTACTTCACCAAACAGTACGAAGGAGGCGAAGTTGCACGACTGAGCCGACTCTTTCGACACACCGACCGAACCGTCGATGACGACGTGATCTGCCTCATTGCCAAGGTGACCACCACCTTCGGCGTCCGCACGCTTGAGGCTGCAAATGCCATCGTCGAGCGCATGCGTAGCAATGGCATCGCGCATCTCGACCAACGTGCATACGGCGAGCTCTTTGAGGACATATTTGCAGCGCTTCTTGACCCGAAGCGTGTCGCTGCATACAAGAAGAAGCTGGCGCGTCTGGAGCAGGCTGCTAACAAGAATGCCGCGAGCACTTCGCAAACACTGGTTCAGCCAACTGCAACGTCACCTCAAGCGGCCGCTGCCTGAATGGTTGGGTTATGTCCACGCGCCGAGAAGCATTCCTAAGTCAGCCCCATTGACAATTCCATCGCCGTTGAGATCGCCTGAACCGACGGTGCCCCACTGCCCGAGAAGCACACCCAGATCTGCGCCATTAATGATCCCATCGCCATTCAAATCACCCACAAGTGCCGGTCCAATCTGCACCTCAAGAGTCACACGGTCCGAGTCGGTGTAGATGCCGTTTGCATCCCACGCTCGTAATGAAAGTCGGTAGGTGCCCCGAACATCGCCAATCAAGTACTGACCGTGCACATGCACGCCCGCCCCAACCGTAAAGCTGCGAGCGGCTCGCGTGCTTCCGTCGGTGCGTGCGATATTTGTCAAACTTCCGTTTGATTGCACGACACACCATGCGATGACTGCTGGCGCTGGCGACCCATCAAGGCGCGCGATGTGCTCAAGTTCAAATCGAAAGTCACCACCTGCGAGGCGTCCGGTACTGTAGAAAAAGTCACTGGTGAGCGTGGTGTCGGTCGCAGCAAACCAGCCGATATAGCCGGGCTGGGTCGTGACTGGCGTCAAGAGATTCATACGCCAGGGTGCGACGGACTTCATGAGTGTGCCATCAGCGGCTATGCCATAGGCAGACTCCGCCGGCAAGTAGCCCGCGCGAATCGAAATGCGATCGCCGGGCGTGCCAGACAGCGTGTCGACAGTGACATGTCCATGAGCGAGCGCCATGGCGCCGATCCCAAGCGCGAATGCAGCCGGGAGTTTCCAGTGAGCGCGCGATGAGTTAACCGAGGTGTGTCTATTGGTAGTCATAAGTAATTTTGTAGTTGGATTTCAATACGGTGTTTCAGGATTGAACGGGTTTCGACCTGCTTCAAAGTCATTCGCAAGACGCAACCACGTCACGCCAGCGGCATGCCCATCTGCAAAGAGGACATTGCAACCGTCGCCGTGCCGGAGCACCGCGATGGTTGTCTTGATTTGATCCACACTCGTCCAACCCACTGAATGAACATGGTCGATGAGTCCAGCACCTTCAGTTTCCATGGCCCAGAAGGTTCGATCCGGTGCTGGGATTTGCGGCAGTCGCGAGACCGCGCTGCTGCGCCCACCAGCAAGGATCTGTTGAGTGAACGGATCAAAGTCAATGCCAGGGACGAGTGGCTCGAAATAGGTGTTGATGGCGTAACTAGTGACTCGCTCCTCCCCGTAAGGGTCGGCTGGGCAGATGCGCACGGCGCCGTCAAATCCATGCGCAGCAAGGGCCTGCATCCACGCGTCGGCACGAGACACATCGCCAGTGGTGTGACTTGAAATTGGATACTGCTCGTTTGAAGTGTTGAAGTAGCTGTGCAACGCGGTTGCCATAGTGCGAAGGTTGGCAAGGCAACGCGTCTCAAGCGATGCACGGCGAACCATTCCCATCCCAGGCACAAGGAGCCCAATGAGAATGGCGACGACGGCCATCGTGACCAGGAGTTCAACAATGGTGAACCCCTGGCCACGAATAGCCGCCCGCGTGCGATGATGAATCATCGCTGCGCGCATCAGGACCTACTCAAGCGACGTCGTCGCGCGCCGAATGCGCCACTTCCAAGGCCAATGCCAAGAAGCGCCAACGCACCAGGGGCCGGCACAACGCCTACTGAGACATCCACGCCATATGTTGGATACGTCGGGCCAGACTCACTCAGCTGCGCCGCGTAGTTTGCTCCGCCCACAGCGAGGGAGTAATCACCTGCAGCAAGGATGAATGTAGCAGTCACGAATCCGTCCGCGTTGCCATCTCCGTTGATTCCGGCAGCAAGCCCATAGTTGCCAGAACCGCCGTCAGCAGCGTGACCGATGTACGAGAAATATCGAAGCGAATCAGCTGGCGCAATGACGGTATCTGAAACACTGTTGCCAACCGCCCAGTTACCAAGAGCGTTCAGCACGCCTTCCTTGCCGGATCCACCCAGCCCGAAACCTGCAGCGCTTCCAAAGGTGTCAGTGAGCCACTGCACTGAGAGAGCTGCTCCGTCGTGCCCGAGCGCGTTCGGAGGAAGCTGTGCAAGGCCAGAGTAAAGGGAGAAAGCTGAGAGAAAGGTTCCCTGCGTACCCGTAGCTGCCGCATTTGAGTTGCGCTGCACGGAGATGCTCACCGCGGTGCCATCAGCGGCCACGTTGAACCGAAAGAAGCGGGTGCGGTGCGTGTCACCCCAGTCGCCATCGGTGGCATCGGCCCAGCCGTAACTGCTGCTGACCAGCTGATTCGAGATAGTCGACGCCGTTGTAGTCAGTGTCCCAAAGTTGCGATTGCTGTAACTGATGTGCGCGGATGCTGATGCACAGAGAGCCGACACGATGAGACCAGCAGCTACTGATGATGCGGAGCATGACGAAATAGAGAAGTTCGTAGAGATTTGCATGTGAAGATTCCTAAGTGAATTGTTGAAATGTTTGGCAGAAATTGAGTTACAGGCGACGCCGACGTGCGCACTTGATGCATCCCAAACCAACAAGCGCAAATGCACCTGGTGCAGGAATCACATCAAAGCGAACAGTCAACGGTGCCGAATCGGCATAGCGACCATTGCTATCCCACACCACGAATGTCACGTCGTAGGTGCCGGCAGCCGTGAACGCGTATGCCTGGTCGTGATTGTGATCGCCAACGAGACTGTCAAACGATCGACCAAGACGGGTCACAGACTCGCTAAAGGCTGAAGCAGTGAACGCAGTGAGCCCTGCGTCGAAGGCTCCCCAACGCAGTTGTCCCGCCCCGCCTGAGAGCGGAGTCACTGAGGCGATTTCCCACTGAAAGTTTCCGCCGTTGAGGCGACCGGTGGCGTAATAGAAATCGCTGGTGAGAAAGAGATCATCACCGTAGTAGGCGCCATTGTGCGCGCCCGGCTGATCAAGCTGTTGAGAAACCTGATAAGTGGCGATGGCACCCCCGTACATCAGTCGACCCGCGGAGACCGAGAAGATGGACTCATTGGCGAGGTAACCCGCCTTCACAATGATGGGGTCTCCAAACAAGCCCGACTGCGTGTCCACGCCAATGTGGTTGTGCGCATGGGCGACGGCGCAAGTAACTAGTACCACGAGCGGTGATACGCAATGCATACTTTTAGTAATGCTTAGCAAATTTTTCATGTGTATAGCAATCCTCTCTGCAATGTGCAGTGAAGTTGTGACATCCGAATCCCATTGGCGGCCACCAATTGAAATGGTGGCAATCACGGGACGATCCATAGAGCAGGCGGAACCCGTTCTACGAGGAACTGATGATGTGGGGCCTTAGAGCCGCGGAGGCGGAGAGGCAATATCGAGCGCGCGGTTGGTGCGGCCAAACTGCTCAGGCCAGCCAGAACGGGTTGGCTCAGGCTCTCCGGACGGAACAATCATGATCGTGACTGTGGTGGTCATCGCGGGCACAAATGCGATCAGAATGACTGGCGTTAGCCCCTTACAACCGAGTGCAGAGATACATGCCCCATGCGATCCGGAGGCGCGGTCAGGGCGCTTACCACTGAGCTTTGGGACTGCGCAATCGGATTCAACTCCTGACGAGGCTGGCTTTGCGCAGCATGCTTTTGCTGCTGATTCTTCGCTAGAACTGGCTTGTGCCAACGCAATTCCATTCCGCAGGCCTACTTGGATGCGCGCCACACACGCTCCGCAGGTCGCGCTGCCTGGCTTCACGATGTTCGCTGCCGCGATCCACTGCGATTCCGAGAACCGCGCTACCGGGGGCGGCATCACGCCACGCCGAAGTGCCCAAACGAGCCGCTCTTGCGGGGTATTGCAGCAGCATGCCGACCAACATTCCGAAGCCCCAACGCAACCGCATCCGCACGATTCGCAGGGATAGCGCTCAACAGTGTTAACCACAATCCCTGCCCACCGCGCGATGGTGGCTGGAGAAGGAATCGCACCAAAACTGCTAAAAATGAGCGCAACGAGAACTGCAACAGCCACCATGGACCGTGCGCACCGAACTGCTCTCGAAGGCCGATTGATCACGACCGCAACAGCATAACGACTTCGCACGCTTGATTCATATGAATAGTCAAAATATTGTTGGTTGAGACAAACTCACAATACTTCAGGGCCATTTGCTCAGAAGTTGTACAAAAGCGCATGCTCTAGACATAGGAATGTACTCACCGCCCCGTAAACGGCGCTGTCCCCAGTTCCACGCCGGGATTCTTCTGCGTGAAGTAGCGCATCGGCCACTCATCAGAGAAGAGCACCATCGGCCGACCCTCGTGATCTTCGGCGAGGCTTGCATCAGCAAAGACCTCCGGATGGAAGTGCGCCGGTGCCCCGTCCTTCTTCCACCAACGGGCCAGTTTCCAACGCGTCGGCTCCAACCGGCATTCCGCGCTGTACTCGCTCTCCATTCGATACTGCAGCACTTCAAACTGCAGCGGTCCAACCGCAGCAAGCACGGGGCGCCGCACCATGCCACCCGGACCGCTGAGCATGTGGTACTGCCGCACCACGCCTTCTTGCAGCAATTGCTTCAAACCAAGCGCGTATTTCTTCGCATTACCAGCGCTCGGATTGTGAATGTATGAGAAGCACTCCGGAACAAATGACGGCATCTCGTTGTAGCAAATGCTTCGATCCGTGGTGAGCGTGTCACCGATGCCAAGCGAATCATGACCAACAATTCCGACCACGTCGCCGGCAAGCCCCTCGTCCACCGTTTCACGATCACGCCCAAACAGGCGCTGCGCGTTGTTGAGTTTGATCTTGCGACCACTCTGCACATGAAGGACGGTCATTTCACGCTCGAATCCACCGCTCACCACGCGCACAAATGCAATGCGATCGCGGTGGCGCGGATCCATATTCGCCTGAATCTTGAATACAAAGCCGCTGAACGCTGGATCTTCAGGCATCACCATGCGTTCGCCGGAGCGCCGCGGACCGGGGCCCTGCGAATGCGCTAAGAACCCGTCGAGCAACAGCTGCACGCCGAAGTTGTTCATGGCGCTTCCGAAGTACACGGGCGTGATCTCGCCGCGCTGCACTCGCTCTTGGTCAAACGAATCACCAAGGCTGCCCAGTAGTTCAATCTCCTCGCGCGCCTTGGCATACACATCTGCATCGATCTTCTGAACGATGAACGGATCGTCAATTCCCATGACCTTCACCGGCGCAGCCTGCGCATTCTTCGCGGCGCGCTCAAAGAGGTGAACCTGCTTCTCAAGACGGTCATACACGCCACGGAAGTCTGGTCCATTGCCAAGCGGCCAGTTGACTGGGAACGGCGCAATGCCGAGCGCCTTCTCCAAGTCATCGAGCAACTGCAGAGGCTCGCGCGTGGGGCGGTCGCACTTATTCATGAAGGTGAAGATCGGCACACCGCGACGTCGGCACACTTCAAACAATTTGCGCGTCTGCGCCTCGATACCCTTACCTGCATCAATCACCATGATCGCGGCATCGACGGCCGTGAGCACGCGATAGGTGTCCTCACTGAAGTCATTGTGGCCCGGCGTATCAAGAAGGTTGATGCGAAAGTTGTCGTAGTCAAACTGCAACACCGTGCTGGAGATGGAGATGCCGCGCTGGCGTTCCAGTTCCATCCAGTCACTGGTGGTGGCGCGCTGGTTCTTGCGCGCGGTGATCGAGCCGGCTAACTCAAGCGCTCCGCCATAGAGCAGCAGTTTCTCCGTAAGCGTGGTCTTGCCGGCATCCGGGTGAGAGATGATGGCGAACGTACGACGAGGAAGCGTGGCGGAAGACATGGAGGGAGCCAATGGTACGGCTCCTTGGGGCAACACGGGCTGCCGCGGTTACCGCGGTTGCGCGGTTGCAACTGCCAACCCGAGTAATACCGCACTCCGATTGACCACCGGTGAACCGGTCACCCGTCGAGCGGCCTGCGGCGCAACTGCTCCAAGTCCGCCAAATCCTGCGGTCGGCCAGCGGCAACTTTGCTAAGTATCAGTGACTCACGATCAATGAACGCAATGTCTAGCGTGTCAGCACGCAGCATGCATCGGCGTTCCCATGCTTGCTCAAAGTCGAGATCGGCAACCGAAGTGAAGAGTTCAATGCGAATGGGCTCGTATCCAAATCGGATCAGCATGTCTGGCTTTGCGTCGCCAAGCGAAGCGACGCGCTGCTGATCGAAGCCAAATTCTTTGAGCGCGGCCTTTACTCGCTCCCAGTTCTGAGCGTCAAGGCCACACCAAAGATCAAGATCACCCGTGGTCCTGGGGCGTGCGTGGAGGCTCACCGCAAAGCCCCCGAACACCAACGTCCGGGCACCATGGCGCTCGCAGCACTTCAAGAACGCGAGGAATTCGTTCGGCCACATGATCGCGTCCATAGGTTGCCTCTCGCAGGAATAAGGCGGCCGCAATTCGCTCAACATCCGACTTCAGCGCCCACTCATGCACCGCATCGCGGGCCGAAGTGACCGATAGAACCTCGAAATATGTGCGGTCAAATGCTGGCCGATCCATGTAGGCATCATACGGCGATTCGTCAACGAGGCTGCGTTCTGCACGCTCAATTTGCCATTACGGGCACTTTGGGCAGTCGCTCGGAAACTTCAGCGTGGCGTTGTACGGGGCACATACAGCCGAACTGCAGGACAGCGTTGGCCAGCAACTGCAATCTTGGATCGAGTCACAGATCTCAGAGTCGCGGGAACGCTGCAAGGCACTGATCGATAGGTACACGCATGTGGATGCAGGGTCGCACGTGGCCGAAGTGGTCACCTTAAAGAAGGCCTTCTGCCCTGCCCCGCAGGCCGGGAGAATGCAGGTTGGTAAGGCCGCTTCAATACACATCTTCCCAACGTTGTACGT
>CAMDCW010000126.1 GCA_945890745.1 Phycisphaera mikurensis NBRC 102666
GCTGATTCTGGCGTAAAACTAGTGGGCGTAGAGGCCGGTGGTCGCGGGCCGGGTGCTGGCGATCACGCTGCGCCGCTCGCGCACGGGACGCCAGGCGTGCTGCACGGATCGCTGAGCTATGTGCTGCAAGACCCGTCTGGGCAGACTGCCGATGTTCACAGTTGCAGCGCGGGTCTTGACTATCCAGGCGTGGGGCCAGAGCACAGTCACTGGAAGGATTCCGGTCGGGTGCATTATGTGGCGGCTACGGACGCGGAGGCGCTTGATGCCTTTGACCTACTTGCCCGCACAGAGGGAATTATCCCTGCGCTTGAGACCAGTCATGCCGTTCACGCGGCGGTGGTGCTGGCGCGCACAATGCGCCCAGAGGCGATCATTGTGATCAATGTCAGTGGCCGCGGAGATAAAGATGTGAATGAAGTCATCCGCTTGCGCGGTGGCTAATGCAAGAACTTCGCGCAGGAACTTTCCCTACGCAGTAGGGGTGAACATTGCAAATATGCCTGCGAACGACTTCCGCCGATTGATTCGGCAGCTGCTCGAGAGCACCATGCGGATTCACGCTCCCATCGTGGCCCTGCTTGTTGTAGGTCACGCGATTGAGCCCTCAACTGCTAGGAGAATCCGGATGAAACTAAAGACCAGTCACATTGCTATCGCTGCACCAGCGCTGGCACTCCTTTTCACAACATGCGCTAATGCGGTCATCACGATCGGCAATGGTCAATCCATCAATCTTGCGACCATTCTTGCAGCCGGTAGCGACCGCAAGGTGATCATTGATGACAAGATGTTTACATTCAACACCTTCACGTCGGGAAGCTTCGCCGCGCAGAGCGTCACCGTTGTTGGCTACATTTCTAGCACCACAAATTCGTACGGCCTGCGCAATGTGGGATTTGATCTCACTGGCCAATTCGGCGACTTCATCCCTGGCGACGGTCGCTCCGCAGAGATGAACTTGCGCTACACCGTTGAGGTCTTGCCGTACAACTACGACCGAGACGTTCGCATCTGCGACACCCACCTTGCTTTCGATGGCGTCGCTAGCGGCATTGGCTCATACGCGCGCGTTGACGAGACGGTGTTTGACCTTGACACCAATGATTTCCTTGGCAACCTGAGTGCATTTGATATCGCTGGTACGACACAAACTACCCGCCGAACTGATGTAGCCGACTACTGTGACATGTACGGAACGCACGGATACCGCGCATTCCAAGTAAACAAAGACATCAAATTCTTGGCGGCATTCGCTGGTGGAAGTTCCTCTGCAACATCCGTGCGTCAAGAGTTCAGTCAGATCTTGGCGCCATCACCAGGCGCTCTTGCCTTGCTCGGCGGCGCAGGCATCATCGGTCTGCGACGACGACGCAACTGATCTGCAACCACACACGACGGAGTCAACACGCGGGGCGCCACACACGGCGTCCCGCGTGTGCTTTTGATTTACAACGCAAATCAAGCACTGCAGGATGAGCCTCGATGCAGAAACATTCCCTGCATCACAAGTGTGAACTTGCTCAAAACAAACTGAACAGGAGCACAACTATTGAATTGCAGCAGTGCACAGTGCATCCTGTGCATCTCGCGCCCTGCACATCGCTACTGCTCGTTGCAGCATCGATGAACAGCGCTCGAATCACCCTTTTCTAACGGAGCTCACGATGAACATGTCCCTTCGCACCTCACTACTGGCCATTCCGGCCGCTACGCTTCTCCTCAACACTGGCGCGCACGCAATCATTGTGCTCGGCAACGGCGAAGTTCTCAACCTTGCCAGCTTGATGTCTATGAATGATCGTCGCGTTCAAATCAACGACAAGATCTTTAACTTTGAGTCATTCACGTCTTCCACCTTCGACACAACACAAATGTCGATCATTGGATTCGTCTCACTCAATACAAACCAATACGGTCTGTACAACGTTGGCTTCGACATCACTGGACCACTCGGTGATGCAACTCCCGGCGACAACGTCATCCATGAAGCGAACCTGCAATATACGGTTGAAGTCGAGCAGTCGTGGTATGACCGCGGCGTTCGGCTCTGCGATGCACAGATGGTCTTTAACGGTAACTCATACGGCGGCGGGTCATATGCAGCCGTCGATGAAACCATCTTTGATCTTGATGGGAATCAATATCTTGGCGAACTTGAGGTCTTCCATGTCCAGAACAGCGAAGCCATTATTCAGTTGGTCGACGCAGTAGATTTCTGCGACCTCTATGGGACGACGGGATATCGCGCGTTTGAAGTGAACAAGAACATGAAGTTCTTGGCAAACGGCATTGACGGCGTTGCAAGTTGCTCCTTCATCCGCCAGGAGTTCAGCCAAGTTCCAGCACCAGGCGCACTTGCCCTGCTCGGCGTTGCTGGCGTACTGGGCGCCCGCCGCCGCCGCTGAGTGTTCGGCGCATGACATGACGCACACGTGCCACGGGGCGCTGAGACATCTCGGCGCCCCGTGCCGTGTACGCACGATGTGATCAACGTAACCAAGACCACAACAAGGATGCATATGAACGCGACGCCATTCGCTGTACATAGACGTCTCAGGACGCATTGCACTTTCGTACAAACAGCCACGGTTATTGTTGCGATGGCAACGATGGCGACAAGCACGGCACAAGCCGACATCGTTTCAAGTTGGTCGTTCGACCTTCATTCCATGAGCTCAAACGAAGACACGGGGGTTGCTTCACTCAATCACACCGTGCCAGGACGATGGAAACGCGGCACGACCAAACATCGACACGACCGCGCTATCAGGTTTCGCAACTTTGACGCGACAGCCGATCGCCAGCACTCCGGGCAGCACGGCATCGGCTTTGAATTTGCAGAAAATGAGCATGAAACCCTGGAATTTACGTGGAAGCAACGGGTCGGCGCACGCGCTAGCGCCTTCGGGCAACTGCAATATTCAATCGACTCAACTGGGTTTGTGAGCACCGGTCTGGCAAATGATGGGGTCTTTCAGCTGACCCGTCACAAGAAGTTCTCATCGATGTCGTGTGACCTTGCAGCGATCGGGCCGCTACCAATCGGTTCTTCGCTACGGCTGCAGATTGTTTCGATCACCAATCCACAGAGCGGAATGTATGAGACCACCGGGCGAAGGTCGTACCGAGCACGTAGCTGGTGGTCGATGGACAACGTTGTGCTGACCGGCGCCAGAGTCCACGTACCAAACCCAGGAGTGCTGGCAGTCGGAATCATTGCTCGAGCCTCGTTTGGAAAGTCACGTCGTCGACATGCATCAAATGGAGTGTGCGGATGATTCCTCGCATTGCACAAAGCATCTGATCGAGATTCGCTCAACGATCGTCTCACCCATTGAAATTCATTTCATACAACGCAATCATGTGCTCTCCTTCAACGGTCTCCCTCATTCCGCCACACTCTTCATGAAAGTCCACCCAATGAACGGCGCACACACCAACCCTTCAACCGCAGGAAATGAAATGACAATCCGCTTTGCTCCGATCTTCCTTACTTCGGTTTGCTTTCTCAGTTTGATTGGCACCGCAAACGCTGGCGTTGTCACGGAATGGACCTTCGACGCCCATGACTATGAAGCCACAAGCGGAACTGGTCGTGCAGATCTTTTCGGAACCACCCTTCTGGGGTGGCAGACTGGCTCCACCGGCGTCGCAACGGACGGCGCGCTGCGGATGACCGGATTCGCCGCTGCCAAGGCCAAGGTCAATGCATTGCGCGGAATGGGTCTGACCACCTCCACCGAGGGCTGGGAAGCGCACCAATTGTCATGGCTGCAACGGGTCGACGCGCGGGCGAGTGCCTTTGGTCAACTCCAATATGCGGTTGAGGGCGGCGGTTTCTCAACGGCCGGCTTAGCGGACGGGGGGCGGTTCCGAATCGGTAAGGGCAGTCAGTATCAGCGCGTGACCTTTGACCTTTCTGGCATCGCAGCGGTTACGGATAGTTCCAACATTGAGTTCCGAATCGTGGCCATCAAGGATGCCAGCGGCAAGCGGTTTGTGACCAGTTCCGGCCGCAAATATCAGCCGAAGGCAGCGTGGACTGTGGATCACGTGGTGCTCGGCGGACTGGAAATGCCAAACGCCGCACTGCCCGCCCCTGGTGTCTTGGCTATGACCACCTTGTTCGGAGGTCTCGCCGGACGCATGGGACGCCGTCGGGATCGGATGTCGTGACCGATCTTTCCATGAGATCGGCGTCCATCGACCGATATGCTCCATCGGAACTAGTCCGAAACGGAGTGTCTCACGATGAACTTAAAGCCGATCTTCGTACTCGCGGTCTCGGCCGCATGTGCCCTTCCCGCCTGCGCCGCCCCCGGCGCAAACGCCGACCGCGCATCAACGCGCTCGGCGCAGGCGGCGCCCGCGGGCAGTGCGGCGCTCGGCGCGGCAATCCAGGCCGCCGTGGCAGCCAGCGGACTGAAGAACGCGGTCATCGGCGTGAGCGTGCGCGAGGTCGGTTCCGGCGCGGCGGTGGCTGATATCAGTGGCGCGCGGCTGATGACGCCGGCAAGCAACATGAAGGTGATCACTACGGCTGCCGCGCTGCGGGTGTTGGGCGCTGATTGGAAGTTCAGTACGCGGCTCGTGCGTAACGGCGATCGACTGACGGTGATTGCTGACGGCGATCCGTCGCTTGGCGATCCGGAAATCTTGGATGAAATTGTCCACATCGACGCAGCAGGCGTGAGGAAACAAGGTCTCACCACTGAGGAACTTATCGACATTTGGGCCGGTGCTGCCAAGCGCGCCGGGATCACACAGGTGCGCGAACTGGTGGTCGATGACCGCATCTTTGACCGCGAGTTCACGCATCCCGGTTGGCCGGCCGATCAACTCTCCAACTCGTATTGCGCCGAGATTGCTGGGCTGAATTTCAATGTCAACTTGCTGCAGGGACGTATGACTGCTGCGAGCAGCCGTCCCGAGATTTCCGCCTGGACGCCCGCCGCTCCGTGGCTGGAGGTGGACACAACCAAGGCCACTGCCACCAACGGCAAGAATTCCAAGCAGAGCATCTGGATTGGCCGCACGGAGTCTCCGTGGCGCTACACGCTGAACGGCAACATGAAGGCCACGCCCGTGGAGCCCATTGCGGTCTGCGTCCATGACATGCCCACTTTCTTTGCGCGCTATATTTCGGAACGCATGCGCTTAGCGGGCGTGAATGTGGCGAGCGCGCGCATTGCTATTGCCGCTGATCCTGCCGCAATTGCAAACGGCGCAGTGCCCGGTGACACCGTCGGACCGCCCATCACCACTGCCCTCGAGCGCGTGGTGAAGCAGTGCAATACGGAGAGTCAGAACTTGTATGCGGAGAGCCTCCTCAAGCGGATCGGCGCGAAGCGATCCGGGCAGAGTGGAACATGGGCGAACGGCGCAGCTGCGATTGCAGCAGAAGTTGATGCGGCGCTCGGTGCCGGCACCGCGGCGAAGGGCCTGGTGGTCGCGGACGGCAGCGGGCTCTGCAAGGAAGATCGCGTGGCACCAAACTTGATGACTGCTTGGCTGCGCGCCACCGCCAACGACGCAAAGATCAGCCAGGCGTTCATCAACAGCATGGCGGTGGCCGGCGTCAGCGGCACCGTGCAGAAGCGATTCAAGGGGCTTGATACTGAGCGTGTCTTTGTGCCGTGCAAGACTGGCTATATCAATGGCGTCAGTTGCCTGAGTGGGTTCGTTGGGCGCCCCGGCGAAACGCCGCGGTTTGCATTCAGCGTGCTCTGCAATGACCTCACCAAGGACAAGGACGGCGTGGGGAAGGCGAAGGCACTGCAGGAGAAGATCGTGATGATTCTGGCTGCGGGGATGTGATCATTACCCCGCCGCGGCCCACGGGTCAATGAGCTGGGCCATGAGTGTGAATGCTAGCGTGATATCTTGGAATTTCCGCCGTGATTTACGAATGTGCCTGCACACACCCCTAGACTCCACCGGATGCGAACGGACTCGCTCATTCCCGCGCAGGACGCGCACGGGTCGGACGCCTTCGGGCCGGACCACCCGGGCCTTGATGCCGCTGTCTTTGACGACATCCAACGCGTCTGGGGATTCGACACCCTGCGTCCACTGCAGGCCGAAGCGATCGCCGCAGGCATTGCGGGCCGCGACAGCCTGGTGGTTATGCCAACGGGCGGCGGCAAGAGCCTCTGCTACCAAGTGCCCCCGCTGGCCGCCGCGCGTGCTGGCGATACGCGCATTGATGTCTGCGTGAGCCCGCTGATCGCCTTGATGAAAGACCAAGTGGATGGACTGCGCACCAACGGCTACCCCGCCGCGTCGCTGCATTCGGGCATGACCAATGAAGAGCGCGATGACGTGCGCCGCGCCGTTCGCGCTGGCGAAGTGCGCTTGCTGTTTGTGTCGCCAGAACGTCTGCTTGCGCCGGGTTTCGATACATGGCTCGGCAGCGTGGGCGTGCGCGCCATCGCCATTGATGAGGCGCACTGCATCAGTCAGTGGGGCCACGATTTCCGGCCGGAGTATCGGCAACTCAAGCAACTGCGGCGCATGTTCCCAGGCGTGAGCCTGCACGCATGCACCGCCACCGCCGCGCCGCCAGTGCGCGACGACATCGTTGCGCAGCTGGAATTGATCGATCCGCTGGTATTGGTTGGGAATTTCGACCGCCCCAACCTGATTTACCGCATCGAGCCGCGCATTGATGGACGTAAGCAGATTTTAGGTGTTCTTGAGCGGCATCGCGGCGACGCAGTGATTGTCTATTGCATGAGCCGCAAGGAGACGGAGGCGATCGCGGAGTACTTGAGCAAGGAGAAATTTAATGCGGCGTGCTACCACGCAGGCATGACGTCGATCCAACGCTCCAAGGTGCAGGAGCGATTCACCGCTGAGAAGCTTGACATTGTGGTGGCCACCGTGGCGTTCGGCATGGGCATTGATCGCAGCAACGTGCGCGCCGTGGTGCACATGACTATTCCCAAGAGCATCGAGCATTACCAGCAGGAAACTGGGCGCGCTGGGCGCGACGGCCTGGAGAGCGAATGCGTGCTGTTCCATTCATACGCTGATGTGGTGAAGTGGAATTCCATCACCGAGCGCAGCACCAACGAGGCGCGCACGCGACTGGATGATGAGGGCGCGGACGCCGAGGCCTACGAGGCGCTCGACGCATCCGTGGCGCAAGGCCGCGTTCAGCTTGAAGCAATGCAGCGCATGGCGAGCGGCGCGGTGTGTCGGCATCGATGGCTAGTGGAGCATTTCGGGCAGCGTTACGAGCCGATTGCGCGCGAAAGCCGCGCCGGCGACGCCAACGGTTGCGGCGCGTGTGACGTGTGCATGCAAGAAGTACGCATGGCTACCGATTCCACCACCGTGGCTCGCAAACTGCTGAGCGCAGTGGTGCGCACTGGCCAGCGCTACGGCGCTTCGTACGTGGCGGATGTAGTGCGCGGCGCGGAGACCGAGGAAGTTGCGCGGCGCGGGCATGCTTCGCTGCCGACGTACGGGGCGCTCAAGGATGAAGACAAGAAGACGCTGACCAATTACATCTTTCAGTTGGTGGAGCGCGGATTGCTGGCGCGTACTGATGACGAACACCCGGTGCTGGTGTTGACGGTTGAGGGGCATCGCGCCCTGCGCGGCGAAATGGAAGTTGCGCTGCGCGCGCCGCCACGTGGGCGTGGGCGCAAGCATGCAACGGCTGCGGCAGTACACGGCGCGCATGAAGTGGATGCCTCGCTCTTTGATCACTTGCGCACCTTGCGGCGCGAACTTGCCACCGCGCGCGGCGTCCCGCCGTACGTGATCTTTAGCGATGCAACGCTGATGGAGATGGCGGCTCGAAAGCCACAGTCACTCAATGAATTTGCGGAGATCAAGGGCGTGGGCGAGAAGAAGCTTGCAGACCTTGGGCTGACGTTCTTGCGGGTGATTAATGAGTGACGCGTAGCGCGCGGCTTTACGAAAGATTCAGCTCAATCTCAATCGTGCCGTTGATCTTATCCTGCATGATGCCGATCTTCTGCTCACGGGCGAGCTCAAGCATCGCTAAGAACAATCCAATCGCCTCGCCGCGGCTTCGACCCTTGAAGATGTCTTGCAGCGTCATCCGCTTCTCGGGCGCATGATCAAGGCGGTCCACCAAGTCTGACTGGTGCAATGAAATCGGCGTGTCGTCGTACTCCACGCGGTGGTCGCCCACCTTGGAAAGATCAATGCCCGCAACGATCCGTTCGTAGGCTTCAATCAAGTCCATCATGTGGACGTCTTCCATGTCGTACTCGCGCTCGGGCTCCTCAGGGAGCGTGGCGCCGCGACCGGATACCGACCATCGCTGCGCGAACTCTTGGCGCAGACGCGAAAGTTCATCCGCAGCGGTGCGGTACTTCTGATACGCAAGCAACTGCTTCACCAGCTCAAAGCGCGGGTCAGTGTCATCAAGCGCCCCGCCCTCGCCGCCTTCACCCGGGCCGCGCGCGCTTGCAG
>CAMDCW010000127.1 GCA_945890745.1 Phycisphaera mikurensis NBRC 102666
CAGAACGCAGCCGCTCTCCTTGGTTCAACGCGACTGACGCTGCACGCTGACAGCCTGGACGCGGTATCGCCACTCGCTGATTCTCAGGCGATTGCCAAGGCACTGCCAAACGCCACGCTGCACTGCAGCACTGGCGTTCCGCACTCCGACCTCGGTGTTCAGTAACGATCGATCACTTCGCTGGTTGCATCACTGCAGCGCGAGTTACAAATCCCTTGCTGTCCGACTTCATGCTCCACACAAAGGATCCGAAGTACTTCGCAACCATCGCGGCGTCCATCGTCTTCAACACGTCGTTGGCATTCCCTGGAACCTTGAAGCCAAGTCGCTTGGCAACTGAGGAATCGTCTGCTCTGCCAACCGCGTTGTCCAGTTTGGAATCATCTTCGCCAAACTGTTCGAGTAGCTCGCGCTCAAATCCCCAGCGCGCTGGTAGGTCGATGTATCCCCACGAAATCACTGCTTCACCGCCAACTGCAAGAGCGGCGGTCTTGTATGCCTGGTTGTCAGCGACGCTTGGCAAGTCCTTCTGACCCATCGAACGCATGGCCTGCTCGACCAACTTGCTGTCACCGGTTGCCATGAATCCATTGGCAACGCCGATCGACATCGGCAAGAAGTCCGCTGAGAAGATGGTGTTACCGTCAAAGTCACGCGGCTCAAGTCCCATGGTGCCACCAAACTGAGTGATCATCGGCACCACGGCCTTGGGGTTGGTGCAGGTGACAATCGTCCCGGTCACGCGGCTCTCCGGAGTGACTGGCTGACGAATGGTCTCGTAGGTCCAGATCCCAGGTCCAAGTGCCTCAAAGCCCTTGGACATCACCGGTCCGAAGTTCACGAGGAAACCGTCAATCTCCTGCGCTTGTTCCTCAGGAAGGTTGGCGACCACCGAGTTGATCAGGTTCATCAGGTTCTTCAATTGCACATTGACGCGACCAAACGCCACGGCGTCCGGTCCGATCATCGGCGGCGGCGCTTCGATCGGCGCGCTTGGACCGAACAGTGCCCACACACCAACCTTCTCGCCCGGAACATAGATGCCTGAAGTGACTTCAATTTGTCCACGCGGCGTATCGATGCCAATGCCAATGGTCCATGCTTGCACGTCACCAACGAGTGGCTGCAGCACGGGCTGCAGCATGGCAATCGTGCCGGCGCCCTCGCCTGCAATGGACTTCTGCAGCGGGCCAGTCAGAATGACCACGGAAATATCCGTCTCGCCCAATTGGTCCATCGCGCCTCGGAAATCGCTCTGCTCCGGCAACTTCGCTTTGCGCTTGCCATCAAGGGCGAGCAACGCATCTTCCAATCCGCCGGCGTCGGTGGATGCCAGGAACCGCGATCCATCGCGGCAGTAGTAGACCTTCTCTGCATTCTTAGCAAATGACAGATCCATTTCAACACCCATCGCTCCACCGCGACCATTGCGCTTTGCGTCAGCCTTCTGCAAATTGAGTACTTGCACCTCGCGGCCAGCAATGTCTTCCTTCTCAACCGTCACGCCGTCCTTCTTCACGGACTCAGCAATGACTGCATCGAACAGTTTGGCCATGCCATCCGCCTTCGCACCCCAATCTCCGTAGACCAGTGCGTGTGACTGCTCAACATCAAGCTCCTCATCGTGCACAGTAAAGAGGGTCATGCCGCCCACGGACGGCCAATCCACCGAGCCCTCTGGAATGCCTAGTTCCTTGAGGCGATCTTCCATGGCGTCCTGCGCACCACCGTCGGTGCCGAGCACTTTGGCCATTTGCGCCGTCTTCAGGAATGCCTGAATCGGCGTGTTGTGCCAACGCTCCACCGTCTGCAGCAACTGATCACCAGAGACGATCACGTAGGTCGTATCGGGCGCTATCGCGCGAATGGGCATGGGGCCATCGGCGGCGAATGCCTGCGGCGAAACAAGTGACACAACCAAGGCAACCGCACTGGCGGCAATGATGTTGATATTGATATTCATGGTGTTCAAGTGCTTCAATTACTTGTTTGGCGAATCAGAACCCGGCACGGCGCGCGGCGCACTCGCCGCCGGCTTTGATGAACCGTCCTCAAGTTCACTCGGTGGACCGGGCTGCGGACGCGGCGGGGCTGGGTGATAGAAGTGCCCAGAATTTGGATTGTTCTTGTCGAACGCAAACGCCTCGCGGTGACGCACAAATTCCTTCAAATATCGAGCAGGGATAGCAAAGCCAACATTCTCCCCAAGACTGATTTTCATGTTGGTAATTCCCACCACTTCGCCGCGCATATTGAACAGCGGACCACCGGAATTGCCGGGATTGATGGGCGTATCAGTCTGAATGTACGTACGCCCGTCAAGCTGCATGGCGGGCACGCTGACCACACCTTCGGTGAGAGTGCGCTCCAGACCAAGCGGGTTGCCGATCGCAAACACACGCTGCCCTGCCTCAAGGGCATCGTCAGCCTCCACTGGAGCCACAGGAAACGGCTTGCCGTCCGGGCTCTTCAGTTTGATGAGCGCAAGGTCAAGCGAGTTGCTGACCGCCTCAATCTCAACATCATCAATATCCGTGCGCTTCAAGCTGCCGTCTGCTTGACGCACCCAAATGGTGGCGCGCAATGATCGCTCGCCTTGAATGACGTGTGCGTTGGTGATGGCAAATCCGTCCGGACTAATGATGACTCCGGAGCCAAGACCGCCCGGGGTACTCACCTTGATCACCGAAGCGCCCAAGCCCTTGGCCAGTTCCTTCGGTGGCAGCGTTGGCAAATCCTTCGCAGTGGAGAAGAGTTGTGACACATCGGGCTGCAGCGCGGCGCCGGAATCTTCACGCGAGACGGAGTCAACCTGCTCCATGTCCACCTGCACCACATCGGCGCCAATGTCGACCCAGACGGCGCGATCGGTCTGCTTCAAGATCTTGCCATCGATGGACGCCCCGCTTCGCAGTTTGACCACATCCCCGGATGCGATGGTTGCGACAGCGACAGCAAACACAGGAACTATTGATCGGAAAGTGATTTGCATGGTTCGATGACCTCTCCGGGAAACCTTACCATATGCACCTCGCGCGGCAGCCGCACGCGCGTCACCTCAGGCCGAGTAACCATCATGAATATCCGCCCTCACCGCTCCTCCGTCCGGTTCGCCTGCGCCAGCCTCGCTTTCCTGACCATCAGCGCCGCCGCATTGGCCGCCGACGACATCGCCCGCCACTTTGGGTTTGGTGCGCTTGAAGTTCTGAAAGTCGATCCGAAGGCTGGTCCCTTCGTGATTGCCGACATGAATGGCGACGGACTGGAAGACATGGTGGTCATTGACAATTTCAAGAACCGCATCGACGTGAACTTCCAGAAGAAGGGTGCCAAGGAAACCGATGACGCCCCCGCCGTGCGCGGCGTCAACGAGTTCCCGGAACATTGGCGCTACAAGCGCGAAAGCGTCACCGTTGATCGTGAAGTGGAAGCCGTGGTCGCCTGCGACTGGGACAGCGACGGACTCATGGACATGATCTACGCCGGCAACAGTCCTCCGGGAGTGGTGTTCGTGCGTCAGACCGAGCCGGGTCAGTTCAAAGTGGCACGCAAGCAGACCTTTCGCAACCTTGGTTCCAATGCCAACGGGCTGGCGGTTGCCAACCTGGTGGGCGGAAGCGCCAAGGAACTTGTCAGCATCGTTGATGGCAAAATTTCCATCTGGCCACTGGACAAAGACACCACCGGCGCTCCCACCGAACTCAGTTCCGGCGGAACCCGTGTGGTGGCTGTGATCCTTGAAGACTTCGACGGCAACGGAACTACTGACATCCTTGGCGTGGTTCCTGAAGATCCCGCTCCGGTACGCGCATGGTTCACCGAGCGCCAGGGCGACAAGTTGTTTGTTGGCCCGCAAGTGCGCTTTGAGATGCCCGCAGTGCGTGAAGTCTGCGCCGTGCGCCTCCCCAATGCCAAAGCAGCCCTGATTGGCGCCGTGGAGCGACCCACCAAGCGCGTGACCTTCAATCGCGTTGGACGCGGCCGGATTGAAGGTGCTGGATCCCGCGACTCCAGCTTGGTGACTTGGAGCTTTGAAGATCCCCAGAACCGCAAGCGCCGCACCGTGTTTGCCGACGTCAACGCCGATGGCATGACCGATGTGATGGCCACCAACACGCTGGCCAATGCGGTGATGACCTATCGACAAGAGAAGCCCAAGGGACTCAGCGCACCGGTGGCAAGCCCATCGTTTGCTGACCTTGATGCCATCGCCGTCGCACCAACCAAGGACGGAGCGATTGTCTTCAGCTTGTCGGAGAAGGAAGGCGTTGTCGGCCGGAGCGAAACCGGAAGTGATGGTTCGATCGGATTCCCGCTTGCAGTGCAGTTGGGCGCCGGACGTACTCCCGTCTCTATCAACCTCGTTGACCTTGGCGGCGAGCGCAACTTGGCGGTGGTAGCGAAGGATGGCAAGAATTTCGTGGTGGAGCTAGTGCCCGTCGATGTTCCGGTTGAGGCCGCAAAGCGCGTGACCATCAACCTGGGAGCGCAGAGTCGATCGCCCAACGCGGTCTCCTCCGTGGACGCTGATCAAGACGGCTTGACGGACCTGTTGGTCTTCACGCCAGAGAAGCCGATGATCATGCTGCAAGCGCAGGCTGCCGGGAAGGTGCCTGTTGACTCAAGCGCAGCTGCCGATGCCGCCAAGGCCACTGACAAGTCTGCTGACAAATCCGCCAGCAAGTCCTTGGACAAGGACAAGGCAGATGCGATTCCTGCGCCTTTCAAGGTGCTTGAATCGAAGGACATGGGTCAATTCGGACTCGTTCAAGCAGCTACCGGCGACAACACACTGGTGGCCGATGTTGACGGAAACGGCAAGGGCGAATTGCTGGTTGCCGATCGCAACTACGTCCGCGCCCTGCGCTACGAACCCAAGCCCGCCAATGGCGCAAGCCCCGGCTGGCAAGTGGTCACGCAGATGAACGCAAAGAATCCAGATGCCAAGTTGGTCACACTCACTTCACTCGGTGACCGACTGGTAGCCGGCGACCGCGACGGTGCGCGCGCCATCATCTTCAGTGCAGGCAAGGATTCCAAGTGGGAACAATCGGAGGTCATTGAAATCCCCGGCTTCAAATTCTCACAACTAGTGGCTGGCAAATTTGCCGGCGACGGCAATGACGGCCTGATTGCCGTCGGCGATGACAGCTTTGCTCTCGTTCGTCTTGGTGGCGAGCGCATCGTCCTGGAAAGCGTTGGGACCTGGACCAGTGATGACCCGCGCCAGACTCCGCACGAGTTGGTGGTCGGCGATCTCAACGGCGATGGCTATACCGACGTGGTGGTTCTGGATGGCGGCGAGCAAATGGCCGATGTCCTCACCTTCAGTCAGGCCGAGCGCTTGCTACACGCGCTTGCATTCAAAGTCTTTGAAACACGCATGTTCAGCGGCGGTGATCGTCAAGAGTTCGAACCAAGTATGGGCGAGATTGCCGACGTCACAGGCGATGGCCTGAACGACCTGATACTGCTCGCACATGACCGTCTCCTGATCTATCCGCAAGCAAAGGGCGGCGATACTGCCAAGTGAGTACTTCTGCCAGCGAATCCAACCGAACCGAGCAGCTCTTAGCGGTCTCCCGCAAACTCGCTGCCACTGGAGATCTGCAATCGATCCTTTCGGTGGTGATCGATGCGCTGCGAGACTTACTGCAGGCTGAGCGCGCTACCGTCTTTGAGTTTGACCCCAAGGCCATGGAACTCTTCACGCAGGTGGCGCACGGCATTGGCGAAGAGAGCGGCGCTCCGAACGTCATCCGCATTCCCATGACAACCGGCATTGCCGGTGCGGCTGCAACTTCCAAGCAGATCATCAACATTGCCGACGCCTATGAAGACGAGCGATTCAACCGCGCCATTGACTTAAAGACCGGATATCGAACGCGCACCATCTTGGCGATACCGCTCCTTGATCATGAGGGCGCGCTGGTTGGCGTAGCGCAGGTGCTGAATCGGCATAACGGAACGTTTACTGCCGCTGATGAGTCACTCGCCTCTGGTCTTGCTGCGAATGCCGCGGTCGCCATGAAGCGCGGTCGATTGATTGAAGATCGCGTGGAACGCGAGCGTCTGGAGCGCGAAATGGACGTCGCCAAGGACATTCAAGCAGGCACGTTTCCAAAGGACATTACCCAGACTGCTGGTTGGGATATTGCTGGCGAAAGTTGCCCCGCAGAGTCCTGCGGTGGCGATGCGTACGACGTGATTGGTCTGCTCAACGGGAGTATTGCCTCGCCGGGCACTGAGCCTGACGAGTATGTGTTTGCCATTGCAGATGCCACTGGTCACGGCGTTGCCAGCGCGCTCTCCAGCGTGCAAATGCGCGGCATGTTGCGCCTGGGTCTTCGCCTGCGGCATCCAATTGTCAAACTGGCGGAGGAGATCAATGCGCAATTGTGCGAGGACCTTCCCGATGGACGTTTCGTGACCGCTTGGCTGGCGCGCCTTGATTGCCGAACGGGTGCCGTCAACACTATTTCTGCCGGTCAGGGCCCCATTCTGATCTATAGCCGCGCGACCGACACGTTCGTCACTCAGGGAGCGGACATGCCGCCGCTTGGCGTTGTAGCCCTGCCCTACGCCGATGATGATTCACAGCGTTACACCTTAGCCACCGGAGACATCCTGGTAGCCATTACTGACGGCTTCTATGAGGCCGCTGATCCGGCGCGCGTCTTGTTTGACGAAGATCGCATCCGCGCGATTGTGCGCGGCGCAAGAGACCGTACCGCTCGTGAAATCCTGGACGCCATCAAGCGCGAAGTACACGCGTTCACGCAGAACGCGCCTCTGGAAGACGACCAGACGGGCCTGATCATCAAGCGGCTGTAAGACCTGCGCTCGCGCTCATGTCCGGGTGCGCCCGCGCCAGTACCAATGCCGCGCCCGCGCCCGTGCAACCTTTACTTCGCACGCAAACGCAACACTCCGTCGCGCTTATCCGCGGGGTCGGCAAGCGCATCACGGAATGGCACCGTCAATCTGCTCACCCCGAATGCTTGCTCGTGCGCGTCCCATGCTGCTGCGCACGCGGGGAAATCCCCGCGAGCGAAAGCTTCAACGGCGCGACCGACACTCTCTATCCAACCCACTTGCGGATCCTCCACCAGCATGGTGAACAGATCAATCGGAATGCTCTGCCCAACCACCACCACGCGCCCGAGTGAAACAATGGCCAGACCACCGGAATCACGAATCAGCGCACGGGTATTTCCACAGAACAGAATGGCTGTACCGAACTGCTTGTTGGCACTCTCCAATCGCGCGGCAAGGTTGGCACTGTCACCAATCACCGTGTAATCGTTGAGGTCGGGCGGAGCTCCACAATCACCAATGGTCACTGGGCCGGTAGCAACGCCAAGTCGTAGTGAAACCTTTGGAAGCGACTGTCGATCCGGGCGCTCGCCAATGGCCTTCACCACGCGCTGGCATGCGCGACACGCCTCCGCTGCCAACTGCCCCTGCTCCGGCTCTGGTTCAAACGCGCTCCAGAAGGCCAACAATCCGTCACCCAAGAACTTGTTGACGTACGCGCGGCGTTCGGTCAGTTCATGGGCCATCGCGGACATGTACAGATTGAGCGTGGCAACCACGGCTTCCGAACCTAACGTTTCGCTGATGGTGGTAAATCCGGCAAGGTCGCCAAACAGAATGGTGGCCGTCCGCTGCTCCCCGCGCATAGACAAGGCATCCGGATTGGCAGCCAAACGTTCAACGAGTTGCGGACTGACTCGCGCACGAAACTGGCGAGTGATACGCGCCTTTTCACGCTGGTTAACGACCGCAGCTGTGGAAACGCTTGCAGCCTGAGAAGCAATGGTCGCGAGTACCGGCACCGCCACTGGAATCATTAGGTCATGAAACTCAAAGGCCCAGAATCCAGAGAGAAGTACCCACGCGCCAGCGATGGAAAATGTCACTGCCGTGCTGATGCCCGCCCCCGACTTCCACGCAATCACCGCACAGATCACACCGAATACTGCCCCGATGATCCATCCGCTCCAGGGCGGCCAGAGATACACGGACTGACTCGAAATGACCATGTCCGCCACGGCGGCATGAAAGTACACACCGGGAGTCCGTGGACCATTGACGGTATTGATCATGTCCGCCATGACTCCCGTGGCAATGAAACCAACAAACACCAATCGACCCTCAAGGCCATCGCGGGCTTCCTTTGCAGCCGCGGCAATCTTATTGCGCGACGCCGGGATCTCTTGATCAAGACGCCACCATTCACGGTACGTACCAACTTGCTTTCGCTCAGCGTCAGTGGCGTCCTTGATGTCGCC
>CAMDCW010000128.1 GCA_945890745.1 Phycisphaera mikurensis NBRC 102666
GCGCCCATGAGACTGAGGCACAAGACCACACGCGCGCCGGCCATGGATCGCGTGAGTTCGCCAATATTCGAAAGGTCGGGCGGCAATGCGTACACAATCAACAGTGACAACGCCAGCAGCCCAAGACACATGACCACGGTGATGCCAGAAAGAAGTCCATCCAGGCCATCAAGCAAATTGGCAGCATTACTTCCACCAAGGACGAACGCCGCCACCAGCCCGGTTCCGACCCAATAGAAGACCGTGGCATTCTGAATGGCAAATCCGCCCACATCAATCAAAGATGCGTTGGGGCTGCCAATGATCGGGGACAGCAACCCGGTCGCCACGTTGATTCCAATGTCATCAATCGCCAATGCCGCAGCGGCCACCAACTGGCCGGCGATCTTCAGGCGAGCATCAAACTTCCAGATGTCGTCTGCCAAGCCGGTGAAGGTAATGGCAATCATTCCAAGCACCACCGAGAACGGCACGGGTGGAAGCGACAACAGATCTCCGCCCGAGAACAGCGCGCTGACAATGATTCCCACAAAGACGCCAATGAAGACACCAACGCCTCCCAGGTACGCCACGGTTCTCCCGTGCAGTTTGCGCACCTGATCCGGCGCGTCCACTACGCCCGTCTTGTGCGCAACCCAGCGCGCAATTGGAACGGCCACCACTGTTGCCCCAAAACTCGCGAGCAATGCAGGCAGCGAATTCATCAACAGCGAGATCACGCCATCAAGACGCGCCTCTGTTGTCATCGAGACGCAATTCATGCTGCTGCCTCCGGAGCGCGGGCATGCTCAGTAATGAGATCATGAATGGTGCGTTCCAGTGCAATGTGCGCTTCAAAGCCAATAGCGGCTCGAAGGCGAGTGATATCTGGAACGCGAATGGCAAGGTCTTCAAATGAAGCTCCGAACACTTCCGAGTACGGAATGTGTTCGATCGTTGACGCAGAACCGGTGACGCGAATCACTAGTTGCGCCAGATCTTCCACCGTGATCGGGCGATCTCCACCCACATTGAAGACTCGACCGTGGCACTCCGCGCGATTGAGAAGCTTTGGTAGCGCCGCAGCAACGTCGCGCACATCACAGAAGCAGCGCACTTGTTGCCCGGTCCCGTGCACCTGAATGGGTTGCCCCGCCACCGCGGCTGCCACAAATCGCGGCAGAACCATGCCGTAGCGACCGCGCTGTCTGGGGCCAACGGTATTGAAGAAGCGCGCAATCACTACCGGCAGCCCATCACGTTGCGCGTGGGCGAGAGCCAGCTGCTCATCAATCGCCTTGGAGAGACCATACGACCATCGCGAAACCGTGGGACCACCAAAGACAAGGTCATCATCTTCCTGAAACGGCGTGCGTATGCCCTTTCCGTACACCTCGCTAGAACTCGCAAAGAGCAGTGGCGTGCGTGTGCGCGCTGCAAATGACAGTATGGCCGCCGTTTCAAAGATGTTGGTCTCTGCCGCTCGCGCGGGATCTTCCACCACGAGCCGCACCCCAACCGCTGCGGCGAGGTGATAGATGGCATCAAAGTGGCGCGCTGCGATCAGCGGCAGCGCCGCGGTCACGGTGGATTCAATCACTTCAATCCTGCTACCACCCATGGCGTGCGCGGCATGCAGGTTGGAATGTCGACCGGTCGAAAGGTCGTCAACCACTGTGACGTGCCCGCCCGAGGCGAGCAGCGTCTCACAGAGGTGCGAGCCGATGAAGCCCGCACCACCTGTGACTAGGAAGCGCCGCCCCGTTTGAGTTGCGCTCATAGTCCTTGCCCCGCTTTCGGGCGTGAATGGGTCAGGACTTGGCCTCCGTGGAGGCTGGCTGCGCAGACACTGGCTTCGCGTACTCGGCCATCAATTCAGCGTTCTTCTTGAAGTAGCCACCGATCGTGTGTTCTGGGCGCATCAATACGGTGCCCATCAAGACGGCGTGAGTCTCCTGCAACTGGTAGATGAACTTGGAAACCAGCCCACGCTGATCCTGCATCGCGCGCACCACCAAGATGGCAGCGTCACAGCAATCCGCAACTACCAGCGATTCGCCGGCAACCAAGGTCGGCGGAAGATCAACCACCACCACTTGGTACTTCTCGCGGAGTCGCGCCACCAACCGGCGCATCTCATCAGTCGTCAGGCGTTCGTAGACGCGAATGTCTGGTGTTCCAGGTCCGTAGATTGCAATTCCGTGCGCCATGTGTGGCTCGACCGTCTTACCAGCGAGCATATCGCTGAGGCCCGGGGCATCGGGGTCAACACCAAAGATCGAAGCGACGCGTGGTCGGCGCAGGTTGGCATCAACAATCGCCACTGTTCGCCCAGCCGCGTGCAAACTCAATGCCAGATTGACTGCAGTGGTGGTAGCGCCGCCAGCAGGATGCGGGGTCATGACCGCTATCGAACGGAGTCCGCTGGCATCCATGGACTTTCGTACCGCCGATGCAAACTGGCGGAACATCTCGGCAGTGGTGGAACCAGGAAGTTCCGTCACCACCAGCTCCGCTGCCTTTGGACTGGCCGGATCATCACTGATGTCAGGGATGACACCCAGAAGCCGGGCGCCGCCAATGCCAGCGATGTCACTGGGTTGCTTCACGCGCTGATCAAGGAATTCGCGCAGGAACAGAATGCCCGCCACTACCAACAGCACCATCACTGCGCCGCCGGGCATCATGAACTTCAACTGCGGGAAGTCCAACTCCTTGGGCGTACTCGCGCGCTGCACCAATCGGACGCGGCGTGCATCTTCACGGGCCTGCAGCAAGTCCAACTGTGAAATCAGGTCCTGCAAGTCATTGCGTTCCAGTTCCTTCTGAACAAGCTGCTCCTTCAACGCATCCAGTGCACTGATCTGCGCGGTGAGTTCCTGAAGGCGCTTCTGCCCCGTGGTCAAGTCGAGTGTCTGCTTCTCTACCAGCGAGTTCAAGCCAACCACGCGCTGCGCGAAGTTAATCTTGTCCGCCAACAAGTTGCGGGACATTGCTTCATTCATCGACGCTGAAAGCCGCGCGCGCCCGGAAGCCTCGCGCTGCATGAGGTCTTTGACTTGCTGATGGTCTTCGCCAAATCGCTCGCGCGAAGCAAGCAAGGCAACCTGCAACTGTTGTAGGTCGCGCTCAAGCGCACGGATTGACTGGTCGTCCAGTGCATTGCGACGGTCTTCATCCTCAAAGCGCTGATCAGTAATCTTTCGATCAATGGAATCAAGCCGCGCTTGCGCCAAGGTCAGATCACGGATCGTGTCGTCGCGCAGGCGCGCTAGATTTTCTGTGGAGCGCTGATCGGCAAGGTCTGATTCGCGCCCCGCAGTGATGCCGTTCTTGCGGATGAAGTCTTGGATTTCTGCCTTGAGCGTACGGATCTGCTCTTCAACGCCGGCCCGCTTGCTTTCAAACTGCGCCTTACTGCGTGCCGAACGCTCATTCTCTTCACTCTCGCGCATGGACATGTACGTGTCCGCCACGCGATTCATCACCACCGGAACGTCACTCTTGTCCCAGGTACGCCACGTCACTGTAAAGAGCTGCGTACCACGGCGGTGACCAACCCGCAGGGTGTCTTCCAGTTGCTTCACGCGATCATCAACGGTGTCGTAGTACTGACCCCACTTGGTGGTAGCAATGTCGGGCGCCTTCATCGCGGTTTCAAGTACCGACTTGGATGTCATCTTCTGTGACTCAGTCTGGCCGAGTCGGGCGATTGCCTCATCCTGGACAATTTCACGGGTCACTGCGTCCTTAGCGCCGGTCACTTCTGGCCGAATCTCAAAGAGAACAGTGCCGCCCCATAGTGGATATAGGAACAAGCATGTGAAGTGCGCGATCACACCGAGCACTAGGCCTGCGCCAGCAGAGCCCGCCAGCAGCCATGCATGCTGACGCAGCACGCGCACCGGGTCGATGGTTGGTGCTTGTTGTCTTCCACCACGCGGGGCACCGCCAGATGCAGCTGGTCGCGGGGCGGCGGCGGGTGGAGTCGATGATGGATTCGCAGCGGTCATAGTGTTTCCTAGGGATGGTTCCCGAGCGTCAACTGTCTTGGGGGCCTCGTTGCCCCATTGCCGTCACTTACCTTTGAGCGTTTCTGCAAACGCTTCAATGTCCTTGGTGCTATCTGGATCAGCCGGACGTGCCCGTGCACGGTCGAGGATCTGCCGAGCGTCACCGATGTTCCCCTGCGCCGCACGAACCTGCGCAAGGTGCAGCAATCCTGAAGTGGTGGGCGACGCGGCAACTGACTTATTCAACGCATCCTCAGCGTCTGCTAGGCGCCCCATTTGCAAGAGCACAAATCCCAGCGTGTCCAAGTAGTCAGGCTGCGCGGGAGCCAACAGCACCGCCCGCGATGCCAACTCAAATGCGCGCGGGTAGTCCTTGCGAACCTTGGTGAGCAAGTATGCAGCGTTGTTGAGAGCGGCTGGATTGTTGTTGGAAAGTTGGGCTGCGCGCACAAATGCCGTGCACGCGCCATCAAGGTCTCCTTTGCCATACAGCACCGCACCGCGGGTGAGCGCGACTGCAGACTCAACGCTTGGCGGTACCGATTTGGCATCGGCAGCAACGCGTGCATCAACCTTCGAACACCACTCCAGCGCCTTGTCGGCACCGGTTGGTCCGCTACGGCTCCAGGCGTCAGCGAGGATTGCTTCTTCCACCAATGTTGGCGCCGCTCCACCCTGCATCAGGAAAGTTTCAAAGTCAGCGGTCTTGTCGGCAGCAAACATTTCGCGCAGGACCATGACCGTGCGCTCGGTGGTGCCGATCGCATTTTCCGGCGCAATGCGCGCAGCGGCTAATGCCTCGCGCCCAGCAATCAGACCTTCGTCCCGGCGACCACTCTTGGCCAACGCCGCAGCGGACACCGCTCGCAATACCGTTGAACGAGCGGCGAGGTCACTGGCACCACGCAACAGGTTGAGCGTGCCGGCGGCATCACCAGCACCGAGACGTGCCAGCGCGGACTTCTCAAGATAAACCATCGACTTCGGATCAAGGGTGAATGCGCGTTCAAACTCACGCGCCGCACCGGTCGAGTCATTGGTGCGCTGAAGCAAATCGCCCAGCCGCTCCGCCCATACCGGGTCTTGCGGACGAAGGTCAACACCGGCTCGAGCCACCTCAATGGCGCGCGGTACGTTGCCAGTGGCAATCTGCATGTCAATCAAGCGGATGCGCGCCTCGTCGCTGGCTGGCTGCGCTTGCAAGAATCGTTCCAAGATGCCGATGGCGGCCTTGATGTCGCGCTTGTCGAGTGACAAATCTGCGCGCAAGGAAACCATTGGCCAATACATCGCATTGCGCGCGAGCAGCCGATCCGCTTCGGCAATGGCCGTATCAAGCTTGGCCGGGTCTTGCTGCGCAATCGACATGCCGCGCAACAACTGGACTCGACGCAACGGTGCAAAGAGGTCTGCGGGTGCCACCGTCTCCGCGCGACTCAGCGCAGCGAGTGACTCTACAATCTTGGCCTTTGATTCTTCCAACTTGTCGGCGTTGCGTAGGTCGTCCGCCTGGCCGGCAGCGACTCCGGATACAAGCATTTCAAACTGACGCTGCAACTCTGAATTGGTGGAAGCACTCAGCAGCGGTCGAATCCGAGCCAGAGTCGCCTCTGCTTCGGCATAGTTTCGTGCCACAATGTGCAAGTCAGCAAGTCGAAGCAATGCAGGGAGCTGTGGGGAATCACCCATGACTGCGGTGAGCAATTCGATGGCACGCTTGGTGTTGCCACGGCGCGACTCCACCTCAACAAGCGCTGCGTCTACTTCGCGCTTCTTGGGATCCTGTAGGGCAGTTGCCTTGGCGAACGCGGCGTCGGCACCAGCAATATCGCCGTTGCCTTCCAGGTAGGCGCCTTGCTCGAGATACATCAAGGCGGTCACCTTGTTCTCTGTCTCGGCTCGGGTAATCACGTCCTGGAGGGCCTTGGTGCCCTGCGGGAGCTTGCCGTTCTCACGCATCACCGATGCCTTGCGCCCAGCAAACCGAACATCGAGTGGCGCAACCTTCATGGCCGCGTCATACAACTGTTCAGCCAGCGCAATGTTCATGACGCTGGCGTCTTCAAGCAAGCGGCGCTGTTCATCCGGTGGAATCGTTGACCAACCGCGCGCGTCATAGCGAGGACGACCCTGTGCATCACGCACCGAACCGAAGTCCGCAGGCATGTATAAGAGTGCGTACAGGTCGCCGATGTTCTCACGGTTGGTTGAGTCAAGTTGCAAGATGCGCTGCCGGTGCTCAATGGCCTTGGCGCGGCTTCCATAAACCGCTTCATACTGCGCAGCGGTGATTAGTGTTTCCAGATCATTCTGATTTGCTGCAATGGCACTGCGCAGCATTTCCAGTGCGGTACGCCCCTGCCCAGATCGACCCAAGGAGCGGGCATACCCGCGCACATTGGTCAGGTCATTCGGACGGCGGTCGTAGGCTTCCTTCCACAATGCCAGCGCTGCTGGCTCGTTACCAACGCGCTCCTGGATCAGTGCAAGCTGGGCTGCCACTGGCGCCTGATTGCTACCGGCCTGCCGTGCTTTCTCCAGAACAGAAATTGCCTCGGCAGTGCGACCTTGATAATCAAGCAGACGGGCGCGGAGTATCACCTCAAGGATTGGCGACGAAGACGTCAACTTTGCCGCCGCGGCCAAGTGCAGTTCCGCAGCCGGAATGTCACCGCGCGACAGCGCGTCCATGAAGGCCAATTCAGTACTTGATGCATCGCCTGCGCCACTCGCCACCACTTGCTTCTCTGCCTCCGGAAGCACGTCATTGATCTTCTTTAGGAATTCCTCGCTGCGTGCAAGGTCAGGCGAATTAGAGCGGCGCAGTTCACCAATCTGCCGCTCCAAGTCCGTACGCAACGCACGCAAGGCGCGCACTCGCTCATTATTTCGTTGCGCTGGATCAGTGACGACTCGCGCAATCATCATGTCGATTCGCTCCACTGGATCTTCAGTGGCCAGCAGAGCTTCGTTACGAGCAAGGTCGGGATTGCCGGGGTACTTCTCGAGCGCTGCACGCAAGAACACTAAGGCCGCAGCCTTGTCGCCTGACTCCTGCTCAACCAACACCTGCGCATACATCGCTTGCAATGATCCGTTTGATGACTTCACCCACGCCGCGGCAAGTTCGCGGGCACGCGGGAAATCTTTGGCACGCATGGCTGCTTCCAATCCAGCAATTTCCGGAGCTGCCTCAGTCCGGCCACCTTCGGCCCGACTACGAACATCCTGCGCCATACGTGCATACTGTTCCTGCTCAGGCAGTGCCTTGGCAAGGGCCTCATAGAGGCTCGCGGCTTCCGCATACCGCCCCAACTGTGTGGCAATCTCCGCGCGCTGAATGGCAAGGCGCAGATCAGATGGGTACGCGTCGGTACCTCGGGTCACCGTCTGCATGGCAAGTCCAAGATCGTTCTGCGCACGAGAAACCATGGTTGCCCAGAGGAAAGCGTCGGCCGGTGGCTGTGGCACCTTGGTGAAGTACAGCTCCCACTTCTTTGCTGCTCCGTTCAAATCCATGCGCGACTGCAAAATCTTGGCATCTGCCGCGATCATTCCAGGACCAGTTTCATCGTTCTGGAGTGCTTCTAACAAGCCTGCTCGGAGGTCGACAATCTCTTTATCAAGTTTCGCCTTCTGAGCGGGGTCGGCACCGCGCGCGATCTGCACGATTGCAGCCTCAAGCAGCACTTGCAGTGCCCGAGCGCGTGTGTCCGACTGAATACTTGCCATCAAACTTGTTGGCAAACGCGGCTGATCGAGAATCCGGCGTGCCGCCGCTTGAGTGCGGTCGAATCCCTTTTCGGGATCACCGGTTCGGCTCACATATTCAAGGTCTAGTCCAGCGGTGATCAAATCGGTTGGATGCGTTGCCAGCCAATCTTCAAGCAACTTGGAGCCCGCATCAATCCCCTTTGCATCAACAAGCCGGCTCGCCACCGCGCGCACTGCCGAGCCTTTGCCCGTAGCAAGCGCTACTTCTGCAGCCTTGGCGCATGCAGCATCCAGCTTCACCGTATCAATCTTGGTGCGGTCCATGCGGTTTCCGGTGCGCGCATCAAGAAGTACGCGCTCAAGATCCGCCGATGCAACCGCATCTTGGGCGAGTACATCATTTGGCTCCGCCGCTGCGCGCATATCAGCAATGGACTTGTCCAAGAGCTCCAAGCGACGCGATGCTGCCTGGGCTTGACCTGCTCCACGTAACCGCGCAACATCCGC
>CAMDCW010000129.1 GCA_945890745.1 Phycisphaera mikurensis NBRC 102666
AACGGGCGCGCGACCGGAGTTACGCCGTCCCTGACGGCCTCCGACCGAACGACCGCATCCCCGCCCTGCTGGCGGCCATACAAGCGAGTACTGACATATGTCTGAAAACGTCTACGACCGCGTGAACGACATCGGCGCCGTGAAGATCACCCTTGCGGGTCCCAACGACATCCGCAGCTGGAGCTTTGGCGAAGTCAAGAAGCCAGAGACCATCAACTACCGAACCTACCGTCCCGAGCGCGACGGTCTGTTCTGTGAGCGGATCTTTGGACCAGAGCGCGACTTCGAGTGCGCCTGCGGCAAGTACAAGGGCACCAAGTACAAGGGCATCATTTGCGACCGCTGCGGCGTCAAGGTCACGCACAGTCGCGTGCGCCGCAAGCGCATGGGTCACATCAACCTCGCTGCGCCGATCGTGCACATTTGGTACTTCAAGGCCATGCCGAGCCGTCTTGGCAACCTGCTCGCCGTGAAGACCAGCGACATTGAGAAGGTCGTTTACTTCCAGGACTACGTCATCACCGATCCGGGTTCCACCGAACTCGAGTTCAAGCAGATGCTCACGGAAGATGAGTACCGCGCCGCGCTTGAGAAGTACGGCCACGGCACCTTCACCGCCATGATGGGCGCAGAAGCAGTGCGCGAACTCCTCTCGCCGATGAAGCTCGACCTCGATGACGAGGCAGTCAAGCTCCGCGATGACCTCTTCAACACGAAGAGCAAGCAGAAGCAGAAGGATCTCTCCAAGCGCTTGAAGATCGTGGAAGCGATCCGCAAGAGCCCCAACGATCCAACATGGATGGTGCTCGATGTTGTTCCAGTGATCCCACCGGACCTGCGTCCGCTGGTCATGCTGGAGAGCGGCAACTTTGCCACCAGCGATCTCAACGATCTCTATCGCCGCATCATCAACCGCAACAACCGTCTCAAGAAGTTGATGGATCTGAACGCCCCCGAGGTGATCATCCGCAACGAGAAGCGCATGCTTCAGCAGGCTGTCGATGCGTTGTTCGACAACGGCCGCTGCCGTCGCCCGGTGCTCGGCTCCTCCAACCGCCCTCTCAAGTCGATCACCGACATGATCAAGGGCAAGCAGGGTCGATTCCGCGAGAATCTGCTCGGCAAGCGCGTTGACTACTCGGCGCGTTCGGTCATCGTCGTTGGTCCAGAGCTCAAGCTCTGGCAATGCGGTCTGCCGAAGAAGATCGCGCTTGAGCTGTATCAGCCGTTCATCATTCGCAAGCTCAAGGAGCAAGGCCTCGCTGACACCATCAAGAGCGCCAAGCGCATGCTTGAGCGTCGCGATGCGGAAGTGTGGGACATCTTGGAGACGGTGATCAAGAATCACCCGGTCCTCTTGAACCGCGCTCCAACGCTGCATCGAATGGGTATCCAGGCTTTCGAGCCAGTACTCGTTGAAGGCAACGCCATCAAGATCCATCCGCTCGTCTGCACCGGCTACAACGCCGACTTCGACGGCGACCAGATGGCAGTGCATCTTCCGCTCAGCGTTGAGGCTCAGGCCGAAGCGCAAGTGCTGATGATGTCCATCCACAACATCTTCAGCCCGGCGAACGGCAATCCGATCGTCAGCCCGTCCCAGGACATCGTCATGGGCGTGTACTTCTTGACCGTTGCGGCCAAGGACAAGCCAGCTGATCCGAAGTCGATGCTGCGCGTCAAGGATGTTTCCGAAGCCCTCTTGGCCCTCGAAGCCAAGACCATCGATCTGCATGACTGGATCGAAATCCGCCACGAGCGTTTCGCTGAAACGGTCGAGCGCGAGAAGGAACAGCCGAAGAAGCTCGCTGAGAACCGTCGCATCGTCACCACCCTTGGTCGCTTGATCTTCAACGAGATCCTGCCTCCAGGAATGCCCTTCTACAACTGCCCGCTCACCAAGAAGGGTGCAGCGCGCGTCATCGATGACACCTTCCAACGCCGCGGCAAGGCCGACACGATCGACCTGCTCGACAAGATGAAGGAAGTTGGCTTCCGCTACTCCACCGTCTCCGGTCTCTCCTTCGGTATCACCGATCTGCGCGTCAGCGCGGACAAGGAAAAGCTGCTCGAAGACACCGAGAAGAAGGTGCTCAAGGTTGAGCGCAGTTACGAGAACGGTGCCATCACTGATACCGAGCGTCGTAACCAAGTGCTCGAACTCTGGGCGAAGTGCCGTAATGACATCTCCGACAAGCTCATGGAGACCCTGAAGAACGACCGTCGCGACATCGTGACGGGCGCAGAGGTTGACATGGGTACGAAGGAAGTGCCTTCCACCGTCGGTGCTCGTTACCTCAACCCCGTGTATCTGTTCGCAGAGTCGGGCGCCCGAGGTAACCGCAGCCAGATGCAGCAGCTTGCAGGTATGCGCGGCCTGATGGCCAAGCCAAGCGGCGAGATCATCGAGACCCCCATCAAGTCCAACTTCCGTGACGGTCTCACCGTCTTGGAGTACTTCGCATCAACGCACGGCGCCCGTAAGGGATTGGCCGATACCGCACTCAAGACCGCTGACTCCGGCTACCTCACGCGCAAGCTTTGCGACGTGGCGCAGTCGGTCACCGTCATCGAGCCTGATTGCGGCACGAAGTCCGGCGTTCCGAAGCGCCCCCTGTACAAGGGCGAAGAAGTGGATGTTCCGCTGAAGGACCAGATCCGCGGCCGCACTGCCCTGCAGGCGATCGTCGATCTGCGTACTGGTCGCGAAGTTGTTGGCAAGAACCAGATCATCACGGACATCATTGCCCGCGAGATCGAAGATCTTGGCATCGACACCGTGCATGTTCGTAGTCCGCTCACGTGCGAGACCGCACGCGGCGTCTGCGGTTGCTGCTACGGCATGGACCTCTCCACCGGTCAGCCGGTTGAGCAGGGAATGGCCGTCGGCATCATCGCGGCGCAGTCCATCGGTGAACCGGGTACGCAGCTCACCATGCGTACCTTCCATACCGGCGGTATCGCAGTCAGCACCGTCGCCGACACCGTGCACAAGGCCAAGACCGCGGGCATCGTTGAGGTGGTTGAGTGCAACGAAGTTGAAACCACCCTCGAGGACGGAACCAAGGCGTTCGTGGCCCTCAAGAAGAACGGCATCATCCGCATCAACGATGCGAAGGGCCGCGAACTTGAGCACCACCCAGTGCCGTACGGCGGAACCATCTTGGTCCGCAGTGGCGACCCAATCAAGAAGGGTCACTCGCTGGTCAAGTGGGATGCAACCAAGACTCCGATCTTGGCTGAGAAGCCCGGCAAGATTAAGTTCGAAGACGTCATCGTCGGCGAGACCGTCAAGGTTGAGATCCGCGGTGCAAACACCGAGCGCATCATCACTGAGCACAAGGGTGAGAAGCATCCGCAGATCACCATCTTGGACGGCTCCGGCGCGATCTTGGACTTCCATCACTTGCCTGCCAAGGCTCGTATCGAAGTCGAAGAAGGTGCCATGGTTACCGCCGGTCAGTTGGTTGCTAGCCAGCCGAAGGAAGCTGGACGCAGCGCTGACATCGTCGGTGGTCTGCCGCGCGTCACTGAACTCTTCGAAGCTCGCAATCCGAAGGACCCCGCTGTGCTTGCCGAAATCGGCGGACGCGTGGAACTTCTGAGTGACAAGCGCAAGGGCAAGATGACCATCCGCGTCGTCTCTGACTCGGGCGAAGAGTTCGATCATCACGTTCCGCAGGGCAAGCACCTGCGCGTCCACACGGGCGACAGCGTGGTGTCGGGCGATCCGCTCACCGAAGGTCCACAGGTTCCTGCTGACATCCTGCGCATCAAGGGCGAAGAAGCCCTGTACAGCTACATGCTGGACGAGGTGCAGAATGTCTATCGCGCGCAGGGCGTGGTGATCTCCGACAAGCACATCGAAACCATCCTGCGACAGATGTTGAGCAAGGTGCGCGTCACCACCCCTGGTGACAGCGACTTCCTGCCGAACCAAGTTGTCGAACGCTTCGACCTCAAGCAGCGCAACGAGAACCTCAGCGGCATGTTGCGCATCGAGGACTCGGGCGACACCTCGCTCCTCATTGGAAGTTTGTTCTCCAAGGAAGACATCAAGGAAGCCAACGCGCTCGCCAAGGACAAGGGCGGCAAGGAAGCGAAGACCAAGAAGCCAAAGCCAGCCACGTACAAGACGTTGCTGCTCGGCATCACCAAGGCTTCGCTGCAGAGCGAGAGCTTCCTGTCGGGCGCAAGCTTCCAGGAGACCACCAAGGTTCTCACCGAGGCCGCCCTTGCAGGCGCCACGGACGAGCTGCGCGGTCTCAAGGAGAACGTCATCCTGGGTCACCTCATTCCAGCCGGAACTGGCTTCCACTCCTACCAGCGCATTCGCGTTGCCAAGCTTGTGGATGTTCCAGAAGGCGACGAGACGAGCGACGAGGCCTTCTTGGCCGAGGCGCGCGATGAGGCCGAGGAACTCGGAGCAGAGAGCCCGGCGTACGCCACCACCATCAGCCAAGAAACCCTTGCTGATCTGAACGAGTCACTGCGCACCGCCGTTGAAGGCGCAAGCGAACTCGTGGCCGACGAAGAGCCCGGCGACTAAAGCCCGTCTCCACTGCATGAAACTTCCAACGCCCTCGGCCCTGCGCCGGGGGCGTTGTGCTTACGGCGGTCGTTCACGACGCTCAACGTGTTCGCAACTAATTGGATGCCCCACTGCTGCCGGTACCGATTTAATTCGTAGACTCTCTCTCCATGCCTGAACCATCAATCGCACGCGGCAAGGGTGAACCTTGGTATCGCGACGGACTCCAGTTCGAATGCACCATGTGCGGCAACTGCTGCACGGGCCCAGAAGGCGTTGTGCTCTTCACGCCCGATGAAGGCCGCGCGATGGCGGAGAAACTCAATCTCCCGCTTGCTGAATTCCTGGAGCGCTACGCGCGCAAGGTTGGAAAGCAACGCTCACTCCGCGAGAAGACCACCGAGTTCGGCAACGATTGCATCTTCCTCGATCGCAATTCAATCCCCGGTAAAGCCGTGTGCGGTCTGTACGAAGCACGCCCCGAGCAATGCCGCACGTGGCCATTCTGGGATGGCAACCTGCGCAGCCGCAAGGCGTGGGAAGAGACCAAGAAACACGTCCCGTGTCCCGGCATGGACAAGGGCCCGGTGCATGACTACCTGCAGATTCGTGTTGCGCTTGAGCGTGACAAAGCCGAAGGCGGGAGCTGGCCGCGGTGAATTCCGGCGCAGCTGATCCTTTCGCTGCGCTCCCTCCCGATGCTGCCGAACTCGCCGCACGGTGGAGCGAGGCCGCATGGAACCCAGCCATCGACGCAGAACTGCGCGCCATCTACGGCGTTGTTGCTACCGAGACGGAAACCTTGCGCCCGGTCTGCAACGCCAGCGGCCGCTGCTGCCGCTTTGAGGAATACGGTCACCGCCTGTATGTCACCGGCATCGAAGCCGCCTGGTGCCTGCGCGGCTCCGGAATGGTGCCGGACGCAGCCGCGGTCCGCGCCGCCGCCATGCGCGGCGACTGCCCATTCTTAGACAACGGACGCTGCGGAGTGCATGCCGTGCGCCCGCTCGGGTGCCGGATCTACTTCTGTGACCCCCGCGCCGCTGGGTGGCAGGAAGACCTCTCAGAACGCACCCTCGGCCGCCTCCGCGCCCTCCACGACGCGCATGACGTCCCATACCGCTACGGGGAATGGCGCACCATGTTGGCACACTTCGCGTCCTGAGCGGAACTGCCTAGAATCGCCCCTTCGATGACCGCTTCCGATGACTCCATTCGCTCCGTCGCATTCGTCAGCCTCGGCTGCCCGAAGAACCTTGTTGACAGCGAGAAGATGCTCGGCGTCTTGGCCGCTGGCGGCATCAAGTTGGTCTCCGACCACGATGCAGCCGACGCCATCGTCATCAACACCTGCGGCTTTCTTGAAGCGTCCAAGGACGAAAGTCTGGAAGTCATTCAAGAAGCACTCGAACGCAAACGCGCTGGCACTGTGAAGCGCGTCGTCGTGGCTGGCTGCCTTGTGCAGCGCCACCGCGCCAAGATGCTGGAGTGGGCACCTGGTATCGACGCCATGATTGGTGTCTTTGATCGTGACCACATCATGGATGCTGTGAGCGGCCGCGCCGCGCGCGAAGCCAACGCTGGTCCCGGCACCGCCGGCACTGATGCACCCCGCTACTGGATTGCCGGCAACGCGCTGCAAGCCGCCGCCGAACGCGGCATCGCCACCACCGGACTCACTGTGAATGGCAAGGACGGCAAAGGCATCGGCTACTTTGAGGATGACTCAAATCGATTCCGACTCACCCCGCGCCACTGGGCATACCTGCGCGTCAGCGAAGGCTGCAACCAACGCTGCGCGTTCTGCACCATTCCGTCCATTCGTGGCAAGATGCGTTCCAAGCCGGTGGAAACCATCGTTTCCGAAGCGCGCGCGCTGCTTGCTGATGGCGCGTTTGAACTGAATCTGATCGGTCAAGACACCACCAGTTTCGGCAACGATATTGGCTACAACGAAGGCCTGGTTGGCATGTTGCGCGCAGTGGACGGCGCAGTGCGCGAACACGGCGCCGGCTGGGCACGCTTGATGTACGCGTATCCGTCCAACTTCACCGATGAAATGATCGATGCCATGGCATCACTTGATAATGTGGTCAAGTACATCGACATGCCGCTGCAACACATGAGTGACTCGATGCTCACTTCGATGCGTCGTCACACATCCAAGCGTCAGCAAGCGGAACTCCTTGAGAAATTGCGCGAACGCGTTCCGGGCATCGCCATTCGAACCACCTTCATCACTGGATTCCCTGGCGAGACGCAGGCGGATCATGAAGAACTGCTGGAGTTCGTCCAAGAGTTTGGCTTTGATGCCATGGGCGTCTTCAAGTACTCACCGGAAGATGGCACGCCCGCTGGAACCATGGACGCAGACCCTGCCCTTCATGTTCCCGACGAAGTCAAGGCCGAACGCGAACGCGAACTCATGCTTGCTCAACAGGAAGTTGCCTTTGAGAACGCGGCTTACCAAGCTGAACAGCGCGTGCAATTTGACGTGCTGGTTGACGGTCCCGCCGCTGGCGCCACCGCTGGCCGCGCTACGCCGGGCGTGAGCGAAGGCGGCATCCTGCACGTGGGGCGTTGCTACCACCAGGCGCCGCAGATCGACGCGCTGACCTACGTGCTCTCCCGCGAGAAACTGGCGCCCGGCGAACTGGTTCGCTGCACCGTTGTTGGGAGCGATGGCTACGACTTGGTCGTGCAGCCAACCTCGGATATCGAGCGCAAGGTGATCTTGCCCGTGATCCGTAGCTAACGGCAATTCCGCACAAAATCAGTCGATCCGTCCCCGGATTTCCTCCGTATAGGCTTCTGCCATGCAGACGAAGCCGCGCCTCGCCTTCTCCTTCCGCAACCTCTCCATGCACGCCGCCCTGCTGCCAAGCATGGCGACGGCGATGCTTGCGCTGGCAGTGTGCGCGCCATCCACGGCGCTTGCGCAGAATGCCAAGCAGGTCTCGGACATTCCGCTGGATTTCGACCCAGCCAAGCCGGAGCGTGTCGACGGCTGGTGGAGCAACGGCGTGGAACTGATGCGCTTGGATGCAAACGGCGCGTACCGCGTCTGGGTCTCGCAGGATCGCTTCAAGCGTCCGGTTGAAGTGGGCGCATGGCGCCGCACCAACTACGTGTTCTTTGACCTGGAGCCATACCGCGTCAAGACGGGCACTCGACACCGTGTCACGCTGCAGAAGGACGATGGCGTCACCGAACTGCATCGCGAAGGCATGACCGACTTCCGCTGGCTTGCCACCCCCCCACACATCCCCGCGGATGACATGTTGGGCGCATGGGTCGCTGCCACTGAAGAACTCTTGGTGTTTGAAAATGGCCGCTACGAATGGCGACGCACGGGGCCAGCCACTGGCATCACCGAGCATTCTGGAATTTGGAACTCGGAAGGCGATGTGTTGACCCTCGCTCCGGACACGCCCGCCGTCGACACCATCAGCGCGCGGTGCGTCAAGGGCGCCGATGGTCAATTCACTCTTGAAACCGCGGGCGGCAAGATGACCCATCCGCCTACAGAACCGCAGCCAACGCCAACCGCGGCCAAGCCCGATCAATCAAAGCCGGCCGTTGCGCCGAGCGCGCCTGCCGCAACCACTCCCGTGCGATGAACACACCACCGCCGGTACC
>CAMDCW010000130.1 GCA_945890745.1 Phycisphaera mikurensis NBRC 102666
CTCTTAGCAAGCGGCCGCATGTGGTTTGTTGCTCGCCATGAAGTGGACTACCGCGCCGAAGTCTTTCCTGGTGATGAGTTGCATGTCTTCACATGGATTCGATCGGTCAGTCGCGTCACCAGTTGGCGCGACACCACCATTCTGCGCGCGCGTGATGGCGCCGTGGTGTGCAGCGCGTCGACGTGTTGGGCACTTGTTGACTTAGCCACTCGCAAACCTGCGCGTATTCCGGCTGAAATGTTGCTCGCCTTTGAACCACTGGAGGCTGGATGCACATCGCGCTCGTCGTCGATCCCGAACGCCTCCTGACAGACGCTGCTGCAGTGCAACGCCTGGCCGTAGCACTTGCTGGCGATGGCGTACGTGTTCGCCGCATCCTGCCACCAGCGCGTGATGAGCCGCCGCTACTCCGCATGATTGCAGCGTCAACCTTTGACTTTGATAGTTCGCTGCTCTTTCGCCCTTCGCGCCTTGGAGCGCTGAGTAGTTCGCTTGAGGACGATCCGCCGGAGATATTTGTGAGTTTCGGAGCGCGCGCGTTCATTGCCGCTGCGGAATTAGCAGATGACATGGATGCCGGACTGGTTGCCATGGTCTCTACCTCCGATGAGCTTGATGCCACGGCGCTCAAGCGACACACCGGCCGCCTTGACTTGGTGTGCGCCGCCACGGCACCGATCGCCGCGCGTGCAGCCCGCGTTGTGGGTGAGCAGATGGTTACCGTTCTCCCGCTTGGCGTTCCGGTGCCATCGCGGCGCGATACCTTCGTCGCCAGCCCACAAAGTTTGGCGATCGCTGGAACTGGCCGTGACGTTGGCGCCTACCGCGCCGTGTTTGCGGCCATCGCCGATGTCATGCCCGCGCTTCCTGAATTTCAAGTGGCCATTGAGTTGCCCCCCGGGCACGACCCCCGCCTGTGGGCGCTCGCCCGTGAGTTCGGCGTGCAACGTGTTCTGAACGGCGTGTCACGCCTGGAAATGGTGCGACCGTTGGCGCTTGCTTGCGGCGTGTTTGCGCTGCCGGAAGCACTTCACGGCGTTCGATCCGTCGTCCTTGAAGCGATGGGGCTTGGCAGAACCGTGGTAGCGATGGATGATCCATTTGCTGATCACTTGATTGATGGAGTCACTGCGCTGGTGGTGCAAGAGCGCGACGCGCGCGAATGGACCGCGCAATTGACCAAGGCCATGCTCGACCCCGCAGCTGCCGGGGCCGTGGGTGCCGAAGCCGCGGTTCGAACCGCCGCTGGATTTGCGTCAGCGCGCTGCGCCGACCAACTTGCCGCAGCGTGCGAATCCATCATGCGTGGACCGTCGATTCCGTTTCCGGGCGCGGGAACCAGTACCGCGAAGGCGTAGAACGCGAAGGCGTAAACCGCGCATCGGCTTCTTCTGCAAACCAAGCCAATTTCTAACCGGAACGCTGTGCGCCGCATCGCATTTGCGGAGACAATCCGCGCATGCTTTCTGCCGCCGCTCTCATCGTTCTGACCATGGCCGCCACCTCTGCAGGCGCCCCGCCGCACTTCCAAGCGGATAGCAACGGGCGTGCCACCGATGGCCAAGTGGTCAAAGACGGAGCTCGCCCGCGTGTGCAGCGGATCGCCATTCTGCCCGACCGCACCACGGGTCGCGCGTGGGGCATTCCATACCTCTTGGCTGCGGTGGAAGATTTGAACATCGTTCGACCCGACGCGGTCTTCACCGTTGGTGACATGGTGCAGGGCTACACGCGCTCGACTTCGCTTTGGAATACTGAGGTGGACGAATACCTTGGCGCAGTTGGCAAACTCTCTCCCGCCTTCTATCCCACTGCCGGCAATCATGATGTCATCAGCGGAACGCGCACCGCTGGAGATGCCACGTTTGCAGAGCAGTACCGGCAACGCTTTGGACCCGTGTGGTACTCCGTTGAACTTGATCTGGCCACGGTGTTGGTGATCTTTAGTGATGAAGGCTTAGGCGATTCCAAGATGGGCTTTAGTGACGCGCAAATTGCATGGCTTTCGGGCGCGCTGCAATCTGCATCCAAGCGTAATCAACCGATCTTCCTACTCATGCACCGACCCATGTGGCGGTACCCCTCAGTCAAGTGGAACGATCGCGTGCAACCGCTCCTAGAGCAGGCCGGCGTTGACGCAGTCATTGCTGGTCACTTTCACGCATTGCAGCGCGACGCAGATGTCGGCGGCGTCCAGTACCACATTGTGGGCACCTGCGGCGGAATGATCGATCAACATCCGCTGGCCGGGCAGATGCAACACTTGACGTTTGTTGATTGCACTTCCGAAGGCGCGCTGCGAGTGTGGCACCAGCCAGTGGGTCTGGTACTTCCCGAGGACTTTGTCACACGCGCTGATCAAGACCGCGTGTATGCATTGCGTGACCCAGTGCCCGCGGTGCGCACTGATGGCAAGCTGCCTGATCCATCCACCTTGACTGCTCCGACAGAAGCAGTCGCGCGGTTTATAGTGAAGAACCCCATTGATGTGCCTATCCATGTCACGCTTGATCCGCCCGGTGTACTGCGCAATGCCAATGGCCCCGCCGTGTGGTGGACCGCCGGTCGAGCGGGCCAAGGAACTCCCGGAACAACTGGAGGAGCGAACGGTTGGACCAGTCACACCCTCGCTGATGTTGACTACGCCAGCACCATGGCAACCAACGCGCGCTCCATGTTGCGCGTTGCCAGCGGCGCATGCGAACACGATGTACCCGCCAAGAGTGAAATGACTATTGAAGTTCCCGTCACACTCATGCCGCAGAGCGGAACGATCTTGGCACCGCAGCTTGATATGTACGCCACCTTTGTAGATAGCAAAGGCCGAACCGTGCCGATTTACCTTCCCACGCGCCTACCGATTGATCGAACGGTGCAACTTGGTACAGACGTTGCAAGCGCCGTTTCACTACCAGTGCTGGCATGGAATTACTCCCCGTACGACACCCGTGAAGAGAACCCCACAGTGCAGTTCACGCGCTCTGCTGACGGCAAGAAGTTGATCATCGATGCACTGGTACCAGACCAACTGCAAGCCGCAGCGCCTTCATGGAGCGCACCCGACGCCAAGCGCAAAAACGATCCGCACGCCGACGCCATTCGCGTCTTGATTGAAAGCCCAGCACTGGCTGCGCCCATCGACTTTCTTGTTGAACCATTTACTACCGGTTGCACCGCGCCGGATGGTGTCACCATGCAATGCCAAACGAGCGCCGGCACCGGTTGGACCGCACACATGGAAGTGCCGCTCCCTGCAAGCGCGGGGGCAATGGCGTCCATTCAGGTTGGCATTGCCGACAACGATGACACGTTCCATACGCAGTGGCGCTGGCTTGCCCCGGCTGCCGCAGCGGGTCGATGGCGCCTTGCCGAACCGGCGCTGCGTTCGAAATAATCTTGGGTAAGTTGCGGGAACCACCCCTTGACGGCAACCGAACGGTTCTGAGACACTGCGCGTGCGCGGCACTCGGCAATACATGCCCCCGCGCATTGGGAAGCTCGCCCAAACGTAAGCCCGAGCATCGAAAGGCAATTCAGGAACCACTATGAAGATCATCGCCACCGCAAGCGCAGTCGCCCTACTCGTTGTCCTCACCGGCTGCGACGGCGGCTCACCAGCCACCAAGTCCGTTCAGAAGAACGATGCAGCTCCAGCCGCTGGCACCATCAAGAGCCCGAACGAGGGACTCAAGGACCGCATGAAGTCTGCTGAAGGCTCGTCCGCAGCATCCGCTGCCGGCACCGCCCCGAAGAAGACCCCGTAAGAATCATCTGAGTCCTGCGTCGCAAGACGCCTGACACTCCGAAATCAACAGGCGCCCGAGCTTCGTGCTCGGGCGCCTGTTCGTTTCATTGGAATTGTGTGCTGCGCGTTCGCGCGGTGCACGTTCGCCTTACGCAGTCATCAAGCCGCGCAGAATGGCAAGACCTTCCGCCAATTTGTCGGGCCGTGTTGCAAAGCTAATTCGGAAGTGCGTGTCACGCCGGCTAAACACGTTGCCAGGAATCACCAACACACGGTTGGCGATCGCTTGTTCAACAAATTCATGGCCGGTGATTCCAAGGCGCTTGGGAACTTCAACAAACGCATAGAACGCGCCACCAGGCCGCGGAACCGTGGTCACTCCAGCAAACGCATCGACCACCATCTGCCGCCGTCGTTCATAGTCAGAAACGATGGGCGCAAGGTCGACGCCGAAACTTGGAATCACGCCCCACTGCGCCATGCTGGGCGCGCACACGTAGGTGTACTGCTGGAACTTGGCAATCTCTTGCACAATTTCCTTTGGCCCCGCCACGTATCCAAGGCGCCAACCCGTGCATCCATACGTCTTACCGAAGCCGCGGATCAACAGGCATTCATCGCTGAAACGCGCCGGACTTGGGCAGTGACCATCCTCGCGCATGTCGCTAAAGCAGAACTCGTCGTAGATCTCATCGCTGATGAGCAGCACGCCGCGGCGACGGCACAGGTCAACAATGTCGCGCAGTTCCGCGCCGGTGAGCACAGTGCCGCATGGATTACTTGGACTGCAAATCAACACCGCCTTGGTGCGCGGCGTCATGCAGCGCTCAATGCGCTCGGCGGTCATACGAAAGTCTGGATAGGTATCGCAGCACACCATGGTGCCACCAGTCATCTTGCCCAATTGCGCGTACATCACAAAGTACGGATCGGGAATGATCATCTCATCACCCGCGTCTAACAACGCCATGGCTGCAAGCACAATGCCACCACTGGTACCACTGGTGATCACCAAACTGCGATGCTCACCCGGGCCATCCCAACCAACATTGCTGCGCAGGTGATTCCACGTGGCATCAATGAGTTCCGGAATCCCCTGCGTCACCGTGTAGCCATTGCGATCGGCATCAATGGCTGCCTTGGCCGCCTCTTTCATCACCGCGGGAACCAAGAAATCAGGCTGCCCGATCGAAAGATTGATCGGGTCCTTCATCTTGGCCGCCAGGTCGAACACCTTGCGAATACCTGACGCGTCGATGGATCGAGCGCGCTGCGAAATGAGTGAGGAAAGAGAAAGGCGGCCCAATGGGCCGCCCGAGGAGGTGTGCGTGGTCATACGGATTACTTCTTAGCGGCTGGCTTCGCTGCGGCCTTCGCGGCTGGTGCTGCTGCACCCTTCGCTGCGCCCTTAGCGCCCGGCTTCGCGGTGGCATCAGCCTCTTCAGCCTTCTTCGGCTTCTTGCCAGCAGCAATCTTGATGCTGCGGACCTTGACGAGACCAAGCGCGTTGTTCTTACCAACTTCGAAGCGCTCTTCCTCGGTCAGCTTTGCGATGCGCTCGGCGCGGGTCAGCACGTTGCGGTGCTGGTTAAGGGCGCCGGACTTGGTCTTTAGGCTACGGTGAAGGCTCATCGGGTTCTATCTTTCAACGCGGGTTCAGTGTTTCGGAGGCGCCTTCGTGACGACTCCGTTTCAGTCTCTCTTACATTCCGTCGGCGTATCCATTGCTCGTTTATTTGAAGAGCGCAGGGTACGCGTCGTCAAAGTCCTTGTTTCCGGGCTTGTTGCCCTTCCACTTCTTGCCGACCTGCTTGATCTTCGCTTCGAGAGCTTTTATCTCTGACGAGGATTTTTCAGACAGGTCGCGGTAACCAGGCAGGACGATGATCTTACGCAATAAAGCATTATCATCGGGAACGAGGTACGCATCAAGCCCCTCAGCCCGACAAAATGTCAGCATCTCCACCCGGCGGTCGGATGATGGATGGCCAACCACAAAGTAATACATCCCCTTGACCCGGGGATCTGACTTGTTATCGGTTGCTGCGCGGGCGGCAGGCGCAGACTTTCCAGACCCGGAAGTACCCGGGACCGGAGCGGCGTTCTTGCTGTTGGCTGCTCCGGAGGACTTCCCCGGGATGGCGGGAATCACGGGCGATGTCTGTTGCGATACGACCGACGGAGGACTGACCGACTCCGCGTCACTTCCGCTGCGCGGTGCGCCGGTGTTGGCGCTCGAACCGCGCTTGACTCCAAGGCCGTAGGCGATGGAGACGGCAACCACCACGGCAATCCCCAACACAATCGCGCGCCGAAGTGAAATTTCAAATGTAGAAGGCAGGCCGGGCGCGTTGCCGACGCGGCGCGGAGTCCCGGCCATTGCGGGCGAAGACGAAGACGCAACCGGCGCGCCGGGGCGACGCATTAATTCATAGAGAGCCGGAGCCGCGCGACGTGCCATGGATCGAAGTGTAGTGGAAGCGAATTAGGACGGGATCGCCCGACCCCATGCCTGAACGGTGGCCAAGACTCCCGCATGGGGATCGATCCACTGCCGAGCGTCGATCACTGGGAATCGGGCGAGTCCGGCCATCTCCAGGGCCACCCGGAATCCAAGCACATCCAGCCGAGATTCACCCGCTGCGCCGATCGGACCGCGCATTCCAGAGCGCAGGAGGTCCACAATCCGTGCCGACACCAAGCGGGGACCAAGTTGCGAAACCATGTTGACCGGTTCGCCGCCTTCGGCAAGGACCGCCGCCGGGTCAAGCGACACGCCCATGGGTGGCCATGGCGCGCCCGCGGCACCGGACGCGTCGGCGACCGTTACCCCGGAACGCTCGGCAGCCGAGGCGATGGCGTTGATGGCGTCGTGCCGGCGCGCAGCGTGAGATTCTTGGGCGGCGTTGTTTGTTGCACCGGCGGCGTGCGGACCTGCGGTGCTCTGCGCGCCAGCGTGATCGGTGGCACGCGGCAATTGCAGCGTGACGGGCACGCGCCCAAACTCACTGGCGAATTCGCATGCTGCACACGCCGCTTCGATCGCTCGGTCTGCATGGGCAGGATCAATGAAGTGTTCACTTGGAATCCACGCATCAATACCCGTGACCACCAATTCATACCGCGCGAGCGTGGCGCGGAGATCGCGCCGCGCACTGGCACCGAGATCGCGCGGGCGCATGGATGGATGCGTGGCGCTCAGTTGCACACCGGCAATGCCGCGCGATGCCACCCAGGCGAGGGCTGCGGCGGTATCGCCAAGCGCAGCAATGGTGACACCAAGCGGAATCTGCACGCGAATATCCATATCTATAGGGTAGTGGAGCGCGGCGAAGGGCATGGGACGCGACACGTTTCGTGATCGCCGAGCGCGCTGCCCCCGTGTTCTGCCCACTAGACTCAGGCGATGCGCACCACTGCCACCATTCTCTTGTTTGCGCTTTCAGTGTGGTTGTCCGTCATTCTGGCAACCGGCGTCGCGGCCATGGGCGCGTTCGGTGCGCTTCCCAAGCTGGGAATCTCCGTTGCAGGAACCGAGGGGTTCTTTGCAGGAGACACTGCTGAAATGGGTCGATTTGCTGCCGGCAAGATGCTGCAGCCGCTCTTTATGGCAGGCGACTGGGTGCAGTTTGCAGCGTCGGCACTCACGGTTGGGTGCACGGTTCGATTGGCGCGGCTTGGCCACTTCAACGGAATGCGTTGGGCACGCACGGTGTTCTTTGTGTGCGTTGCGGGTGCCGCATTGATTCTTGCATGGCGCGCCTGGACTGCCCCGGCAATGACCGTTGACTTACTTGCCTATTGGGATGCCGTTGCAGCCAACGATCGAGCCGCTGCCGAAGCAGCGCGCGCACGTTTCGACACCGCACATGTGGCGGCTGATGCGGGATTCAAGGTGCAAATGCTATTCGTCATCGGCGCGTTGGTATGCCTGTTGCCCGCATTGATGGCGGCACCTGTCCGAAAGGTTGCACGCGGTGACTGGTAACGCACTCTGGCCGGAAATCGAATTTGAACTTCCGCGCAAGAGTGCACGACAACGCGAACGCGCGTTGCAACTTCTTGCGGCACTTGATGCGCGCTATCCACATGCAAAGTGCCGACTGGATTGGAAGGTGCCGCATGAACTTCTCATTGCCACCATCCTGAGCGCACAAGCAACCGACGAAGGCGTGAATGCGGCAACACCCGCCCTGTTTGCGCAATTTCCAACTGCAAATCACCTTGCTTCATCATCCGCGGACGAGATCGCGCCATTCATTCGCACCATTGGTTTGTGGCGGAATAAGGCGCGCGCCGTGCATGAATCCATGCGCACGCTGGTGGATCAGCATGGCGGCGAGGTGCCGAACACTATGAAGGACTTGTTGGCGCTGCGCG